>JAYUBO010000303.1:0-7614 GCA_043740815.1 Frankiales bacterium | reverse complement strand
TCACTCTGGTCCAGGCTTTGGCCAAGGGTGACCGCGGCGAGCTGGCGGTCGAGCTGGCCACCGAGCTGGGCGTCGACGTGGTCGTTCCGTGGAGTGCTGCCCGCTGCGTCGTGTCGTGGTCCGGTGACCGGGGGGCGAAGGCCCTCGAGCGGTGGCGGTCGGCAGCCCGCGAGGCCGCCAAGCAGTCGCGGCGGGCATGGTGGCCCGTGGTGACCGAGCCGGCGACCACCGGTGAGGTCGCCGCCCTCGACGGGATGCTCGTGGTCCTGCACGAGCGGGCGAGTGTCCCGCTGGCGGGGCTCGACCTTGTCGGTGTCGGTGACATCGTCCTGGTCGTCGGCCCCGAGGGTGGCATCGCCGCGGAGGAGCTGGCGCTGCTCGGTGGCACCGCCGTACGGCTGGGGGCTTCGGTGTTGCGAACCTCGACAGCGGGCGCGGCTGCCGTCGCCGTGGTCAGTGCACGGACAGGTCGCTGGTAGCCGGCTCCCGCGACTTCTTGGACTCTCGTCGCCGCTTGAACAGGTGCAGCGCAAGCGCCACAACGACCAGACCGATGAGCAGGTAGCCGATGTTGGACAGGTAGCTGCCGATGACGTCACCGACGAGGTAGCCGCCGTAGACGCACGCGACCGCCCACAGTGTGCCGCCGAGGGCGTTGTAGAGTGCAAACGTCCGATAGGGCATGCGGGCCATGCCCGCGGCCCCAGGGACCATCGCGCGCAGCAGGGCCGTCCAGCGGCCGAAGAAGACCGCCGTGCCGCCGCGCCGGTTGAGGAACGCCTCGGTGGTGCGCCAGCGGTCGTCGCCGATCCGCTGCCCCAGCTTGCTGGACTGTAGGCCGGACCCGAAGCGCCGGCCCACGGCGTAGCCGACCGCGTCGCCGGTGATCGCTCCGACGACCGCGAGCACCAGCAGCACACTGAGGCTCACCTTGCCCTGGCCGGCGAGCACCCCACCGAACACCAGAGCCGTCTCGCCGGGGATGACGAAGCCGAGGAAGACGCTTGCCTCGAGGAAGGGCAGCAGGAACACCACGAGGTAGATCACCCAGGACGGCACGCTGTCGAGCAGGTCCTGAACCAGCGTCGCCATGTCGTGACTGTACGGCGCGGGGCTACCAGTCCGGCGACCGCACGCAGCCCGCCGGCTCGGGAACCACCGAGCAGCCGGCGTTCGGCGCGAGGACCGTCAGGGTGGCGCCGTCGACCCTGACGACCCGGCCGAGCTGGCTGCCGTCGTACAGCCAGGCGAGGACGACTCCGTCGCGGACCGACACGTCCTCGGCGTAGGCCTTCGTGGGGAGCAGGGGTCCGGCGCCTGCGCGCGAGCCGTCGGCGGCGAAGCGGGCAACCCGCACGCCGTCCCCGCAGCTCTCCCAGCCGACCGGCGTCGGGCCGTCGAAGGCGCCGCTGAGGGTGGTGCACGTCGTGTGCAGCTGGGTGCCCTGGGTCAGGCTGGTCGCTGCCGGTCCCACGACGACCAGGGTGCGGACGTTGCCGGACCCGCGGACGTCAACCAGTGTCGTGCCGTCGGCCATGACGTCGGCGAGCGTCACGATCTGCCCGTTGAGCGTGATCGTGCGGCTGACGGTGCCGTTGGTCACCTGGAGCGTCTGGCTGCCCCCCGTACAGGGGCTGCTGAGGTAGGCGAGAACCTGTCCGTCCGGTGAGAGCTGGGGCGAGCCGAGGTGAGCCGTTCCGGACGGGACGACGGTGGTGACCTGGCCCTGGTCGAGTCGGTCGAGCTCGTCGCCGCACCCGGTCTGCTGCCCGCGAGTCCACACCAGGCTGCTGCCGTTCCAGCTCAGGCCGGTGTCCACCTTGCCGGCCGGCGGGAAGGTCAGCTGTCGCACGAGCGCGCCCGTGGCGCCGCTCTGCAGCACGACGTGGCCGTGGCTGAGCCCGGCGAAGCCCGACCCCGCGGAGCTGCCCCGATGGACGGTGACCACCGCGACACGGGTCACCGAACCGTCCTTCAACGAGGTGGTCGTGGCGACCAGGCCTGCTGTCGACCAGGACCGGTCGGTCCAGGTCAGCGAGGCTTGCCACGGCAGCGCCGACCCGGCGGGGGTGCTGGTCGAGGCGAGGTCGCGACCGGTGGCAGAGATCAGGTGCAACAGGATGCTCTCGTCCACGCCCGTGACGCGCCCGCTCACGTGCAGGGGGCTGCCGACGACACCACCGGCGGCTGGTGTGGTGACGGTGAGGTCGCCCCCGTCGACACTCCCGACCGAGTACGGCGGCCCGTTGCGGGTATTTCCGCCGTTGCCGACGAGGTGGACCGTGCCGACCGTGCGGCCGTTGCTGCCGGTGAGCAGCACCTTCGTGCAGGTGGCGCACGCCTTGTCGGCCGTGACCCCGGACAGCCCGAGGTAGTCGGTGACGAAGTGGGCAGCGACGCTGGTCTGGTCGGCGGCCCAGGGGCGGCTGCCGTGGTCGGCCGTCCACGCGTCGGCCTGCCGCTGGGACGTGAACGGCCACAGCGCGCCGGCGTAGGTGTCAGTGACCGGGGTCGTGGGGGGAGCGCTCACGTCGGGCGAGGGGCTCGTGCTGGCCGTGGGCCGGTGCGTTGCCGGGTCCTGGATCAGCTTCTGCGAACCCGCATCGCCGGACGCGACGTACACCACGATGGCGGCTGCGGCGAGCAGTCCCGTCGCGGGCACCAGAGCCAGCCGGAGCCGGCGTCGGCGGGCCAGGCGCTGCTGGATTCGCGCCAGCCCGTCGCCGGACGGTGTCCAGGGATCGGCGTGCAGGATTTCCCTGAGCCGGTCTTGGGGGGTCATCGCTGGGCCTCCAGAAGGGGTCGCAGCGCCGCCATGGCGCGCGAGGAGTGGCTCTTCACCGAGCCGATGCTGCAGCCCATGGCCACGGCGGTCTGGGCTTCGGTCAGGTCGCCGTAGTACCTCAGCACCACCGCCTCACGCTGCCGTCGGGGGAGGGCACGTAGGGCGCGCAGGACGGCGTCGCGCTGGTCGTGCTCGAGGGCGCTGCTCTCGGCGCTGGCCGTGTCCCTCAGGGGGTCGGGATCATGTCGCGCGGCGACCTGCCGTCGCCGTAACCGTGAGCGGGAGAGGTTGACGACCGTCGTGCGCAGGTAGGCCTCGGCCTTGTCGGGGTCCCGCAGTCCGCGCCACGAGCCGTGCATCTTCACGTACGCGTCCTGGACAACCTCCTCGGCGTTGTCCCGGTCACTGGTGAGGTGGGCCGCCAGGCGCACCAGCTTCCGGTAGTGCGCGGTGTACAGCGACGACAGCGCGTCGTCCTCCACACCCTCGAGCACCGCGCCAGCACCCCCTGACGCCCTCATGGTGGACCTGCCGCGGTGTTCACAGCCAGCACGACGCGCAGCGTGGCGGGAAGGTTGTCGTCCACCCTCGCCACGACACCACCACCTCGTGGCACACCACCTCGTAGCATCGGTCCATGCATCCGCGGCTCCGCGTCCTGATGGCCGGCTTAGCGGTGCTCACCCTGCCCACCCTCGCGCTGTCGGTCGGCCTCGGGGCAGCCGGTACGTCGGTGGCGCTGGCCGCCCCGGCCGGGTCGGCCGCACCCGCGAGTGCGCCGACACCTACCCCGACGCCGGTCCCTGTGCCGACGAGCCCGCGCACCGCCGCCCCCACCCCGAAGCCAACGGCTGCGGGGACGGGCGGTCCGGCGACCCGCGCGCCGACGGCCGGCCCCGCCACAGCCGGTGCAACGACACCCAGCGCCCGTCCCACCTACCGGCTGCCGGCGACCTACAGCCCGCGGCCGCGGGTGACCACCCCCTCCAGGACCCATGCACCGGTCAGCAGCGCCAACCCGGTTGCCACCGCAGCTGAGATCACCGGGTTCGCGACATCGACGCCGACCCCGACCCCGACCCCGTCGGTGGCCGCGAAACCGGCCGCCTCCACCAGCGCAGGTGGGAAGCTCACCGAGCTGGTGGGCCTGGTCGTCGTCGCGGCCGTGTTGCTCGGCGTCGGCGGAGCGGCCGGGCTCTACCTGACGCGGCACCGGCACGGCACTGCGGGCGGGCGGCGTCGTGGCTGACGGCTGCCTGTTCTGTGCCATCGTCGCGGGCGACGTCCCGTCGACGAAGGTGCACGAGACGGCCCGTACCTATGCCTTCCGCGACCTCCAACCCTGGGCGCCGACGCACGTGCTGGTCGTGCCCAAGGAGCATTTCACCGACCTCGCTGCGCTGGCAGTGGCCGACCCGGCGTACCTGGGGGAGGTCTTCGCCGCAGCTGCGGAGGTCGCGGAGCTCGAAGGCCTCAGCGGCGGGCATCGCATCATCGCCAACACCGGGCCGGACAGCGGGCAGACGGTGTTCCACCTGCACGTGCACGTGCTCGGCGGCAAGAACTTGGGTGCGCTCGCGGGTTAGCCTGTGGTCCTGATGTCTGAGACCCCGGCTACCGAGTCCGTCACCACCAAGATCGTGGTGCCCGACAGCCAATCCATGGTGACGTTGCTCGGCCGTCGCGACGAGCTGCTGCAGGTTATCGAGACGGTCCTCGTCAGCGACGTGCACGTGCGAGGGAACGAGATCACGATCACCGGCTCTGCCGCCGACAATGCCCTTGCCACCCGGCTGTTCGACGCCCTTCTCGGCCTGCTCGACAAGGGCCAGCCGCTGACAGCGGACGCCGTGGAGCGCAGCCTCGCGATGCTCACCGGGGGCGGCAACGACCGCCCCGCGGACGTGCTGTCGCTCAACATCGTGAGCAACCGCGGTCGCACGATCCGGCCGAAGACGCTGAACCAGAGGCGCTACGTCGAGGCGATCGACGACCACACGATCGTGTTCGGGATCGGTCCGGCGGGCACCGGCAAGACCTACCTGGCGATGGCCAAGGCCGTGCAGGCCCTGCAGGCCAAGCAGGTCACCCGGATCATCTTGACCCGGCCCGCCGTCGAGGCTGGTGAGCGGCTGGGTTTCCTGCCGGGCACGCTGTTCGACAAGATCGACCCCTACCTGCGACCGCTGTACGACGCCCTGCACGACATGCTCGACCCCGAGCTCATCCCGAAGCTCATGGCGGCGGGGACCATCGAGGTCGCACCGCTGGCCTTCATGCGCGGCCGCTCTCTCAACGACTCGTTCATCATCCTCGACGAGGCGCAGAACACCTCGGCCGAGCAGATGAAGATGTTCCTCACCCGGCTCGGCTTCGGCTCCAGGATCGTCGTCACCGGGGACATCACGCAGGTCGATCTGCCCACCGGAACGCTCAGCGGCCTCAAGGTCGTCCGCGACATCCTGGAGGGCGTCGAGGACATCCACTTCGCCGACCTCGACAGCTCCGACGTGGTCCGCCACCGACTCGTCGGCCGCATCGTCGACGCCTATGAGCTGTACGACGCCGAGGTGGCCGCCACGGTCCGCACGCCCGGCCGCCGCGATGACCCCCGACGGGGCCAGCGGTGACGGCTGGCTCCCGTCGTTCGACCCTGGCGCCCGGCCCAGCAGGAAGCTCCGCCCCGAACGCGAAGGACCTCGACCGACGGCTCGCGGACGCGCAGCGCACCTGGAAGGCACCGAGCGTCGTGGCAGCTGTCGTCCGCGACGGAGCGGTCACCTGGTCGGGGTCGGTGGGCGCGGCCGTGGTGGATTCTGTCGCCGACCCCGCGACGACCGTTGCGGGCCTCGCCGCAGGCACCGACGTGAGCTATCGGATCGGCAGCATCACCAAGACCTTCACGGCCGTGCTCGTCCTGCAGCTGCGCGACGCGGGACTGCTCGACCTCGACGACCCGCTCGGCAAGCACCTGCCCGGCACCCGACATGGCGACCTCACGCTGCGCCGACTGCTCGCGCACGTGTCCGGCCTGCAGCGTGAGCCGGTGGGGGAGCTCTGGGTGAGCCTCGACGTGCCCTCCAGGGAGAGCCTGCTCGCCGGGTTCGAGCAGGCCGAGCAGGTGCTGCCGGCCCGCGCGGCCATCCACTACAGCAACCTGGCCTACGCGATCTTGGGCGAGGTCGTCGCCCGAGCCACCGGGGGTACTTGGGAGCAAGCGCTGCAGAGTCGCCTGCTCGACCCACTCGGCCTGACCCGCACCGGCGTCAGCCCCACCGCGCCGAGGGCGCAGGGCTACCTCACGGAGCCGTGGGCCGACGCCGTACGCCCCGAGCCCGACATGGCAACCGGTGCGGCCGGACCGGCGATGCAGCTGTGGTCCACAGCGCAGGACCTCGCCCGCTGGGCCGCGTTCCTCGCCGACCCGGCACCGGAGGTGCTGGCCGTGACCACCCTCGACGAGATGCGCCAGCCGGTCGTCGTGTTCGACCCGCACGCCTTCACCCTCGCCTGGGGTGGCGGCCTGATGTTGCTGCGCAAGGGGGAGCGCGTCCTGCATGGACACGGCGGGGCGATGCCCGGGTTCCTCGCCGGCTGCTACGCCTATCGCGACGACACCGAGCGGGCCGGCGCGGTGGTGCTCACCAACACCGGTCGGGCGGCCGACCCCGAGGGGCTCGCCGCCGAGCTGCTCACGCAGGCGCTCGACGCCGACCCCCGACCGGCACCGGCCTGGTCTGCCGCCGCCGTCCCCGACAGCGTCCGTGACCTGCTCGGGCCGTGGTGGGCCGAGGGCACCGAGTTCCTCGTCGAGTGGCGCGAGGGCGCCCTCACGATGCTCGCCCGAGGCGGCAACGAACGCCGTCGTACCCGCCTCGAGCGGACCGGCGCCGACGCCTGGCAGGCTGTGGCGGGTCGCGAGCAGGGCGAACGCCTGCGTGTCGTGCGCGATGACCAAACAAGGGTGGTGCGCATGCTGTTCGCCGGGTACGCCTACACCCGCGACCCGCGGACCTTCGCTGAGCTGACCCGACCTGAGCTGACCCGACCTGATCTGACCCGACCTGAGCTGAACACATGAGCATCGAGGTCGCCAACGAGAGCAGCCGGACCGTCGACGAGCAGGCCCTCGTGCACGTTGCCCGGCACGTGCTGGACGCGATGCGGGTGTCGCCGCTCGCGGAGCTGTCGGTGCTGCTCGTCGACACCGAGCACATGACCGAGCTGCACGTGAAGTGGATGGACCTGCCGGGAGCCACCGACGTGATGGCCTTCCCGATGGATGAGCTCGACCTGCGTGGCTCGCGTGGCGCCGGGCATGCCCACGGCGAGCGACCCGACGAGTTCGGGCCCGTCCTGCTCGGGGACGTCGTGCTCTGCCCGCCGGTCGCCGAGCAGCAGGCCGCCGACGCCGGCCACAGTACCGAGGAGGAGCTGCACCTGTTGCTCACCCACGGTGTCCTGCACCTGCTCGGCTTCGACCACGAGGAGCCTGCCGAGCACGCCGAGATGTTCGGTCTGCAAGGGCAGCTGCTTGCGTCGTGGAAGGCCTCCCGGACCGCGTGAGCCCCGTCTCCGAAGCGCTTCCCCTCGTGGTGGCCGGCGCCTTCGTCATCCTCGCCGCCGCCTTCTCCGGGGCCGAGGCCGCGCTGTCGCGAATGTCGCGCGTCGCCGTCGAGCAGCTCGTGTCCGACGCCCGGCCCGGGGCCAAGCGCCTGAAGCGGCTGCTCGCTGACGGTCCGCGCTCGCTCAACCTGCTGCTCCTGCTCCGGCTCGTCTGCGAGATCTCCGCGGTCGGCATCGTCACGTCGTACACGCTGGACCGGGTC
>JAYUBO010000302.1:0-14472 GCA_043740815.1 Frankiales bacterium | reverse complement strand
TCTGTCGGCGCCCACAGGGCCGCCATGTCGTCATGCGTAGGGGGACAGGTGCGGTGGACGATCGGCGCCAGCCCTCTCGAGGCGCGGGACGTCCGCCGCGAGGCCGTGCGTTGGCTCGCCGGCGCCGGCGTCAGCAAGGCGGACGTTGCTGCCCTTGTCATCTCTGAGCTGCTCGCCAACGCGGTCCGGGCGGCCCAGGGCGCGGTCAGCCTGGAGCTGGCCCTGATCGACGGGCAGGTCCAGATCGCCGTGACCGACGACGGACCCGGCCTGCTCGCGCTGCCGGGGGCGACCCTGCCGCCACCGGAGGCGGAGGGCAGCCGGGGGCTGTTCCTGGTGCGCCAGCTCAGCTCGGACTTCGAGTTCGCCGCTGACCCACAAGGTTTCACGATCCGCTGCTGGGTGCCGATCTACGGCGACCTCGTCTGCTGAGGCGAAAGAGTTGCGCGAGCCGGCAGGCGGCGCGCGCCAGCGGGTCCCCCTTGGCGCAGCGCCTGCTCGGCGCAGGCTCGCGCTTCCAGCGACGAAGTCCCCCTACGGTGGTGGGCTCAACTCGGCCGTCAGGATGCCGACCCTTAAGGAGTGACCGTGCAGCTCGCGCCGCTGCCTGAATCCGGCCCTCACGCGTCCCGGGCCGCCTCGCTTGAGCGGTTGCACGAGCTGATCCGGGCGATCAACGGTGACCTTGACCTCGGCCGGACCCTGCAGAGTGTGTGCCAGGGGCTGGTCGACGGCCTCGGGTTCGACGTCGCGGTGCTCAATCTCGTCATGCCGGGCGGCGACCTCGAGGTGGTCGCGGGAGCGGGCACTGCTGAAGCGTGCGAAGCCCTCCTGGGCGCCAGCGCCCCTCGGGAGGTCTGGGACGACCTCATGCGCGTCTGCCAGCCGGTTGGCGAGCTGCTCGTGGACTACCTGCACCTTGTGCCGCAGGAGGACTCGGTACCGAGCTGGGTTCCCGACACGCCCGTGCCGGAGAACGATGCGGCGTGGCACCCGCTCGACGAGCTGTTCGCTCCGCTCCGGACGGCCCGCTCCGGCCTGGTCGGCGTGATCAGCGTGGACTTGCCCCGTGACGGCCGCCGCCCTGCTGCCGACCAGCTCGCGCTGCTGGAGATGTACGCCGCGCAGGCGAGTGTCGCGATCGAGAACGCCCAGCTGCACACGGCGCTGCTGGCCCAGAGCGAGGACCGGGCTGAGGCGCTCGGTCGGCTGTCGATGCTGGTGAACAACACCCCTGTCGCGATCGTCGAGCTCGACCTCGACGGCGTCGTCCGCTTGTGGAACCCCGCTGCCGAGCGGATCTTCGGCTGGCCGGCGGCCGAGGTTGTCGGCGGCCTGAACCCGGTCGTGGCCGAGGAGGGGTACGGCGCGAACCTGCAGCGCCTGGACGACGCACCGCTTGTCCGGGAGCTCGCCCGCCGCCGCCGACACGACGGCAGCCCGGTCGACGTGGAGATGAGCGCCAGCGTCCTGCGCGACGAGCAGGGTCGGCCATTCGGCTACCTCGGCGTGTATGCCGACGTGACCGAGCGGGTCGCGCTCGAGCGCGAGCTGCGCACGGCCGCGTACACCGACGCCCTGACGGGCCTTGCCAACCGGGCCGCCTTCGGGGAGCGCCTTGAGCGCGCCGCTGCTGCGGGTGGGGCGACGGTCCTGCTGCTGGACCTCGACGGGTTCAAGAGCGTCAACGACACTGCCGGTCACGCCGCTGGCGATCGGGTCCTCGTCGAGGTGGGCCGCCGGATCGAGGCGACCTGCCGGGACGGCGACCTCGTCGCCCGGCTCGGGGGCGACGAGTTCGTGGTCCTGCTCAACGGCCGCACGGCGGAGGAGACCCCCACCAGCGACGAGGCGGTCGAGGCGCTCGCCGAGCGACTGGTGAGCGTGCTCGCCCAGCCCGTCGAGGTCGAGCGTCGGGCCGTGCGGCTCGGTGCGAGTGTCGGCGTGGCGCGGCTGGGTGGTGCAGGCAGCGCCGATGACCTGCTGCGCGACGCCGACGTGGCGATGTACGCCGCGAAGGCGCAAGGCAAGGGCCGGTACCGGGTCTTCGAGCCCCGGCTGAGGGCCGACCTGCTGGAACGCACCGATCGGATCGCGGATTTCCGCAGCGCCCTCGAGCGTGACGAGCTGTTCGTGCGCTGGCACCCCGTCGTCCGGGTAGCAGACCAGCGGCTGCTCGGCTTCGAGTCACTGGTGCGCTGGCAGCATCCACTGCAGGGGGAGCTGCCGCCCGCGGCGTTCGTGGCCCTGGCCGAGGAGTCCGGCCTGGTCGTCGAGCTCGGCCGGCAGGTACTGCACCGTTCATGCGCCACGCTTCGCCGGTGGCAGGACGAGGTGCCCGGCACCGCGCACACGCAGATCAGCGTCAACCTGTCGCCCGTACAGCTACGGGGCGACATCATCGCGACGGTCCAAGAGGTGCTGGCCGACACCGGCGTGCACCCCGGGCACCTGCTGCTCGAGCTGACGGAGAACGTGCTCCTGGAGGACGTCCGAGCCGCGGTCGAGGTGCTCGACGGGCTGCGGGGCCTCGGCGTCCGCCTGGCCATCGACGACTTCGGGGCGGGCTACAGCTCGCTGGCCTACCTCAAGCGCCTGCCGGTCGACGTGGTCAAGCTCGACCGGTCCCTGCTGGAGGACGTCGAGACCGACCGCGACGCGCTTGCGCTGTTCGACGCGGTCGTGGGGCTCGTCGCCCGTCTCGGGCTCACCGCCATCGCCGAAGGCGTGGAGACCGTCGAGCAGTGGGGGCTGCTGGAGCGGCTGGGCTGCCCGGTCGCCCAAGGCTTCCTGCTGGCCGAGCCCCTGCTCGAGGTCGACGCCCGGCGGATGCTGGCCGTGGGGCGACCCAGCTGCGGCCTGCGGCGGGCGCGCTGAGCTTCGCGCGGCCCGAGGACGAGTTCGCGCAGCGCGTTAGCTCGCCTCCGGGGGGGGCGACACGGGTCTGGACTCAGCGGTGCTCGCCGTGCTGGAGGGGACGTGTCGGTTCGCCGGGGGTCTGTTCGTCGTCGTGTTGACGGGTCAGTACCGAGCCGGCCCGCGCACCTGAGGAGAGCACATGAGCAGTGTCGTCTTGACCTTCTGCAAATGTTGCCGGCCATGTCCCGAACGAGGTCGGGAGGGCCGCCTTGATGGCGTGGTTTGGCGAGCTCGGCTCGTCGACCGTCGACCTGGGCACCAGGTCGGCGCCACCAGCTCGCTGGGCAGCGCTCCGACGGGTGATGTCGTCACGGGCTACACGATCGTTCAGGAACTCATCGCGATGTGATCATGCCGTCGGACAGGTGCCGCCCGTGGGCCGAGGTGGCCACGCAGTCGTGGTCTGCGTACATAGCCATCGCGGTACGCGAAGCCGTTGCCAGCGGCCACACCAGCTCCGCTGCAACGGTGCGCCTCCCGTTAGAACGGCATATTGACGAACGGCGAGCTGTAGTCCGGTAGCTCATCCAGGACCTGGCGGGCTTCGTCAAGCGGCAGGCGATCGCGCTCAGCCGCCAGCAGCAACCCGAGCAACCGGACGTCCCCGGGGGTCGTCATGCCGGTCAGTTCCTCGTGAGCGAGCACCCAGCTCGTCGCCGCAGCCACGGTGCGGGGCTCGGCGAGTGGCTCATACCAGGTGTCGTGGGTCTGGGTCCCGACGTCCTGTCCGGCGAGCGCGCCGGGCCAGTTCCGGCGGGCGACGGCCTTGATCGCCAGCAGTCCGGCGTCCTGAGCGCGGACCTCGACGACCAGGGCCTCGAAGTCGCGGCGGTAATCAGTGTCTCGCCACAGGCGCGCGTTGAGCGGCGTCATGACCGTAGCGAAGGGGAAGCGACGCAACGCCTCGAGGTGGGTCGCAGGGGCCTGGTGCCCGTGGCCGGTGATGCCGACCGCACGCACGAGCCCCTCCTGCTGGGCCTGTAGCGCCGCCTCCAGCGCGCCGCCCTTGCCCGTGACGAGGTCGAGCTCGTCCAACGAGCCGACAGCGTGCAGCTGAAGCAGGTCCAGCCAGCCGGTCTGCAGCTTGGTCAGCGAGCTTTCAATGCTGGCCCGTGCCGCGACCGCGTCGCGATCCCCGGTCTTGCTGGCCAGGAAGATGCGGTCCCGCACCTGTGCGACCCATGGCCCCATGCGCAGTTCGGCCTCGCCGTAGCTGGCGGCGACGTCGAAGTGGTTGATGCCGGCAGTGAGGGCCTGGTCGAGGGAGGCCTCGGCAACCTCCTGGCTGACCTCGCCCAGCGCTGCCGCGCCGTAGAGCAGCACCGAGCTGCGGTGCTCGAGCCGGCCAAGCCGTCGGGTCTCCACGAAGGTCCTGCTTTCTGCCGTGGTCAAGGGTGCGGCGACCGAGAGCCTAACGAGCAGCCGACGCTGGCTTCGCGAAAGAGCGGTGGGCGATCCCAGCCGGGCGCGATCGAAGGCCGACAGAAGGGGCGTCTGTGACGTGAGCGTGGTCTGCTGTTCTGCCGTGAACAGGTGACATCACTGGAGAGGGTGCGGGCCCGTGCCGAATCGATTGGCCGCTGAGACCAGTCCATATTTGCTTCAGCACGCTCAAAACCCCGTCGAATGGTGGCCCTGGGGACCCGCGGCTTTCGCCGAAGCGGAGCGCTTGGACAGGCCGATCCTGCTGTCCATCGGCTACGCCGCCTGCCACTTGTCAATGGCCAACTGGATGTCCCCGCTGGTGGCCAACGAAAGTCCCCACCCTCGCGTGATGGTTTAGCGCTTCGTGGGGCGTCCTCCTGACCGGGTGCGGGCTTCCTTCATGCGGTAGCTCTCGCCGTTGGTGGCGACGACGTTGTTGTGGTGCAGCAGCCGGTCCAGGAGGCTGACCGCGGTGGAGTGCTCCGGGAGGAACCGGCCCCACTCCTCGAACGGCCAGTGGCTCGCAATCGCGAGGCTCCGGCGTTCGTAGGCCGCGGCGACGAAACGGAACAGCAGCTGACTGCCGGTGCTGTCCAACGGGGCGAAGCCGACCTCGTCGCACTATGCGGATATCCCCATAGGTGGATGACGTGGGGCTACTCCCGGTAGCCCAGGATGCCGCCGAGGGCCTCTAACGGCTGGTCGACGCCGCCCATGAAAACGCAGCGTTGCGGTCAGCTTCAACCTGCACCTGGCTGCCTTCGATGAACTGATGCCCAAGACCCTCGCGACAGCCACCGTCGATCGGCTGCTCCACCATGCGCACGTCTGCCAAACCACCGGCGACAGCGTCCGGTTGTCCCAAGCCCTCGCCGGCGTCGGCGTCGTCCCCCTCAGGACCTGACCATGACGCCACCAAGCCACACCCCGAACCGACCCGACCAATTCGCCGTCGTCTACGAAGGCCTCGACTGCGAGCAACGGTTCGTCAACCAGCGACGCTGCCCAGACTGCAGCTGTGCAGTCCCCATCGACCGGGGTGGGAACTGCACACACTGCGAGGAACCCGTCGCGTTCACCGACCTGGCCCAGCTACCGAACGACCAGCAAGATCAGGAGGCGACTCGCGCGGGCCACTGATCCGGCAGTCCTGGTGGCCATCCCTGGGCAGATCCGATGGCCACCACCGGGCAGATCTCATGACCGTCTCCGGGCAGTTCTCGCTGTCGCTTGACAGCCGGCCGCCACACCAGGCCACCCGACGTCATCCACGACGCAAATGTCACTCCAGCGGAGCCGCACCCGAATGGTTACGCGGCAGAGGGGTATCGGGTCCAACCCCTGACCCTGATGGTGAGGTCTTAGCCAGCTGCGATGGTCGCTGGTGAAGCGAATCAGCGGAAGATGTCCTTGCCTCACTCGGGCAACTTCTTCACGAAACTCCCGGCGCGGAAGACGAGAAGCGGGACGCCCCGCCGCTGATGTTGGCGTCCGCTACCGGTGCACCACCCCGACGTCGTCGATGTCCAGGCTGGCCCCCGCGGCCGAGCCGGTTTCAGTGACGACGACGTCCAGCGAGGAGCCCGGTGCCACCACGTGGTGCGACAGCGTCAACACCCGCCAGGCGGTGTCGATGTTTGCCGACCGCTGCGTCCCACCAACCACGGTGGCGCCGCGACGCTCCGTCAGCCGGAGAGTCACGCTGGTTGGAGAGTTGCTACGAACCCACAGGGCGACGCTGTAACCGTTGCGATAGGTCGTGGTGACTGCGTCCCTGAGGGTCGCCAGAACGGCCGCCTTGCCGTCGCTGGTCAGACGGGCAGCGAACGCGCCGCTGTGCGATGCAGGAATCAAGGTGATGCTGGCACCGGTCACTGACCAGCCTGCCAAACCGGATTCGAATCCGCCGTTGTGTAACGGACAGATCTTTGTGAAGCCTGTCACGGCATTAACCGCCACCGCCCGGAGGTCGGCGGCTCGTGGGCTGTCAGCCGTCACCGTGATGAAGGCCGACAGGGCGTCGATGACATCTTGTAGCGCCTCGGGGAGTACGGCGTCCGAGGTCGACCTGATGATCGCCTGGAGCTCGGACGCATTTCTCCCGAGTCCAGCTATCGCCCTGCTGTCATCGATGAGATTTGCATCGCGATTCGACATCGTCCTGCCAATCCGCGCGAGGACGCCCAGCGCCCTGTCGCAGGTCTCGACGAAGTCCCCGTCGACGACCGAAACCGTCATCGTGGCACGAGGCCCGACCGCAGCCGTGGCGATTCGGGCGGCAGTCGTGGCGGTGATCAGGACGAGTACGAGTGCAACGACTGCCCGCATTCGCCCAGCAATTCTGCGGCCGAACCTCTGGTCATTGATCATGGTGTTCCTACGATCGGGGGCTGATACTCGAAAGCTCCCCTGTCGTCATAGGTACTTGGGCCGTAGCCCGTGTTTGTCGTGCCGGGGTCGTCAATGCGGGATGCACCGTCGGCGTCTGTGCTCAACTCGCCGAACGCGGACGAGTCCGCAGCATCGATTGCCAGCGAGCCGCTGGTCAGGAAGAAGTTATGTCCTACGCCGTCCGCCCAGAGCGGATTGGCCTGGGAGCCGTGCAGCTCCTGCCCGGTTGCCGTCCTCAACGCACCCAAGGTTGCAAACATCGGGTTCCCCCACGTGTACACATATGGGTAGGTCGTAGAACTCGTCCACGACAGGTTGTAGTCAGCGCTGGACCCTACGCGCGAGTACTGATCTACCCTGATCTCACCCTTTGTTCGGCTGCAGGGGGTCCGTACGTCGCCGTTGCCGTCTGGGCATTTGATCGCATTGTCTACGCTGATGTTGTTCTCGAGCAGGAACCCTGCCCACTGCAGGACGTTCAGGTTCTTCAGTGCGCAGGACGAGCCGTCGCAACCCGCGGCATGAGATGTTGCGGTCGTTCCGTCCGCTCCCCGGATGACCGTCCATGTCGTGGTTCCTTGGCCGGCGACCACCGTCGCACGCTCGTTGTCGATCTGGATGCGAAAGCTAGTGGAGGAGGGAAAGCCCTTCGCGCTCCCCACTTGGATCGTCGTGTCACTCTCACCAATACTGGACGCGAGATATGTTGCCGTCAGCCCCTCGACGTTGATCCCTGCGGAGACGTTGTTGTAGACGGTGTTGCCGACAAGTGAGTTTCCACGGGTACCGTAGTTATCGATACCGTGATCTCCTGTAATGCAGCCAGACGCCCCACTCGGCGGCTTGTCACAGTTTGTCTCTGGGGTCGTTGAAAAGCCTTTGTTGTCATAGGCCACGTTGCCGACGATCTGGTTGTTGTCGCCACCGGGGTACGTCTGCAGCCCGGAGTCCTCATTGTTGTGCAAGCGGTTACGCGTGATGACGTTGTTGGGTGCACGGACATCGATCCCCGTCGCAGCCCGCTGATACCCGTTGGCGTTGTCATGGCTGTCGTTGCGGTCGACGGTCACCCGGGTCGTGCCACCGGTGAGGTAGATGCCGGCGCCGCTGTTGCCGTAGGTCAGGTTGCCCTGGACGACCGAGTCCGTCGTCATGTTGAGGTAGATGCCGTACGCAGTCAGCCCCGAAACCGGTTGCCCGGCGGTGGTCACGGTGTTCGCGGAAATCGTCGCATGGTCGGTGTTTTTGAGGTAGATCCCACTCGAGCTGGTGTTGGTGCTGGTGAAGCCGGAGACGTTAACGTAACTGCGGTAGCTCAGATCAAAGCTGTGCGTGGCCCCAGTCACCGTGACATCCGCGCCCGGCGACGCGCTGAACGTGAGCGGTGCCGTCGACGTACCCGAATTAGCTGGGCGGATCTGTTCTGCGTAACTGCCCGGACCCACCTGTACGGTCTGGCCCGCGACGGCGACCCGCGCTGCCGCAGAGATAGTGCAGTAAGGCTGCGCCACGGTCCCGGATCCGGTGTCGGAACAGGCAATGCCACCGACGTACAACGTGGAAACAACCGCACGGGCAGACGAAGCAGCCGTTGCAAGGAACAGCACGAGAACTGACACCACCAGAGCGCCTTGGTACCGTGCCCGTCGACTACGCATGTCGGTCACCCGGACGATCGCTAGAACGCGATGCCGTATCGCAGTCTGACGGTAGGGAGCGACCGGACAACCGTCCCCCTGCAATTGGCGTAGCGCGGCTACGGTTCTCGGCGACCCAACGTGATGAGCGGCCTCGTATCGAGGTGGTGGGCTGAGAAAGATCTCGACGACGTCGGTGCGCCGTGTGACCGCGCCGTTGGCGTGTTCCGGGGTCGCGCCCCGGCGCGGCGAGGGATCCCGCGGACTCCGGTGGCCCTTGATAAGTGCGCTCTCGAGCCGTGGATTCAGTCATGCTTCGCAGTGTGTTCTGCTACGCCCGAGGATAACAGTGACAAGTCTGTATAGACATAACGTCGCTGACGGATCCGACTCGTGATCCCTCCGCTGAGCACGGCGAGGATGACCCCGAAACCGAGGGCCGACAGCAGACCAACTTTGATGGCTGAGCCACGAGCAGTGGCGTTCCGAGCTGGTGCGGCCGACTGTGTCTGTCCTCCGAACGCCAGTGCAGGTCGGGTCGGGGTTTGGTCACGGCCCGCACTGATCAGCCTCGTCGTGGCCACCATCGACGTCCACAGCGGATTTGTCCCGCTGTCCTTGTCGAGGAAGGAGTAAAAGCCCCCCTGGTACTTCTGGTGCCATGCCCACAGCGCCAGACCGTCGGCGCCACCGGCAATTGGCGCCGCCATGTACGCCGCAACCGTCGCAGCTGCGGTGTCGGCTGTCCCCCCGTAGCGCTCTTCGCGGAAGGACAGCTGCGAGCTGGTCGACCAGAGGATGAACGGCGCAGGCCAGCGCGTCCGGGCCGCCACCCACGCCGCACGCTGCGCCTCCACATCGTTGTTCTTGAGGTTGTTGGCGATCGTGAAACCGTCCACGTAGCCACTGCGGTAGAGGACGTCGGCAACGGAGTTTGTTTCGTAGCGGAAGCGGGCGCCGTGGGAACCGCACGGCGACTGGTTGGGGCGTCCGCACGTCAGCTCCCAGTCCGACACGTTGACTAGGACGGGGATGCCCGGGACCTCGCGTTGCAACACGCCAGCCGTGGCCGCAAGGTAGCGGAGCGCGTCAGCCGGTGCGTTCCGCTCGTTGATGCGATCGGCGATGTCGATGGCGGCGACCGTCCCGGGGGCTGCCTGGATCTGTTGGACCACGGCATCGACCCTCGCCGAGATGTCCTCCCCTCGAAAGAAGTACGCCTTGAAGTCGAACTCGAGGACGACAGCAAGACCCGCTGCGCGGGCTTGCTGCACGGTCGAGGGGTCGCCGGGGAGCAGAGCAACTGCATTGAAGGTCTTGCGCATCTCGGCGAAGTCCCAAGCCCTGTCGCGCACGAGGTGCGCCGGGTCCGCACTGCTGACCCCCTGCGCAACAATCGGAGTCGCCGGCAGTGCTGCCTGCGCGGTGTCGGCAGCCAGACTGGCTGCGGGTGTCCCGGCCCAGGTTGCCGCCAGCCACAGTGCCGTCGCGACGCCCCAGCGAGCCACCAACGACGACCGGGTGGATGGCCGTCGGTGCGAGCCTGCCCGGCAGGTCATTGTGGGAGGCCGCCGCGGATGAGATGGCCAGCAGCTGTCGCGACCGGGACGGGCAGCCGGCGCCACAGGTCGGTGGCCCATTCTCGCCGCTGGGTGGTCTCGTAGGTCTTGCCAGTCGCGTGATCGTGATACCAGTACAGGGGCACGGGCTCTGCGCCCCACTCACGCTTGGCCTCATACGTTCCGGATCCGGGTGAGGACCGCCCGAAGTCGAAGGTGCGGCACTGGCGCGCGACGGCGTACCGGAGCGCCTCCCAGTAGAGGAGCTGGTTGGTTCCGAGCGAGAACGATGGGCGCAGTGAAGAGGAGAACGGCAGGACCATGGTGTCGCGGTGCAGGAGGACAAGGCCGGCACCGATGGTGTGCGCGTCGGAGCGCACGAGCAGGATGCGGGCGTCCTCGCCGAAGCTCTCCATGATGGAGGCGAACAGCGTCCGCCGGTGCATCGGTGAGCCAAGATCGCGCATGTTTGCTGCCAGGACCGAAAAGAAGTCGGGTACGCCTTCTTCACCATGCACCTCGACGGCGAGGCCGTTGCGCGTTGCCTTGCGCACCTGTCCACGGCGGTTGGACTTGATGCGGCTCCAGGCCATGGACTCACCGCCGGCGAGGTCAAGTGTCATCGTGACCTTGTGAGTGGATGCCGGCAGGTCGTAGCTGCGCCGGTCGCGATGGCGTAGCTCGAGCGGTGTCTCGTGCTCCTGAGCCAGCCCGAGCGCGGCGTGCAGGAGAGCCTCTTGCGCCCCCGCATCCCCGCCCGAGCAGATCCCACCGCAGTCGAGGTACGGCATCGACACCAGCTGCCGGCTGAATAGCAGGCTGCGGACCAGCACCAGCGGCAGAACCCCGCACAGCTGCTGCCCTCGAACCGCTGCGAGAGCGAACGTGCGGTGGCCGTACGTGTCGCGGACGATTTTGAGCCATGGCCAGCGGTGGGCGATGGTCCCGTCTGCCGCGCCGGAGACGAACGCGTCCCAGGTGTGCCCGTCTGTCCACTCCTGCACCTGGACCGGTTCGTCCCGGGGGAGGAGGACGCCCCGACCGGGAGCACGCGGGGTGACTGTCATCGAAGCCTCCGCAGAATCACTCTCACTTGGGCTACCACAAGGCGCGCGTCACGGCCGAGCGACCAGTCATCGAGGTAGCCCAGGTCAGCGCGCACCCGCTCGGGCAGGATCTCCGAGACGTAGAGCCGCAACGGGTCGGCTGCCTGGGCCAGGCGGTCTTCTTCGCCCATGCCGGCGAGCGTCGACGGCCCCATAACCCCAGGACGGACGGACAGGATACGCAGATCGGATGGCTGGTATAGCCGCACGAACTCCGGGGTCTCCGGGCGGGGTCCCACCAGGGCCATGTCCCCGGTCAGGATGTTGAGCAGTTGCGGAAGCTCATCGAGGTACGACCGACGCAGGAACCGGCCCACTCTGGTGATGCGTGGGTCGTTCCTTGGGCTGATGTTGTCGCCCAACCGGCTTGCGTCGCTGACCATCGTGCGGAACTTGCAGATGAGGAACGGCCGGCCGTCCCGCCCCACCCGCACCTGCCGGAACAGCACCGCTCCTCGTGACTCGATCACGATCAGCGTGGCGATGACGAGCAGGACGGGCGTGAGCAGGAGGAGCAAGCAGGCGGCGATGACCACCTCGCAGATCCGCTTTGCCGCCAGCCTCGGGTTCGGGCGCGCGTTCCTCTCCGGCCGCGTCCAGAGCACCGGGGCGCTCATGGCGTGACCTGGAGTGCGCTCGCAGTTGCCGGCGATGCGGCACGCGAGGGTGCGGCGCCCACCCAGCGAAAGGCGACCAGGAGCAGGACTGTCGTGGTCAGGTAGGTAGCTGTCGATGCGGCGGCCGCGCCCATGACACCGAACCTCGGGATGAGCAGCAGATCGAGCAGCACCGTGATGACGAGCCCAGCACCGGTCGCTATGGAGCCCAGCCCGGGCCTGCCGATACCGGAAAGGTAGGCCGTGATGATGCCGTTGATGACGACACCGCTCATCCCTACCAGCAGGACCAGGGCCGGGCCGCTGGACCCGCGGAACTCCTCGCCGTAGACCAAGGGCACGACATACGGCGCCAGCAGTGCCATAGGTACGGCAGCGGCGACCGGGGTCCACCAGAGCCGCGCGAGTGACCTGCTCGTCTCCGACCGTGCCTGGACGGTCCCGGCGCGGGCGAAGGCAGGGAACAGAACGTAGTTTAAGGAGAGCGCCGGAAGACGGAGCAGCTCGGCGTAACGTGACGCGATCGCGTACAGGCCAACGGCTTTCGGACCGATCAGCCCGGCAACGAGTACGAAGTCCAAGCGGGCGTTCAGAGTCTGCATGACGCTGCCCGCCTCGGCGCGCAGCCCGTACCGTGACACCCGTGCTGCCAGCTGGAACGAGGGCCTGCCGGCGCCGTCGAAGTAGCCCCGCCGCCAGAGCCGCGACCAGGCGCTGATCGCCGTCGTCAGGTCACCGAGCAGGAGGGCGAACACGATGGCTGCATAGGTGCTCGACCCGGACACCAGGAACAGCCCGTACCACGGCAGGAAGACCACTTCTTCGAGGACGATCACGCGGTTGCTGCCTGTGAGGTCGCCGGAGCCCTGTGAGCATGCCTTCGCGGTCGTCTCCACGAGCTGGGTCAGGACCGAGACCCCGGCCAGGGCGACCAACGTCACGGGCACGCCGTGGAACAGCGCGGCGGAGAACAAAGGCGTCGCGAGGGCCCAGAGCCCACCGCCGGCGATCCCCGCCGCGACGGCTATCGCGGGCAGCGTTGACCGAAACCGGCGCTCGTCACGGTCTGGGCCGGAAAGGAAGAAGGGCGCTGCGGCGTAGACGCCGTTGCTCATCAGGAGCCCGGTGAGCCAAGGCAGCACCCGCAGCAAGGTGAACGCACCGACGCCCGGCGCCCCAGCCGTTCGAGCGACGACCAGGCCGGCGACGCCAAGGGCGATCAGGGCACCGACGCGGGCCCGGAGGTTGGCCCTGACACCCGGCGGCGGCGCACCGGCGGTCACAGCGCACCGACCGAACCGACTGCGCGGTCCGTCAAGGTGTCATGGACTGCGTGCAGCAAGGCCCGGTAGCCGCTTGCGTAGGTGGCGTTGTCGAGCACGGTGGCCTGGTCCAGAAGGAACGCTCGAATCAGCAACGGGAGGACGCTGGGCGGCAGCCCTAGGCGCGTGGCGTGCTCCGCGACAAAGCCCCTGACGAGATCGGGGTACCACCCCTTGCCGAAGAACCCGTACATGAAGCCTGTCAGATTCATCCAACCGGCCGGAGCCGGCCACTGCTGTGACGCGGCCCTCCAGCCGGGATGTCCGCGCAGCCGATCGGCTCGTGGTGGTTGGGCGCGGTCGAGGAACGATGAGTACGACGCGGCGAACTTCAGCACGTCCAGCAGGGGGAGCGAAGCCTCGCGGCAGAGCTCCCAGTCGACCACACCTGCCACCGCACCGGCTTGCACCAGGATGTTGCCGATCGCGTAGTCACCGTGCAGTAGGGGGGTCGGGACTTCCAAGTCGGCGAGAGCTCGAGCATCGTCTTCGATCGCAGCGAACAGCTGCAACTCCCAGCAGCTACCTCCGATCAGGCGTCGGTAGCGCTCGACGATAGGGACGACGTACCGCTGGTACGCCTCGCCTAGCGTCGCTGTCGCGGTCGGGGTCTCGCACTGCAGTGCGGTGATCCACCGTCCGGCCATCGCAAAGTCTGCAGCGACACTGTCGGCGTTGGTGACGTGGCCCGGCGTGTAGTACCTGACGGTCAACGGTGCCCCGGCAACGGCCGTGGAGGCCAGGACGAGCCGTCCTGCGATGCGTTCGAGCAGCAACGGTCGCGGTACCTGAGGACGAAGGCTGGGCAGGGCTTCGGCGGCCAGCCGGCACAACGCCGTGCCCTCCCTGCGCAGAGCCGGCTCGACGCCAGGATTGCGGGCAACCTTCGCCACTGCCGTCAACTCGCCACGGTCGTCGAACAGGAGCAGGGTCACCTTCGCCATGGGGTCACGATCGATCCCGACCACGACCCCGCTACCCGGCCGCCCACGAAGCCCTCGTGCGTCCATGTCGTTGAGCCGCTGGCAGATCGCCTGGATCATGATGACCTCCGAGCGATCACGAAGTAGGCCGGTGCGAGTCGCACCCGGACCGGATGCGGCACCCTGATAGTTACGATGCGCGCCCCGACCAGCAGGCGGCGACCCAGCCGAGCCCACACCGACCCCCCCGGGAGGTAGCTGAGGAAGGTGTGGCGGAAGACGTAGTCAAGCTGGCTGCGGGTCCGGGCGTCGACGAGGAAGGCGGGCTGGCGGTGGTCGGGCAGCGGGAGGTAAACGCTTTCGAGGTGGAGTCCAGCGTCGCGGAGCGCCGAGGTCGCAGCGCGCACCCCCATCGCCCCCTCTGCCGTGCCGGGCAGCCAACGGTTGCGGAAGCCAACGCAGAGCCAACCGCCGGGTGCTACTCCCTCGGCAAGCTCGCGCAAGGCCGTCCGCGGCGATTTGCCGGCCGTCCAGGCAGCTAGGTCGGGGACGACAAGCGCGGGCCAGGGAGCG
>JAYUBO010000301.1:0-9893 GCA_043740815.1 Frankiales bacterium | reverse complement strand
CGCCGCTACAACACTCAGCGAGGCCACTCAGCCCTCGGAGGTCGACCCCCGGTCAGTCGCCTCGCCGCGTGAACAACGTCCGTGGTCGTTACACCTAGCTCGGGCTGGCGGCCGGGCTGGTGCAGAGGGCGACCAAGGCGTTGTACTGCTTGAGGGCAAGACCGGCCAGGGTGCCGTCATAGCTGTTGGTGTCGGCCCGGATGCGCATCAGGCCTACGGCGCCCACCAGGTCCTGGACGGCGGGAGAGACCGCTGCGGACAGACCCGGCTGCAGGTCACGGACCTTCTGTTGGTCGATCTTGAGCGTCGTCCGCTGCGACCCGGACGGTGTTTTCGTGCCGAGGTCGTGGATGTCCCTGCCCAGCCGGAGGACCGCTGGGGCGAGCTGGCGGCACGAGCCCGGGCTGAAGGAGGACTCCTTCGGCTGGGCGAACGAGCTCGAGGAGGAGGAGCAGCCACTGACGGCAGCGAGCAGGGTCGGCGCCAGCAGCAAGGTCACGACGAGTGGGTTCACGTGCGGATGCTCCTTGGAGGTGGTGCGGTCCGGGACGGCGGGTGGTTCCGCCGTCCCGGACCGGTTACAGCTGTTCAGTGTGACTGTGCTGTGCCAGTGCCCTAGTGGATGGTCAGAACCGTCAGCGGTCCGACACCCGGGCTGTTGTTGCTATTGGGGCCGGTGTCGATGCGGAAGTAGAGCACCGCAACGGCACCCGAACTGGCTGAGCGGATGTTCGGCGAGGCCATCGCCGTACCGGCGGCGTTGAGCGCAAAGGTCCCCAGCAGGACGGAGTGGCCCGTGCTGCCGATCGTGTACAACTTCACGTTGCCACCCTTCTGGGCGGGCGTGATGCTACGAACGTAGATGTTGAGTCGGCCGTTGCCGCTGGTGAGGTCCTGGCGGAACGTGACTGGGGCCTTACCCGGGGTCACCGACGATCCGCTGTTCGGGTCGGCGATGTACGGGAATGTCGACAGGAACGGCTTGTCGTTGGTGTTGACACCGTCACCGAGGCCGGTGCTCTGGCCGAGCAGGACTCCCTCGGTGACCTGCAGCGCCTCATCGGTGATGTCGTCAGTCAGACGACGACCGTTCGGGAAGCCGGCGAGGTCTCCGGCCAAAGCGCCCAGGCGGTTCGGCTTGGCGGTGGGCGCAACGGCCATGTTCAGCCGCAGGTACTCCGCCGGCTTGAGCCCGGCGGCGGCGATGTCCTTGTTGATGTCGAGGGAGTTGAGGTCGGCGTTGACGCCACCGAACTTGCCAAGCCCACCGAAGGTGGTGCCGGCATAGACCTTCGTGGAGATGCCGGTGAGGAACGTCGCCACCAGGTCAGGTCGCGTCGCGCCGTGGGTCAACGTGTTCGGGTTCCTGATCCCGTAGATGGTCTTGACCAGGTAGGGGAGCTCAGGGTTCTGGACCTTCCCGAGCAGGAGGCCGTCCTGGTCGGGCCTCGACCGGTTGAAGTAGTCCTTGAGGTTGGCCGGGACGACCACCTCGTTGACGAGGGGGTTGCCGATCCGGGAGACCTGCGCGTCGTACTGGCCGCTGGGGCTGGTGCTCTCGGCGGTGGTGGTACCCGCGCCGGTGAGGGCGAGCGTGCGGGTCGAGCTTCGGCTGGTGGTGCTCCACACGCCGATGACGGGGTTGCGGCTGACGTTGTGCAAGCCGGCGAGGTCGGTCTTGGGCACCTGAAGGGAGATGGTGTTGACGTTGTAGTGGGACAGGGTGTCGTGACCGGCCTCCTTGAGGTTGGTGCCGTACAGCAGGTCGAAGACGCGCAGGTCGAGGAAGAACGGGTCGTCGGCCTGGCCGACGTAGCTCTGGCCCCCACCGCTGATCTGGCCGGCGGCGACGGCCGCGGCCCGCAGTGAGGCGTAGCTCGGCATCGAGGCCGAACCGACGTTCGACGGGGCGACCGGCTTGTCGGCGAGCAGAATCTTCGTGACGGCGGGGCCGGTCACAGGGGTGTCGATCTCGGACAGGGTGTAGGTCTGGCGGAACAGCAGGGTCTTGTCCGTCAGGCTGGTGACCGGACCGTCGTTATAGAGGAACGAGCCACCGATGCCATTGCCCTTGATGGCGGTGCCCGGCTGGCTATTCCTGTCGCCGTGGTTCACCGAACCGCGGGTGTCGACGTTCTTGAAGGTCCAGCGGTAGGTGATGTCGGCCTTGGCGTCACCGTTGTTGTCGATGTTGATGTCGTACGCCGCGTCGGTGGCCCACGGATAGAAGTTGGGCCCGCCGGACGGGTCCTGGAACGGCGACCAGTTGGCGATCAGCGTCGCCGTCGACGTCTTGTCGGGGCTGACGAAGGCGTACAGGTCGGTGTTGTCGATGGTGGGGTCGTTCGCGACGTAGGGAGCCTCGCGGTGGCTGGACGCCGACGAGGTACCTGGGCCGAGCAGTGCAGACCCGGAGGCGGCGAGTGCGGCGACCGAGAGGACGGCCACCGCACGACTGCGTGCGATGGTCCGAGGGGTACGGGACATGGAGCTCCAAGGGGGAACAGGGCGACGGGTAGGCCCCGCCGCGGGTTGAGGAGTGCGATGACAGGGCCGCCGAACAGGCCCCGTCGCGCTTGATTCGTTGGGTAGTCCGCTGCGGATTGCCCCAAACCGAAAGTGCCTGAGTAGCGAACGAGTTAACAAGACCACAGACGGCGGGTATGTGCTGAACTCAGTGACCGGGACGTCGAGAAGCCGAGACAGGAGCTGCGGGTGCGAGGAACGCGAGTCGTCGTTGTCGCCGGCCTGTCGGCGGTATTATTTGCGGCTTTTGCCCCAGTTGCGCAGGCCCATCCGCTGGGCAATGCCACCGTCAACCACTACGACGGGCTGGTCCTGTCCCCCGACCACGTCATCGACAAGGCGGTCGAGGACGTCGCCGAGATCCCGTCGTACCAGCGCAGGGGCCGCATCGACCTCGACGGTAACGGAACCCTATCCTCAAAGGAAGCCTCGGACTATGCCGCGTCTCAGTGCGCCGCGATGGCCGGTGCCGTCCGGCTGTCGGTGGGCGACGCGCGGGTCCCCTTGCAGGTGGTGGCCAGCGGGTATACCGAGCGGCCCGGCCAGATCCACCTCACGATAGGCAGACTCGAGTGCGAGCTGCGCGCGAACGTCGACCTCAGCTCGAAGGCGCAGGTCCGGTTCGAGAACCTCTGGGACGACGACGGCATCGGCTGGCATGAGATCACGGCCGTCGGCGACGCCGTGTCTTTTGACCGCTCCCCGTTTCCGGCCAAGAGCATCAGCGACGAGCTCCGGCGCTATCCCGGTGACCTGCTCAGCTCACCGCTCGACGTCCGGGGTGGAACGTTCAGCGTCCTGCCCGGCGCCGGCTCCTCGACCTATCGGCTCGCCGGCCGCCTGCCGGTCGCCGGTCCTGCCGTCAAGGCCCTCAACCAGCTCGCGACCTCCTTCAACGAGGTTGTCGGACGCAAGGACCTGACGGTCGGAGTCGGCCTGCTCGCCCTGCTGCTGTCTTTGCTGCTCGGTGCCGGACACGCGTTCTTGCCCGGCCACGGCAAGACGATCATGGCGGCCTACCTGGTGGGCCGCCGGGGACGGCTGCGGGACGTGGTCACCGTCGGCGCCACCGTCACCGTGACCCACACGGCGGGCGTGCTCATCCTCGGGCTGCTCATCGCCAGCACCTCGGCGTTCGCGCCGACGGCCGCCGAGCAGCTGCTCGGGATCCTGTCTGGGGTCATCGTCGCCGGCGTCGGTGTGCTGCTGCTCGTCAGCGCCCTGCGCAACCGGCACACCCCCAAGCTCAGCGAGGCCCTCGCGCCCGCTCCCGTCCTCGTCGGTGCCAGCGGCTCGGGGGACCAGCTCGAGCGCGTCGACCACAACCACGCCGGGCGCGACCACGACGAACACGAGCACGAGCACGCCGAAGACCACCCGCACGACCACCAGGACCGCACGCACAAGCATGGGATGTTCGGCGGTCGCGGACACAGTCATGACCCGTCCGACAAGGCTTTCTCACGTACTGGCCTGGTCGGTCTGGGCGTAGCCGGCGGCTTAGTCCCCAGCCCGTCGGCGCTGCTGGTGCTGCTGGCGGCGACCGCGCTCGGACGGACCTGGTTCGGGGTGTTCCTCGTCCTGGGCTACGGCGTCGGCATGGCACTGGCCCTGTGTGCGGCAGGTCTGCTGCTCGTGCGTCTGCGTGGAAGGCTCGACCGCCTCGCGGGTAGCACCAGGCTAGCCCGAGCCGATCGCCTGCTGGCCGTCCTGCCCGTCCTGACTGCCCTGTTGGTGTTCGCCGTCGGTGTGCTGCTCGCGCTGCGGGCAGCAGCCGGGACCGTATGAGGGGGGCTCGACGCTGGGTGTTGAGCGGCGTCGCGGTCGCTGCGCTCGCCGCCGTCCTGCTGGTCGTCGGAGCGCTGGGCGGCAGCCCGTCCAAGCCCGCGCAGCAGCGTGACCAGCCGGGTGCTCCAGCAGCCATCGACCCGTTGTCGGCGTCGATCGCCCTGGCGCAGAAGCAGCTCAAGGTCACCCCCACGAACGCCCGCACGTGGGCCGCGCTGGCGATCGACTACATCGCCCAGGCCAAGGTCACCGTCGACCCCAGCTACTACGCCAAGGCCGCGGGTGCCGCGAAGCAGTCGCTGATGCTGAACAGCACCAGTAACGACGCCGGCTACGCCGCCCTCGCCGCCCTCAAGTCCGCCGAGCACCAGTTCGCGCAGGCTCTCGCGGCGGCCGACAAGGGCCTGGCCATCAACGCCTTCAGCAGCATCCTGTTCGGCGCAAAGGGGGACGCCCTCACCCAGCTCGGCCGCTACCCGGAAGCTGCCGCCGCGATCGACCGGATGAACCAGCTCCTGCCCGGCGTGCCCGCCTTCACCCGTGCCTCCTACGTCTTCGAGCTGCGCGGCGACGTGGCCAGCGCCCGGTCGGCCTTGAAGCGGGCGCTGCAGGATGCCTCCAACCCCAGCGACATCGCCTTCGCGCGCACCTACCTGGGGGAGTTGGCCTTCAACTACGGCGGCGATGCGACCGGCGCCCTCACCGAGTTCGAGGCTGGCCTCAGCGCGGCCCCCAGGGACTTCCCCCTCAAGGCCGGCCGGGCCAAGGCGCTCGCCGCTCTGGGCCGGACGACGCAGGCGCTGTCGGCGTACGCGCAGCTGGTGTCGTCCGTGCCGCAGCCGCAGTACGTCCTTGAGTACGGCGAGCTGCTGGAGGCGCAGCACGACCCTCAGGCGCAGCGGCAGTACGCGTTGTTCCGCACCGAGGAGGACCTGTTCCGCGCCAACAACGTCGTTCTCGACACCGAGCCGACGCTGTTCGAAGCCGACCACGGCTCACCGACGAAGGCCCTCGAGTACGCCCGGGCCGGGTGGAAGACGCGCCCGTTCCTGGAGATGGCCGATGCCTACGGCTGGGCGGAGTACGCCAACAAGGACTACCAAGCCGCCCTGGGCTGGTCTGACAAGGCGCTGGCGACAGGATGGACGAACGCGCTGTTCCACTTCCACCGCGGCATGATCCAGAAGGCTCTCGGCCATCGCTCGGAGGCCGTCGCCGAGCTCACGAAAGCCCTGACTCTGAATCCGCACTTCAACCCGCTTCAGGTCCCGCGCGCCCGCGCTGCGCTGCAAGCTCTGGAGCGTTAGCGGCGAGAGCCGCCGAGGCCCAGCAGGGTGTCCACTAAGGGGCTGCGGAATGTTCCGGTCGGGTCGAACGACCTGATCAGGTCGATGAAGTGCGGAAGGTGCGGGTAGCACGCGGCTGCGCGAAAGGCATGGGTGTCGAAGACCTTCCCCCAGTGCGGTCGAGGTGCGTACGGCGACAGGGCGGCCTGGATCGCTTGCGCAGCGCCGAGAACGGGACCCGGCTGACGTACCCAGGTGAAGTGGATGGCGACCGTCTCGCGGCCGAACGCGGGGGACAGCCACAGGTCGTCTGCCCGGACGGCCCGGATCTCGGTCACCTTCAACAGGTCCGAGAACTGTTCCATCAGGGGCGTCAGGGTCCGCAGTGCGGCGGGCGCGTCCTCGCGGGCGACAAACCATTCGGTCTGGATCTCCTCACCCCAGCTGGGTATCCCCTCCGCGCGGAAGTGCGGAAGGCGGTCCAGCCACGGACCTGCGACACCACGCGTCGTGAGGTGGACGTCGTCGCCGAGCAGCGCGAACGGCGCTTCGGCTTGTACCGCGGGCTTCCCGCCGGCCCAGTCCAGGGTGAGGGGCGGCTGACTCTTCACCAGCACCTCTGTGGTCGCGTCGTCCCGCCAGAGCGTGAAGACGCTGACGCTGTAGGCGGACGACAGGATCGCGTCGAGGTCTACGACCACCTCGGTCCAGCTCAGGTGGTCGTAGACGTCCTGCGTCAGCTGGAAGGTCGGCCGCACGTCGAGGTGCAGATGCGTGACGACCCCTATCGCGCCCAACGAGACAACCGCTCCGGCAAAGCCCTCGTCGCCCCGGGACAGTACGCGCAGCGACCCGTCGTGCGTGATGAGCTCGAGACGGCTGACAGCTGCACCCAGGACCTGGTTCCCCGTACCTGAGCCGTGGGTACCGGTGGCGGCTGCACCGGCCACGGAGATGTGCGGGAGTGAGCCCATGTTGGCCAGCGCACAGCCCTGCTGCTCGAGGTAGGTAGCCAGCACCGCGTACGTCGTGCCGCCCGCGACCCGTACGGTCCCCTGGTCGGCGTCGAGGACGGCAGGCTCGGCGAGTCCCGTCAGGTCGAGCAGGGTCCCTTCGGTATCGCAGAGGGCGTTGAACGAGTGACGGGTGCCGAGAGCGCGGACCCGGTTGGACTCGGCCACCACCTGCTGCGCCTGCTCGACGGAGCCCGCCCGCACGAGGCGGGCAGCCGTGTAGGTGTGGTTACCGGCCCAGTTCTGTTCGGCGTCGAGCTTGTCGGTCAGGGGTTGCACGAGGCAAGGATGACACTGGGTGGGTGGAGGCCGGTCGGGGCTAGGTGAGAGCAGCACAGGCAACACAGCGAGCGGCAGCGGGCAGGGCGTCCAGGCGGGCGCCGCCGATGGGCTCGCCGCAGCTCTGGCACCGGCCGTACGTCCCGGCCGCCTCGCGTGCCTGGGCAGCCTCCACGCGTTCCACGGTCGCTCGCGCCTGGGCCAGCAGTGCCAGCACCTGCTGGCGCTCGAAGGCGATGGTCGCGCCTTCGGGGTCGTGCTCGTCGTCGGCATTGGAGCCCACTGACGCGGCAACCACCTCTGCATGCTGAGCGGCCAGGGCGGCGACCTGCGCGACTGCCCCGACGTGCAGGGCGCGCAGGCGGTCGGAGGTGCTCATGCTCGGCTCACCTGCGCCGCCTTCGACATGCCGTCAACCGAGCATCCCTGTCCTGTCCGCATCGTGACCAACGGGCAGGTCACCCGTCTCGGAAGCAGCCCCTACCGGCAGCTCGTCGTCCCCGCGGGCGATGACGGCCCGCAGGGTGCGCGCCGACATAGAGAAGTGCCTGCGGGCGATGGTCCCCGCATCGTCGACCCGGCCGTCATGGATGGCCTCCACGAGGGCGGTGTGCTCGGCGAGCGCCCGCTTGGAGAACCGGTGGTCGTAGGGCTCGATGGGCAGACCGAAGGACACCCGGGCCAACAGGTCGTGGCTGAGCTGGGCCATCTGTGGGTTGCGGGTGGCCCGCAGCACCGCCTCGTGGACGGCCAGGTCGGCCGCGTGGTCCTCCTCCGGCGTGCTGGCGGCGGCGAAGACAGCCAGGAGGTCCCCCAGCTCGCGGGCTTGGCGCACGGTGCGGCGCTCCGCGGCGGTGCGGGCCACCACCTCCTCGAACCGGCAGCGAAGGTCGCAGAGCTGCTCGAGCTCCTCACGGTGCGGCACCAGCGTGCGTGCGACGGCCGCGGCGGAGAACTCGTTCCAGCTGTCCCGGACGAATGAGCCGCCCAGCCGGCCCCGGCGGACCTCCAAGGCCCCCCCTGCCTGCAGCTGCCGGAGCGCCTCGTGGACGGTGTTGCGGCTGACGCTGAGCAGCCGCGCCAGCTCTCGCTCGGCCGGCAGCCGCTCGCCCGGCACGAACTCGCCAAGGGCGATGGCGGTGAGCAGCCGGTCCATCACCTCACCGACGGCGGTCGGCACGTGGACGGGCACCAGCCGCGGTGCACGCTGGCTCGCCGCGGCGGCGTTCGTCCTTGTCGTCATAACGGGCAGCCTGCCCCCTGCGGGTCGCCTCGTGAACGACGAAATCAAAAATTTACACGAAAAGGTCTTCCCATCAGACCATTACAGGTGCAGGTTTGCGCCACCTGACACGTCACCTGAGGAGAACCGTGCCCATACCTGCAGCATCCGTCGAGGGCGTCGTCGACTTCCGTGGCTGGCAGACCTGGTACCGGGTGACGGGCGATCTGGCGACATCGACCAAGACGCCGCTCGTCGTGCTCCACGGAGGCCCGGGTGTCCCGCACGATTACACGCTGCGGATCGCCGGGATCGCAGCGCAGGGACGTGCCGTCATCCACTACGACCAGCTCGGTTGCGGCAGGTCAACGCACCTGCGCGACAAGGGTGCGGACTTCTGGGACGTGCAGCTGTTCCTCGACGAGTTGGACAACGTGCTGGCCGGGCTCGGCATCGCCGACTCCTACGCCCTGCTCGGCCAGTCCTGGGGAGGCATGTTGGCCGCGGAGCACGCCGTGCGCCGGCCAGCCGGCCTGCGGGCCCTGGTGATCGCCAACTCACCGGCCTCGATGGAGCTGTGGCTGTCCGAGGCGAACCGGCTGCGCGAGTTGCTGCCACCCGAGGTCCAGGCAACCCTGCTACGGCACGAGCACGCCGGTACGACGACGTCGGAGGAGTACCGCGCGGCCGAGCAGGTCTTCTACGACCGGCACGTCTGCAGGGTCGTTCCCAACCCGCCGGAGGTGGTGGCCAGCTTCGCTGCCCTGGAAGAGGACCCGACCGTGTACCACACCATGAACGGCCCCAGTGAGTTCCACGTGATCGGCACGATGAAGCACTGGTCGGTCATCGACCAGCTGGACCAGGTGATCGCCCCGACCCTGCTCGTCAACGGGGCCCACGACGAGGCGACACCGGCGTGCGTCCAGCCGTTCGCCGACAAGATCCCCGGTGCAGTCTGGGAAGTCTTCGCGGACTCCAGTCACCTGCCCCATGTCGAGGAGGAGGAACGATACCTACAGGTCGTCGGTGCCTTCCTCGACCAGCACGACGCCACCGTCACCACCTCGCAGGTATGAAGGGCTTCCCCGTGAATCGCATCTGGACCTCCGCTGCCCTGCTCGGGCTGACCGCCGCCGCTGCCTGCTCGTCGGGCAGCACCGCCTCGGCCCCCGCGCCGACCACCTCAGGCACCGGTGCCGCGACGACCTCGGTCGGTTTCCAGGAGCAGCACAAGGGCGGGACGCTGAAGCTGTTGGCGAAGTCCGGTGGCGGCACCCTCGACCCCAAGATCAACTACACGCTTCAGTACTGGCAGCTATACCAGGCGACCTACGACGGCCTGCTGGCCTTTAAGAAGGTGGACGGGCAGACGTCCTTCACGGTGGTGCCCGACCTGGCGGAGGCGCTCCCGGAGGTCACCGGCGGTGGCAAGATCTACACGTTCACGCTGCGCAAGGGCATCAAGTTCTCCAACGGTGCGGACGTGACCACCAAGGATGTGGTCGCCTCCTTCAAGCGGATCTTCTCGGCGTCGACTCCGACGGAGGGCACGTTCTACAACGGGATCGTCGGGGCGGCGGCGTGCATCAAGACGCCGGCGACGTGCGACCTGTCCAAGGGTGTCGTGGCCGACCCGACGAGCAACAAGGTCGTCATCAACCTCGTCGAGCCCGATCCGGAGTTCCCCTACAAGCTGTCGGTGCCGCATGCCGCGATCCTGCCGGCGACGGCGCCGCCCAAGGACGCCGGCAACGTGCCGATCCCGACCACGGGTCC
>JAYUBO010000300.1:0-9662 GCA_043740815.1 Frankiales bacterium | reverse complement strand
AGACGGCAGCGCGGGCGCGGGCGGGCGCGTGAGCGGAGGCGGAAGGGGGAGCGAAGGCGCCGTACCTGGTGGTGAGGGCCTCAAGGGAGGTGGCCAGCAGGTCGCAGGAGTCGACACCGAGATGGTCGGCGACGGTCTGTCGGAAACCGGGCGACCACCGCATCTCCAGGTGCCGGATCGGCACAGTGGCCTCGAGCTGGCAGAGCAGGCCCACCATGCCGAGGGCTACGCGGTGCACCATGAGGTACTCCGGCGCCATCGTCAGGTGCCGTGCGGCGGAGTGCGTCGAGGACCGCGGGTTGGCGAGCTTGACCGCCTCGGTGCGCAGCCAGCTGCGGGTGAAGGTGAACTGCTCCAGCCGGAACGGCTCGCTCATGCCCGAGCAGTAGTCGGCGATGTCCGCAACGCTCACGGGAGAGTCGGGAGCCAGCATCCCGAGGGAGATCATGTTGGCGTGCAGCTCAGCGTGCTGCCCCGTCAGGACGAGCGCGGCGTTCCGGCCGAGGGCCGGGGGAATGCCGTCGGGAAGCCGCTTCACCGCGCCGAAGTCGAGGACACCGACCCGGCCGTCGGGCAGCAGCATGAAGTTGCCGGGGTGAGGGTCGGCGTGCAGCAGCCCGGTGAGCTCGGGCCCGGCATAGATGGCGTGGACGAGAGCCGCGCCGATCTGGTCGCGCCGCGCGGGCGACAGCGTCTGGTCGTGGATCCGGGTCGAGAGCGGCTCGCCGACAAGCCAGTCGGTGACGAGAACCCGCGTCGTGGCATGCCGCACAGCCGGTACGACGACCAGCGGGTCATCGACGAAGGCACTGGCGAAGGCGCTCTGGTTGGCAGCCTCTAGGGTGTAGTCGAGCTCTTCGGTCAGGCGGGCGGACAGCTCGTCGACCAGGCCGGTCGCGTCGGCGAGGGTGCCGAGGACGCTGAGCAGCCGAGCGACGCGGCGTAGCTGCCGCAGGTCCGACACCAGGGCCTTGGCGACCCCCGGGTACTGCACCTTGACGGCCACGGGCACGGGGTCGGCGCCGAGCGGGTGCCAGCTGCCGCGATGGACCTGGCCGATGCTCGCGGCGCCGGCCGGCTTGGGCTCCATGGTCAGGGACGCGCGCCAGTCGGGTCCGAGCTCCTCGGTGAGGACCCGCTCGACGACCGAGAACGGCAGCGGCGGGGCAGCGTGCTGCATCGCGTTGAGGGTCGCCCGGTAGGGCCCGGCGAGCTCCTCGGGCATGACGGCCTCGAACACGCTCAGGGCCTGGCCGAGCTTGAGGGCGCCACCCTTGAGCTCGCCGAGCGTCTTGCACAGCTGCTCCAGGGTGCGCCGCTGGATCTCGTTGGCGACGGCCTCGGCGGGGGCGCCACCGACCTTTTTGGCCACGCCGAAAGCGGTCCGTCCGGCGTACATCGTGGGCAGGGCCGCGAGGCGGGCGCCGCGGACGAGGGTCGACGTGCGCAGGCCGGCCACGGTGCTCCAGAGGTCAGGGGGTCAAAGGCGTCTGCACAGTGCTTCGGCGGGTGCGGGTCCGGAGTGGAGTCCTAGTCCTCGGGTGGGCCGGCGAGTCGGCGGCCGATGGCCGCCTCGAGCTCGACGTTGAAACGGCCGAGCAGCCGCACCAGTTCCGCCCGGTCCTGCGCGGACCACTGCACGAGGACCTCGTCGAGGACCTCGGTGCGGGCACGGCGGGTCCGTTCGAAGGCTTCCCGGCCCGCGTCGGTGGCGCGCACCAGGGCGGCCCGGGCATCGGCGGGGTCGGCGGAGCGGGCGACGAACCCGCCGTCCTGCAGGGCCCGGACCTGTCGGCTCACGACCGACAGGTCGACCTCCAACAGGGCGGACAGGGCAGTCAGGCGCAGCGGCCCCTCGTCCACGATGCGCGCCAGCGCCATGTAGGCGGGTCGGTCGAGCAGCGTGTAGCCCGAGGTCCCGTGCAGTCGCACGGGCTTGCTCAAGCGTCGCGCCAGCAGGTTCAGCTGCTGCTCGAGCTCAGGGATGGGCACCTGGTGAGCCTACGGCGGGTGGGTAGGAAGTCGGTACCGTGCGGTGATGATCTCCTCCCACATGATCACGACGACGGCTGGACCGAGATCTGCGCCTACGGAACCGCGATGAGGGTGACGCCGCTCAGCGCGCCGTAGGCGGGGCTCCCGACGTAGGCTGGCACCGGGCGAGAGCCCTTCCACCCCCCGGCAGGTGCCGAGCGGGGCCTACTTGCGTGTGCCCTGGAGTGCTGTGTTGTCCGTCACCGGACCGTCCCTGACCGGACTGCTCGACCTTGTCCTGGACGACCCCTCGCTGAGCAAGGCCCTGGACACTGTCCGCGGCAGCCTGGACCTGACCGCGCCGCACGGCCTTCGGCCGTTCGTGGCGGCGGCCCTAGCCCGGCAGGGACGGACCGTACTCGCCGTCACTGCGACCGGACGGGAGGCCGAGGAGCTCGAGGCCGCCCTCGGCAGCCTGCACGACCCGCACCGGGTGGCGCTGTTCCCGAGCTGGGAGACGCTCCCGCACGAGCGGCTCAGCCCCCGGGCCGACACCGTGGGCCGCCGCCTCGCGGTCCTTCGCCGGCTGGCGCATCCGAGCGCCGACGACCCCGCGACCGGTCCCCTGGACATCGTGGTCGCCCCGGTGCGCAGCCTGCTCCAGCCCCAGGTCAAGGGGCTGGGTGACCTGGAGCCGGTGCAGCTGGTGAAAGGCCAGGACGCCGCTTTGGAGATGGTCGTGCGCCGGCTGGTCGACATCTCCTACGCCCGGGTCGAGCTAGTGGAAAAGCGCGGCGAGTTTGCGGTCCGAGGCGGGATCCTCGACGTCTTCCCCCCGACCGAGGAGCACCCGCTCCGGGTGGAGTTCTGGGGTGACGAGGTGGAGGAGGTCCGTTCCTTCAAGGTCGCCGACCAACGGTCGCTGCATGAGGTGCCGCACGGCCTGTGGGCCCCGCCGTGTCGCGAGCTGTTGTTGACCCAGGACGTTCGCGTGAGGGCTGCGAAGCTTGCCCAGACGCACCCCGAGCTGGCCGAGATCTGCACCAAGATCGCCGACGGACACCCGGTCGAGGGCATGGAGGCGCTCGCGCCGGTCCTGGTCGACGACCTTGAGCTGCTCGTCGACGAGCTCCCCCGCGACACCGTTGTGCTGGTGTGCGACCCGGAGCGGGTCCGCACGAGGGCGCATGACCTGGTGGCGACCAGCCAGGAGTTCCTCGAGGCGTCGTGGGCGACCGCTGCGACGGGAGGTCAGGCCCCCGTCGACCTGGGGGCCGCGGCGTACAAGACGTTGCTCGAGGTCAAGGAGCATGCCCGCCAGCACGGGCACCCGTGGTGGACGGTCACGCCGTTCACCAGCGACGCCGAGCTGGAGGACGACACGGTGGTGCTCGCCGCGCGTGCCCCGCAGGCCTACCGCGGTGAGACCGACCGCGCCCTCGAGGACGTCCGCGCCTGGGTCGCCGACGGCTTCCAGGTCGTCCTGACCACCGAGGGGCACGGACCCGCCGACCGGCTGGTCGAGGTGCTCAAGGGTGCCGACCTCCCGGTCCGGCTCGAGGAGCGCCCGACCCGGCAGGTAGGGGTGGTGCTGGTCTCCACCGGCTGCCTCGACACCGGCTTCGTGAGCGACCTGCTCAAGACCGTCGTGCTGACCGAGGGCGACCTCACCGGCAACCGGGGCGCGGGCGCCAAGGACATCTCCAAACGGATGCCGAGCCGGCGCAAGAACGCCGTCGATCCCCTGCAGCTCAGAGAAGGTGACCCCGTCGTGCACGAGCAGCACGGCGTCGGACGGTACGTCCAGATGGTGCAGCGGACGGTGGCTGGCGCGACCCGCGAGTACCTCATCCTGGAGTTCGCCAAGGCCGACAAGCTGTACGTCCCGACCGACCAGCTCGAGCTGGTGACCCGCTACGTCGGCGGCGAGGCACCCTCGCTCGACCGGCTCGGCGGCTCGGACTGGGCCAAGCGCAAGGGACGGGCAAAGAAGGCGGTCCGCGAGATCGCGGCCGGCCTGATTCAGCTGTACGCCGCCCGCACCTCCGCTCCGGGCCACGCTTTCGCGGCCGACACGCCCTGGCAGCGCGAGTTGGAGGACGCCTTTCCCTACGTCGAGACGCCCGACCAGCTCGAGGCCATCGACGAGGTCAAGGCGGACATGGAGAAGCCGGTCCCGATGGACCGCGTCATCTGCGGCGACGTCGGCTACGGCAAAACCGAGATCGCGGTCCGGGCGGCCTTCAAGGCGGTACAGGACGGCAAGCAGGTCGCCATTCTCGTGCCGACGACGCTGCTTGTGCAGCAGCACTTCAACACTTTCCGGGACCGCTTCGCGCAGTTTCCCGTCACGGTCCGCGCGACGTCGCGGTTCAACTCCGACAAGGAGCAGAAGGACGTCCTGACGGGCATCGGCGACGGCACGGTCGACGTGGTCATCGGGACGCACCGCCTGCTCAGCAAGGGCGTGCAGTTCAAGGACCTCGGCTTGGTCATCGTCGACGAGGAGCAGCGCTTCGGTGTCGAGCACAAGGAGCATCTGAAGGCCATGCGCACGGCCGTGGACGTGCTGACCATGTCCGCGACGCCGATCCCCAGGACCCTCGAGATGAGCCTGACCGGTATCCGCGAGATGTCCACGATCCTCACGCCTCCCGAGGAGCGGCACCCCGTGCTGACCTTCGTCGGACCGTACGACGAGAAGCAGATCGGTGCCGCCATCCGGCGCGAGCTGATGCGCGAGGGCCAGGTCTTCTTCCTGCACAATCGCGTCGAGTCGATCGACCGGGCGGCGAAGCGGCTGCGTCAGCTCGTGCCGGAAGCCCGCGTCGCGGTCGGCCACGGGCAGATGAGCGAGGCCGCCCTGGAGCAGGTCATGGTCGGTTTCTGGGAGAAGGCGTTCGACGTGCTGGTCTGCACGACGATCGTCGAGTCGGGCCTCGACATTCCCAACGCCAACACCCTCATCGTCGAGCGGGCCGATGCCTTCGGCCTGTCCCAGCTCCACCAAATTCGGGGGCGTGTCGGTCGTGGTCGCGAGCGGGCCTACGCCTACTTCACCTACCCACCCGAGAAACCGTTGACCGAGCTGGCTTACGACCGGCTCGCGACGATCGCGCAGAACACCGAAGTCGGTGCGGGCATGGCCGTGGCGATGAAGGACCTCGAGATCCGGGGCGCCGGCAACCTGCTCGGCGGCGAGCAGAGCGGCCACATCGCGAGCGTCGGCTTCGACCTGTACATGCGTCTGGTCGGTGAGGCGGTCGGCGACTTCAAGCGGATGGGCGTCATGCCTGGCGAGGACGACACTCCGGACGCTGTCGACACCAAAATCGACCTCCCCGTCGACGCCCATCTACCCCACGACTACGTGCCAGGCGAGCGGCTGCGGCTGCAGGCCTATCGGCAGATCGCCGCGGCCCTGGACGACGGGGCGGTGCAAGCCGTCCGCGAGGAGCTCAGGGACCGATACGGCGCCCTCCCCACCCCGGTCGAGAACCTGTTGGCCGTCGCGGCCTTCCGCAACGCCGCCCGTGCCTACGGCCTGACCGAGGTCACCCTGCAGGGCAACCAGGTCAGGTTCGCCCCCATGAAGCTGCGCGAGTCGCAGGTGCTGCGGCTGACCCGTCTCTACCCGAAGTCGGTGGTGAAGCAGACCGTCGACACGGTGCTCGTCCCCAAGCCGATGACCAAGCAGTTCGGCGGCCAGCCGCTGCGGGACCTCGAGCTGCTCGGTTGGGCCCGGGAGGTGCTCGACGCGGTCCTCGAAGCGCCCGCACCGGCGCATCTGGCACGCTAGAGACTGTCGTACCGCAAAAGGAGACCCCTGCTCGTGACCCGCTCCCCCCGCTTGCTCGCCGTCGTTACGGGTGTCGCCGCCGCCGCCGTCGCCCTCACCGGCTGCGGTGACGGCACCGTGCGCACGGGCGCGGCAGCCACGGTCGGTGGCCAGCGCATCACGACGTCGGCTCTGGATGACGTCGTGACCCGCAGCCTGCAGAGCCCGGCCGCCAAGCAGACGGTGGGCTCGGACCGGGTCTCGTTCGAGCGCACCGTCCTGGGCCGCATGATCAACCATCTGGTGGTGGCGAAGGCGGCAGAGCAGGAGCACGTCACGGTCGACGGCGCCACTGTCGACGCGGTGCAGGATGAGCTGACCCAGCAGTTGCAGAGCCAGGGCACGACCCTGGGCGACGCCGCGGGCAAGGCCGGCATCTCCCCTCAGGACCTGCGCCAGACGCTCACCGACGTCGCCCTGCGCAACGCCCTGTCGGACGCGCTCACCGGCGACCTCGTGGTCCCTGGCAAGACCCTGCAGGAGGCCTACCAGCAGAACATCGCGCAGTTCGACCAGGTGCACTCCGCGCACATCCTGGTCGCCACCGAGGCGCTCGCCAAAAAGCTCCTCGCGCAGGTGAAGGCGGACCCGACGCAGTTCGCCGCGCTGGCGGCGAAGTACTCCACCGACACCTCGTCGAAGGACAAGGGCGGCGACCTGGGCTTCCAGGGCAAGGGTGCGTTGGCGCAGCCCTTCGAGATGGCGATCTTCACGAACAAGCCTGGCAGCTACGTCATCGCGAAGACCCGCTTCGGCTTCCACGTCATCCACATCATCGAACGCAAGACGACCACCGTCGACGAGGCCCGCACGACCCTGCGGCGAAACATCCTCGGTCAGCAGCGGCAGGCGGCGCTGGCCAGCGAGCTGAGCAAGGTCAGCAAGGCGCTGCGCATCGACGTCAATCCGCGTTTCGGTCGCTGGGACGCTGCGGTTCAGGAGGTCATCGCGACGCCCCTGTGCGCCAACTCCGCGATCAGCTCGCCGAGCGCGCGTCCGGGCGACGCCGCCCCGGCGACGAGCCCGTCGGCCACGCCCGTGTGCCCCTAGCCCGTGCCGCGGGTCACGGTCGTCCGTTGCTCGGCGCGGCTGCCCGCTGACCAGCTGACCTGGCAGGCCTGGCAGGCCTTGCACCGTGGGCCCGTCGTCGTGGACGCCGCTGCGCCGCACCTCACCGCCGTGGGGATCTGTTTCGCCGTGCGGCTCGCGGTAGGTGACGACGTCTGGCTTACTTCCCGCGCCGACGCGGAGCAGGAGCTCACCGCACGGGGCCTGGCTCACCGGACGGTCGTCGGCTCGATCGACCCGCCCGGCGCTGTTCTTCTCGACGTGGTCGCGGTGATGGACCGGCTGCGCTCGGCCGGCGGCTGCCCGTGGGATGCCAAGCAGACGCACACCTCGCTCATGCCCTACCTGCTCGAGGAGGCCTACGAGACCTATGAGGCCCTCGAAAACGCCGACCTCTCCCACCTGCGAGAAGAGCTCGGGGACCTGTTGCTGCAGATCGCCTTCCACGCCCGGATCGCCGAGGAATTCGACATCGACGACGTCTCTCGCGACCTCGTCGACAAGCTGGTACGCCGCCACCCGCACGTCTTCGACGGCGCCCCCGCGGACGACCTCGAGGGCTCGTGGGAGGAGTTGAAGGCCGCTGAGAAGGGTCGGGTCTCGGTCACTGAGGGGATCCCGATCGGCCAGCCGGCGTTGATGCTCGCGGCAAAGCTGCAGCGCCGCGCTGCCACCCTCGGTGCGCCCTTCCTGCCTTTCCCCGGCCTCGGCGGGCAGCTCTGGGAGGTCGTGAACCGCTGTGCCTCAAGCGATCTCGACCCGGAAGTGGCGCTGCGGACGGTTGCCCGGGCCTTTCGGGACAGGCTCGCGGCCCTCGAGGCGACCGGCGACCTGCCGTCCTCACCTGACCAGTGGAGCCAGCGGTGGAGCTGATCGGGACGGTGGTCCGGCTGCAGGTGCAGCGGTCGCGGCTCAAGCCCGGGTCGGCCGGCGCCCGCGTCTACGACCCCACCCCCTTGCTCGAGGTCGAGGCCCTGGAGGTCGGTCCGCGTGGCTGCGTCGGCCGGCTGGGGGAGGCGACGTTCGTGGACGTCCACCACACCGACCACCCCGACACCCGCAACGTCAAGCTGGCCAACAGCCTTTCGCTGCTGCCCTGCGCCGCCTACCCCCGGCTGCAGGCGCTGTACGGCGAGCACCTGAGGGTCGGTGCCGCGGGTGAGTCCGTCCTCGTCGACGTGGCCGAACCGTGGCCCCCGGGGGAGCTGCTGCTCGAGACCGACGATCAGCCGCTGCTGCTGGCGCAGGTGCAGGCTGCGCCTCCCTGCGTGGAGTTCTCCCGGTTCTGCCTTGGGCTCCCCGTCGGAGCGATGGACGGTGTCGAGCATGCGCTGTCGCAGCTCGCCGGGGGTGCCAGAGGGTTCTACGCCCAACCGCAGGGACACGGGGTCGTCACGGTGGGCGCCCGCTTGTGGCTGGCTTGAGGGGGCCGCTCGCTAGGCTCGCCCGAAACCCGTCGGACAGGAACGCACCCTCACGCACAGCAAGGGAGACCCATCGTGGCGTCCATCGAGGCCGTCGGAGCCCGCGAGATCCTCGACTCGCGCGGCAACCCCACCGTCGAGGTCGAGGTCGCCCTCGACGACGGCACCCTGGCGCGGGCCTCGGTCCCGAGCGGCGCGAGCACCGGTGCCTACGAGGCGGTGGAGCTGCGGGACGGCGGCTCCCGCTACGGAGGCAAGGGCGTCTCCAAGGCGGTCGACGCTGTGCTCTTCGAGATCGGGCAGGAGCTGCTGGGGATGGAGGCCAGCGAGCAGCGGCTCGTCGACCAGGCGCTCATCGACCTCGACGGCACGCCTGACAAGAGCCGCTTCGGCGCCAACGCGATCCTCGGCGTCTCCCTCGCGGTGGCGCGCGCCGCTGCCGACAGCCACGCTCTGCCGCTGTTTCGTTACCTCGGCGGCCCCAACGCCCATCTGCTGCCGGTGCCGATGATGAACATCCTCAACGGGGGCGCGCACGCCGACACCAACGTCGACGTCCAGGAGTTCATGATCGCTCCGATCGGAGCATCGACCTTCTCCGAGGCGCTGCGACAGGGCGTCGAGGTCTACCACGCCCTCAAGAGCGTCCTGAAGCAACGCGGACTCGTGACGGCCGTCGGCGACGAGGGCGGCTTCGCCCCCAACCTTGACAGCAACCGTGCCGCCCTCGACCTCATCATGGAGGCCATCGGAACCACCGGCCTCACGGCCGGCCGCGACATCGCGCTGGCGCTCGACGTTGCCGCGAGCGAGTTCCACAGTGGGTCCGGGGCTGAGGGCGGTTACGTCTTCGAAGGTGCGAACAAGACCGCCGAAGAGCTCAGCGCCTACTACGCAGACCTCGTCGACAACTACCCGATCGTGAGCATCGAGGACCCGCTCGATGAGAGCGACTGGGACGGGTGGAAGCACCTGACCGATCTGGTCGGCCGCAAGGTCCAGCTTGTCGGCGACGATCTGTTCGTCACCAACCCGGTGCGCCTGCAGCGGGGCATCTCCAGCGGCACCGCCAACGCGCTGCTCGTCAAGGTCAACCAGATCGGCACCCTGACGGAGACCCTCGACGCCGTCTCCCTGGCGCACCGCAGCGGCTACCGCTGCATGATGAGCCACCGCTCGGGCGAGACCGAGGACACGACGATTGCTGACCTCGCCGTCGCCACCGACTGTGGGCAGATCAAGACCGGTGCGCCGGCGCGTTCGGAGCGGGTGGCGAAGTACAACCAACTGCTGCGCATCGAGGAGGAGCTCGACGACGCGGCACGCTACGCCGGGGCGGCCGCGTTCCCGCGCTTCAC
>JAYUBO010000299.1:0-5992 GCA_043740815.1 Frankiales bacterium | reverse complement strand
TCGGCGGAGGGACGCGGGTTCTCGGGCGGCCCCCGTGGTGACGGGGACCGGAGTGCGGGCTGGCGGCCGGGACTGCGCCGCCCGTGCTGGTGGACTCTGGTCGACGGGTCCGGTTACTTGGCCTTCTCGAGAATCTCGACGACGCGCCAGCGCTTGCTGGCCGACAGCGGCCGGGTCTCCATGAGCAGGACCCGATCGCCCACACCGCAGCTGTTGGCCTCATCGTGCGCCTTGAGCTTGTTGGTACGGCGAAGCGTCTTCTTGTAGAGCGGGTGCTGGACCCGGTCCTCGACGGCCACGACGACGGTCTTGTCCATCTTGTCGCTGACCACGAGGCCCTCGCGGGTCTTGCGGAAGTTCCGGCTGTCGCTCGTACCGGTGGTGTTTGCGGTGTCAGTCACGGTTGCCTTGTCGCTCATCCCGCACCGCCCGTGTGGACGATGCCCAGCTCACGCTCGCGCATCACGGTGTAGATGCGAGCGATGTCCTTCTTCACGGTGTGAAGCCGGCGGTTGTTGTCCAGCTGGCCGGTGGCTACCTGGAAGCGGAGGTTGAAGAGCTCCTCCTTGGACTCGCGCAGCGCAGCGACCAGCTGCTCGTCGTCCTGCTCGCGCATCTCGGTGGTCTTGGAGTCAGCCATCAGTCGTTCGCCTCCCGGACGACGAAGCGGCACTTCATCGGCAGCTTGTGCATCGCGCGACGCATCGCCTCGCGCGCCAGCGGCTCCGGCGGACCCGCTAGCTCGAACAGGATGCGGCCGGGCTTGACGTTAGCCACCCACCACTCAGGCGAGCCCTTACCGGAACCCATGCGGGTCTCGGCCGGCTTCTTGGTCAGCGGACGGTCCGGGTAGATGTTGATCCAGACCTTCCCGCCACGCTTGATGTGGCGGGTCATGGCGATACGCGCCGACTCGATCTGACGGTTGGTCACGTAGGCCGACTCGAGAGCCTGGATGCCGAACGTGCCGAACGTCAGCTCGGTGCCGCCCTTTGCCGCTCCAGTGCGGTTGGGGTGATGCTGCTTGCGGTGCTTGACCCTGCGGGGGATCAACATGGGTCAGGCCTCCGTCTCAGGAGCAGCAGTCGTGTCAGTGGTCGTGTCAGTGGCCGTGTCAGTGGCCGTGTCGGTGGCCTGAGCCGCGGGTGTCTCGACGGCAGCCGAATCCACCACGGCCGACTCGACGGCAGGATTCTCCACCGTCTCGACGGCGAGCAGCTCCTCCGGGGATTCGGCGGCACGACCGGCTTCGGTCCCACCGGCAGTGGTGCCGGTGGAGCCGGAGCGCAGGCCACGCTTGGCCGGACGCTCGCGACGCTGCTGGCGAACCGCCGCCTCCTGCGCCTCGCGCTCCGCACGGGACATGACCTTGTCGCCCTTGTAGATCCAGACCTTGACCCCGATGCGGCCGAACGTTGTCCGGGCTTCGTACGCGCCGTAGTCGATATCCGCGCGCAGCGTGTGCAGCGGGACGCGACCCTCGCGATAGAACTCCGACCGGCTCATCTCCGCACCGCCGAGGCGACCGGCGCACTGAACGCGGATGCCCTTGACGCCGGGGCTCTTCATGGCCGACTGCATCGACTTACGCATGGCGCGGCGGAAGCTGACCCGGCTGGAGAGCTGCTCGGCGACGCCCTGAGCAACCAGCTGCGCGTCGCTCTCGGGGTTCTTCACCTCGAGGATGTTGAGCTGCACCTGCTTGCCGGTGAGCTTCTCCAGGTCACCGCGGATGCGGTCGGCCTCTGCTCCCCGGCGACCGATGACGATGCCGGGACGCGCCGTGTGGATGTCCACCCGGACGCGGTCACGGGTGCGCTCGATCTCCACCTTGGAGATGCCAGCGCGCTCCATGCCCTTGCCCATCATGCGACGGATCGCGATGTCTTCCTTCACGTACTCGGCGTAGCTCTTGTCTGCGTACCAGCGGGACGTCCAGTCGGTGGTGATACCGAGCCGGAAGCCGTGCGGGTTGACCTTCTGACCCACTACTTCGCCTCCCCGCAAAAGATGACAACGCTCCGCATTAGCGGGTCCCGCCCTTCTTGGAGGTGCCGACAGCAGCCGTCTCGAGCGACTGCACGACGACGGTGATGTGGCTGGTGCGCTTGCGGATTCGGTAGGCCCGCCCTTGCGCGCGGGGACGGAAGCGCTTCAGCGTCGGGCCTTCGTCCACGTAGGCCTGCGAGATGAAAAGGTCCCGTCGGTCGAGGTTCTTGTTGTGCTCGGCATTGGCGATCGCCGAGGCGAGGACCTTGCCGATCGGCTCGGACGCCGAGTGGACGTCGAAGCGCAGAATGTCGGTCGCCTCCTGGACCGGTAGCCCACGGACCAAGTCGATGACCCGACGGCACTTCATCGGTGTCATGCGGACGAAGCGCGCGGTCGCCAGGGCGGCGTTCGGCGGCAGGTGCCGGGTTTTGTTCTCAGCCACGACGTGCCCGCCGATCGTCCTTGACGTGCCCGCGGAAGGTGCGGGTGGGCGCGAACTCACCGAGCTTGTGACCGACCATCGACTCGGTCACAAAGACCGGGACGTGCTTGCGGCCGTCGTGCACGGCCAGCGTATGGCCGAGCATGTCCGGAATGATCGTGGAACGACGCGACCAGGTCTTGATCACGTTCTTCGTGCCCTTCTCGTTCTGCACGTCCACCTTCTTGAGCAGGTGGTCGTCGACGAAGGGCCCTTTCTTCAGACTGCGAGGCACGGCGGATTCCCCTAGCGCTTCTTGTTGGTCTTGCGGCGGCGGACGATCATCGCGTCACTGGCCTTGCGGTGACGCGTGCGGCCCTCTGGCTTGCCGGCAGGGTTGACCGGGTGGCGACCACCGGAGGTCTTGCCCTCGCCACCGCCGTGCGGGTGGTCGACCGGATTCATGGCGACACCACGGACGGAGGGGCGCTTGCCTTTCCAACGCATCCGGCCGGCCTTGCCCCAGTTGATGTTGGACTGCTCGGCGTTGCCGACCTCGCCGACCGTCGCACGGCAGCGGATGTCGACGTTGCGGACCTCGCCGGACGGCATACGAAGCTGCGCGTAGGCCCCCTCCTTAGCGACCAGCTGGACGCTCGTCCCGGCCGACCGGGCGATCTTCGCGCCGCCGCCGGGGCGGAGCTCGATGTTGTGGATCGTCGTACCGGTCGGGATGTTGCGCAGCGGCAGCGCATTGCCGGGCTTGATGTCGGCACCGGGACCGGCCTCGACCACGTCACCCTGCTTGAGGTTGCGCGGCGCCACGATGTACCGCTTCTCGCCGTCGGCATAGTGCAGCAGCGCGATGCGCGCCGTGCGGTTGGGGTCGTACTCGATGTGCGCGACCTTGGCCGGGATACCGTCCTTGTCGTGACGACGGAAGTCGATCACGCGGTAAGCCCGCTTGTGACCACCACCCTGGTGCCGCACGGTGATACGACCCGTGGCGTTGCGGCCGCCCTTGCTGTGCAAGGGACGGACCAGCGACTTCTCGGGGGTGTCGCGGGTGATCTCGGCGAAGTCGGCCACGCTGGAGCCACGACGGCCCGGGGTGGTCGGCTTGTACTTGCGGATGCCCATGTGAGTCTCTTTTCAGCTCGTGAGTCCAGTCAGGTAGCCGGGGCTACGCGACCGGGCCCCCGAAGATCTCGATGCGGCCCTCGCGGAGCGTGACGATCGCCCGCTTGGAGGAGGCCCGCTGACCGAAGCCGGCGCGGGTGCGCTTGCGCTTGCCCTTGCGGTTCAGGGTGTTGACGTCGCTGACCTTGACGTCAAACACCTTCTCGACCGCGATCTTGATCTGCGTCTTGTTGGCACCGGGCGCGACAAGGAACGTGTACTTGTTCTCATCCAGCAGGCCGTAGCTCTTCTCGGAGATGACCGGGGCGAGCAGGATGTCGCGGGGGTCGGTGAGATCGGTCGTTCCGGTCATGCCACAGCCTCCGTCTCGGCGAGCTCCGACGAAGACGCGACGGCCTTGGCGGACTTGCCCTTGGGCGGACCGGCCAGGAAGACCTGGAGAGCCGCTTCGGTGAACACGACGTCATCACTGACGAGGACGTCGTAAGTGTTGAGCTGGCCGGGTGACAGCAGATGTACGGCCCTGTGGTTGCGCAGGGACTTCCAGGTCGCGGAGTCGGTGCGCTCGGCGACGACCAGGACATGCTTACGCTCGCTGATCGCGGCGAGCAGAGCCGTCGCCCCCTTCGTGGAGGGGACATCCCCGCCGGACAGGGAGTCGACGACGTGGACCCGGTCGTGCGAGAAGCGATCGGACAACGCACCACGCAAGGCGAGCGCCTTCATCTTCTTGGGGGTCCGCTGCGAGTAGTCACGCGGCTTCGGACCGTGTACGACGCCACCGCCGACAAACTGCGGCGCGCGGGTCGAGCCCTGACGGGCCCGGCCGGTGCCCTTCTGGCGGTACGGCTTGCGTCCACCACCGCGCACCTCGCCACGCGTCTTGGTCGAGTGGGTGCCCTGCCGCGCAGCGGCCAGCTGGCCGACGACGACCTGGTGGATCAGCGGAATGTTGACCTGGACGCCGAACACGTCCTCGGGCAGCTCGACGCTGCGACCGGTCACCCCGCTGGCGCTCTTGACCTCGAGCGTAAGGGCCTTCGCTGAGGTGCCCGTGCTGACTGCGGTGGTCACTTGACCACACCGCCCTTCCCGAGACCGTTCTTGACTGCCGTGCGGACGAGAACCAACGCACCGGTGGGGCCCGGGACAGCGCCCTTGATGAGCAGCAGGCCCTTCTCGGCGTCGACAGCGTGGACCGTGAGGTTCTGGGTGGTGGTTCTGTTACCACCCATGCGACCGGCCATCCGGGTGCCCTTGAAGACTCGCCCCGGCGTCGCGCAAGCGCCGATCGAGCCGGGCTTGCGGTGGGCCCGCTTGACACCGTGACCGGCGCCGAGACCCTTGAAGTTGTGCCGCTTCATGACACCCGCGAAGCCCTTGCCCTTGCTGGTGGCGACGACGTCGACCTTGAGCGGCTTGGCGCCGGCCTCGGTGGACGGCGCGAAGATGTCGGCTGTCACCTCCTGGCCGAGCTCATAGGACGCGGCATCCGCCGTCCGGATCTCCAGGGTGTAGCGACGTGGCGGCACACCGGCCTTGGCGAAGTGGCCCGCCTCGGGCTTGTTCACCTTGCGGGGGTCGATGGCGCCGTACGCGATCTGGACGGCGCTGTAGCCGTCCTTCTCGACGGTGCGGATCTGGGTGACCACGCAGGGCCCCGCCTTGACCACGGTCACCGGGACGATCCGGTTGTTGGCGTCGAAGACCTGGGTCATCCCCAGCTTCTCGCCCAGGACACCCTGGACCGTGCGGCCACGGGTAGAAGTCATGTCTGTCATGTCAGTTGTTCCTAGAGCTTGATCTCGATGTCGACGCCCGCCGGCAGGTCGAGTCGCATGAGCGAGTCCACCGTCTTCGGCGTGGGGTCGAGGATGTCGATGAGGCGCTTGTGCGTCCGCATCTCGAAGTGCTCGCGTGAGTCCTTGTACTTGTGTGGCGAACGGATCACGCAGTACACGTTCTTCTCGGTCGGCAGCGGCACCGGGCCCGCAACCTGCGCACCCGTACGCGTCACCGTCTCGACGATCTTGCGCGCCGAGCTGTCGATGACCTCGTGGTCGTAGGCCTTGAGCCTGATGCGGATCTTCTGTCCCGCCATGGTGGCTTGTTTCCCTGTCTTCTCATGCCGCTGCGAAACGATCGGGGTGGTGCTCTGCGGTACGGCGGTCAGGCCCGTGGTGAGCCTGACCGTCGTCCGCGTGGGTACTACTTCAAAATCTTGGTGACGCGACCGGCGCCCACCGTGCGGCCACCCTCGCGGATGGCAAAGCGCAGGCCCTCCTCCATGGCGATGGGCTGGATGAGGGTCACCTTCATCTCGGTGTTGTCGCCGGGCATGACCATCTCGGTGCCCTCGGGCAGGTCGACGACGCCAGTGACGTCGGTGGTGCGGAAGTAGAACTGCGGGCGGTAGTTGTTGAAGAACGGCGTGTGCCG
>JAYUBO010000298.1:0-10752 GCA_043740815.1 Frankiales bacterium | reverse complement strand
TGTTGGGCGAGGATCGCCACGAGCGCCGGCAGTCCAAGGACGCCGTAGTGGATCTCATCAATGCTGCCTGCCAACGCCGGCGCCAATGCCAACGCCCCGGACGCGGCGACGAACGCACTGGCTGACGGCCCGACACGCCGCATGCCGAGCAGGACCCCTACGACGCTCGTGAGCACCAGCAGCAGCGCCAGCCACGTCACCACAGTCAGCGTCGGGTGCGCCTCCCGGACACTGGCCAGGTTCACGTTGTGCGTGAGCAACTCCCCGTGAAGGTTCGTGCTGGTCGCGATCGTCTGGGGCAGATGGATCAGCCCGCCGAGGTCGTGGCTCACGGCTGCCCCGACGAGGGTCAAGCCCGCGGCCGTCCCAACCGTCCAAGCGACCGCTCGCCACTGTCGCAGTACGACCGGGATGAGCACGTACAACACGAGCAGCGGCTTGATTGCCAGCGAGAGCCCGAGCAGCGCTGCGCCAGCGACCCACCGGTTGCGGGACCAGAGCAGCGGCACCGCCACTGCCGGCAGGACGAACAGCAGCGTCGGGTTGAACAAGAACAACGAGTCGACGAAGACGTCGCCCTTGAGCAGCAGCACGGCGAGCAGCCCAGCCAGCGGCCAAGCTCGCCGCCAGGGCAGCACAGAGCGCGCCGCGAGTGGGCAAGCGATCAGTGGCACGACTACCTGAAGGACCCGCCACACGTCGAACGCACGATTGAGCGACAAGGCGCTGATCGGGATCATGGCGACGGCCGCGAAAGGGGGATACACGAAAGCGGGGACGTCGTACACCGGCTGTCCGTGGAGGACAGCGCGCCCGGCTTCGTAGATCGGGACGACGTCGACCCCGGAGGTGGCGGTCCCGCGGATCCGGGTGGCCGCGAGGGCCAGAGCGATTAGCCACACGATCACCCCGGCAGCTGTCACAAGCGTTCTGCGCACGCGAACCCCTATCCGGCCGGCACCGACGCGACGCTGCCCGTCGTGCGGTCGCGGTAGCGAAGCACGGGCTGCTCGACGAAGCGGAACAGCAGGTCACTCACAGCCACGGCCAGCGAGAAGCCGAGCAGGGTTGCCGCAGCCCGGCTGTGCGTGTGGCGCCTGAGTTCGGCCAGTATCGGCAGGTGCACGAGATAGAAGCCGTACGAGCGCCGGCCGAGCCACACCAGCGGTTTGGCCGCGAGAAGGCGGTCCAGCAGCGCCCCAGGAGCCCCGAGCAGTGCGACGATCAGCACGGCGGACGCCGAGCTGACCAGGACGACGCCGCCGACGTCGGCGTGCCGCCAGGACGTGCCGCCGACGAACACGCCCGCGGCGAGCACGACGGTCGCCGCGGGGAGCACCTTCCTGGCGGCCTGGCGCGACAAGACCTTGCCGTACGCCAGCAGCGCGGCGGCGCAACCAATCATTAGCGCGCCAGCGCGGGTGTCCGGTCGAAAAGACGCCTGAAGGGACCGATCGAGGCCGAGCGATGTCCAGCTCGCGAGCGCGAGCACGAGCGCGACGAAGCCGCAGCGACGGAGGCTAAGCCCGCGCATGAGCAAAAGCAGCAGCAGCGGCCACAGGAGGTAGAACTGCTCCTCGAGAGCGAGTGTCCATGTCGGAGTGAGCGCAATCGTGACGTCCCGGCTGGTGAACGAGACGGCGAGGTTCATCGTGTAGGTCAAAGCGTAGAACGCCGTCGACTCCCAGGACCGCAGGTCACCGTTGTAGACGATGGCGCTGCGAATGAAGAACGTCGAGAGAACAACGACGAGAAGCGCGGGGTAGAGCCGGAGTATCCGGCGCCAGTAAAAGCGGCGCAGCTGGAAACGGCCGCTGCGCTGGACCTCGTTGACGATCAACGTCGTGATCAGGAACCCGCTAAGGGGGAAAAACACGTCGACGCCGAACCGACCGCCGAAGAGCGCCGGATAGCCGGAGTGGATGCCGAACACGAGCAGGACACCGACCGTGCGGAGCCCGTCGAGGCTGTTCCAACGGCCCCCGCCGGCGGGGCTGAACGGGGTGGGCTCGGTCATTCGGGCAACTTAGCAACGACCGGTCCCCGACGCGGTCCGTCGCGGCGAGGCGATCGGAGCACTCGCCCTGGCAGTCCGGCCCGACGCAGGTGTGAGTGCCACCAGCTCCTGACGACACTCCGCTGGCGGTGCGGGGACGGGAACGACGGCTGCCTGCGAGTCGGACGGCTTGTACCGATTCCTCAAGGCAGGTAGCGCCGATCAACAGGAGCTCGGCCGGACTGCCCGTGGTGTACGGCTCCACCACCGCCGCGCTCTGCGCTGCGGGTGGTCGTCCCCCCTCGCACGGCAGCGTGCGGCCTCTCCCCCAGTGGTCAAGGGTCCGCTCCGCCGCTTCGCGCCCTTGACCACTTCCTCCTAGGCCACAGGCGGCAGTGATCGGGGGTACGCCGATCTGTGGTGATTAGTCGGTGGTCGGCCAGGGTCTCAGCCGCCACACGCTACCCGTGCAGACTGGTGACGTCGGTCCTCGGACACGACAGATCGCCAAAGGTTGGTGTGGCGGTTGCGAGGAGCAGTTTCTCGCTCTGTTGGTAGGTGAGCTAGTCAGCGAGCTAGTCGGAAGTCGGCCAAGAGCTCGGAGGCGGCACCTCTCAGCGGTCGACAACTCGTGCCCGGCCTAGGTGATCTTCGGCGTTGGGCGCGATAGCCGGAATTGGCGGGCGCCATGCAGCAGCACGCCCGCAGAAGATCCTCCAATGGACAAGAACAGCGGCAGACCCACGAACGCCGAATGCCTTCCGACGTAACCCACGAAAGGCATGACCAAGGCGACGAGACTTAACAGGACTCTGTAGACAAGTACGCGTCGAGGTGACAGGACAGGGCGAGCGGTGCCATAGGGGGCTACGCGGAGCAGCACGCCAAGCAAGAGGAACGGCGTTAGCCAGCCAAGCACGGACAGCAGGCACAGCCCGACAAAGCTGCGGGTGCTGGAATGCTGGCCCACCACTATGACCAGCGCCACGCCGCCGACTGTGACGGCAAGCGTGATGAGGGGGAACACGACCCATCCCGCTCTGTCAGGGCGGCTATAGACCTCAACAGGGCTCATGAAGGGGAAGGCTAGGCCCACGTCTCCGAGCAAGGGTAGTGATGCTCCTTGCAGACCTTGTTGGGGCCGTCTATCGGTCCGCTGACCAATCCGCGACATTGTCGTGGACGGGTACGAGATTGATGTACAGGTCAGCCCAACCTTCGACCGTTAGGACGTCGCGACACTCCTCTGCTTCTCGAAGGCTCGTGAAGCCACCCAGTTGGCTGCGGTTCCTGTCGCGCTCGTCGTGCCACTCGACCAGGTACACCTGAGCATCGGCCATCGGCCATCGGCCATCGGCCATCGGCAGACGGTAGTGGCTCCACCGTGGGTAACGCCGCCTCATCGTGGTTATCAGGGGCATGCTTTGGAGCGCGGGAGCGGCAGGGATGCCATGCGTCGCTCACGAAACGCACCCCAGCGGACTATCTGTCTGGGCGCGGCTTCAGGAGCAAACCTGGCAGCTCGCGCAGAGCGTCCTGAATGGCATCGGCGGTCCCGCCGGCGACCAACGCCTGAAAGAACGCGTCACCGCCCGCAGCAAGCCGCTCGACGTCCTGAATGTGCGCCAAGTATCGCTGCCGCAGCGTGTCGAGAACCAGATTTTCCACGTCGCCAGTCCACCCGTAGGCCGCGAGGAATGTGTCGAGGCGCCGCCGTCTGTCGTTGAACGCACGGAAGCCCTCTTCTAGAGCCACTTGCCTGGCATGCAACGGCACCCACGCGGACGCCGTGAACGCGAGGTCCCACTCAGGCGTTCCGGGTCCCGCGAAGTCCCAGTCGAAGAAGCCGCCCAGGCCGTCGCGGTTCCAACAGGCGTTGTACGGCGCGGCGTCGTTGTGGCAGATGAATGTGCCGCCGCCGGAAGGACCGCGACCGCGCCACGCGGCGTTCGCTGGGGCAGTGAAGCTCGCGGCTGCCGCGTGGTAGTCGCGCAACCAGTGCGCTACGTCGACCAGCGCCGCGTCCGAGTGCACCCACGACGGCCATGGTTTGCGGTCGCCCACCGAGGCGCCGGGCATGTAGGAGAGAACCTCGCGGCCGAGCTCATCGATGCCCAACGGCCGAGGACATCTGTCGAAGCCGACGCTGTGCAGATGGGTGAGAAGTGAATGAACCGCTGCGGTCCACGAACCTGCCTGCCGCCGAACGGTGTCGCCAACGCGGACGGCACCACCCGTGTTGCCGCCAGGCAGTCGCTCCTCCACGCGCCGAATCATGCACTACGGAGGCGGGAGACTCGCCCGAAGAATTAGCGAGCCGATTCCCCTCGCTCGTGAACGGCACCTACCCTCACCGCCGGTAGCCGATGTTCCCGCGGTCGTCGCACTCCCTTGTGCAGCGCACACCCAGGCCCTCGGCAACCCGCCTCGAGGCGGTGCTGTGCGGCGCAATGGTCGCGTAGACGGGCGAGCGGAGTCCACCAGCGTCAAGTCCATCGAAAGCGAGCCAGGCGGCCTCTTCCGCGTAGTGCTGCCCCCTGTGCCGGTGGCTGATTACGTAGGCCGCTCAAGCTCCGACCCCTCGGGGAAGACGCCACAAGCACCGACCAAGACGTTCTCCGCGATGCTGTCGACCGCCCACATCGTGAGTCCGCTTGTCTGTTGCTGACAACGTCTTTCAAGCCACCGGGCCGCCTCCGCCTTGGAGTGGACCAGGAGGCGGCCACCAGCATGCATGTCGCCCATCGTTGCCGCCGAACCAAGGAGACCCATCACCTCGTCGACTTCGTCGGCCCTCCAAGCACGCAGGCGTAGACGTGGCCCGACGATCGGCAACAGCATCATCCGAGGCTAGTAGCCGGCTATTAAGCAGAAGCGACTTCGATGAAATCGTTGAGGCCACGAAAGTCTCTGACGTTTCGTGTGTACAGGATCGCTCCGTGGACGTGCGCGGTCGCGGCGATCAGCAGATCCATGGTGCGAGCCCGCGGCTGACGTCCCGATGCCGCGACGTGGGCGGCCATCTGGCCGTAGCTGTCGGCGACCGCGTCATCCACGGGCAGGGGGTCGAACCGGCGTTGGAGACGGCTCAGGCGCGCAAGACGCACGGCGCGCACGTCGGGGGACGTCGCCACGAGCACGCCGAAGTGCAGCTCGGCCACGCTGATGACGCTGATCGCCAGCTGCCCTGGGAGGGGATTGATGTCCTCAGCGATTAGGACACTCGTGTCCAGCAGCCCACGGTCAGCCACCTAGTGGTCCCACGGGTCGCGAGGTGTCCCGTCGAGTTGATCGCGGTCCGCTCCCCAGGTGGCATCGCCTGGTCCGACAAACACGTCTGCCACCACCTCCCACGACACCCAGGAGGCGACATCCACCGGGCCGAGTGAGGCGGCCGGGCGTCCCGAGACCGTGATCGTGAGGCGTTCGCCGGCTTGGGCACGGCGCACAAGTTCGCTGGCGTTCTGGCGTACTTCCCGCAAGCCCACTTCCTGCATGACCGGAACGTAGCACAGATGCTACCGATCACATGGCGCGACGGTAACGATGCTTGGCCTGCGGCGGCGCAGAGAACGCATCCTCGTGCTTGTCAGCGTCCCCTCGATGAGCGGCAGGGAGTCACGCGGTGCTTGCCCCTCGGTTTTGGTGGGCGGCTGGAGTGACGGTCCGTGGCTCCGGTCAAGACCTGGCCGGGTCGCGAGGAGGGGCGGGCACGATCGGAGTGGGCGCTGTCCAGAGACTCGACTGACCCCACTGGTCCAATCGCCTACTGGGCCCGCCTAGCCAATTGTTGTACTACACTTATTCGGTGTGGAGATCCACTCGTCAGCTCGGCGTGACGGCATCGGGGACGACGACCTCAGACACGCCCACGGGCAGGCGCTTGCCTGGGTGCAGCTCGGTGGTGACCCGGCCCGGTTCCTGCTCGCTGGACCAGACCCGGCCGGCAATCTCCTGGAGCTCGTCGTCTTGTCTCTCCCCGGACCACGGGCGTTGGTGATCCACGCGATGAAGCTGCGTCGCAGCACCGCGGACGAACTCTTCGGGGGTGCCTCATGACAACCCACCAGACCTACGGTCATACCAGCGACGGGACGCCAATCGACGAGGCCTTCATCAACCGATTGGCTGACGAGGCTGAGCGGGGCTGCACGCCTGAGCAACTCAAGGGCAAACCCCGCGGTCGCGGCCGACCCCCACTCGGGGATCGCGTCAAGGCCGTCGGATCGGTACGCCTGGATCCTGAGCTACGGGAACAGGCCGCCGCGCGCGCGGCAGGCGACGGCGTCACCGTCTCCGAGATCGTGCGCCGGGCGCTTCGCGAGTACCTACACAGTGCCTGACGCACCTGCGCTCAGACCCTCGAAGTAAGGCCTCCAGACGGCCCGACTGGTCACGCAGTGGTCACAGGAATCCCGGAAACTCCCGGAAAGCATCAGTCAGCAGTGGGCAGGCTCGGACGACCAAATAGCCTCCGAACTGCGAAAACACAGTCGTGTAGGTACCGACCGGGCAGCCGCGGACCCCACTCCTTGCGAGTTCAACTCCCCCCTCGCCCACTCGCTGATGCTGGTCCTCGACCCGACTTGGGTGGGAGCGACCAGCACCGCTGTTCGCAGCGACGACCTCACCGAAGCTTCGTGCGGCAGCTACGTCGAACGCCAGCGGTTCAAAGGTCGCCGCGACCGACTTCGACCGGGCCTGACGACTCACCGCTGCGGAGGCTGTCGCCGCGAGGTAGGGGTCAGCGTTACGGCTCGCTCCAGCGCACGGGCGTCCAACTTTCCAGCGTCACCACCACTCCCCCGGTACGACGCTAGGATGTCATTGCCACCGGGTAGCTCCGAGCCGTACGACACCTCGCGCCTTCGCGCACGTCGTGCGGGCTCGAGCTCGTCGGGACGGTTCAGCCGGGAGGCCGGACGGGGCGGTCGACCTCGTCGGTGCTGTCGCCGAACGGTAGGCCGGCAGGCGTCGTGTGGGACAGGACCCGGCAGTCGCCGGGCGCAAACGGTCGGAGCACGTCGAGGGAGAAGGTTCTTGGCAACACGAGGTGGGCGGCCCACGGGCGCGTCCCGGTCCGCCCCGCGGCAGCAGCAGCGACCCAGGGCTCGCGTCGAGGAGGGCCTGGTGCCGGTGCTGTCCAAGCACGTCCGCGACGTCGACCTGGCCGTGCAGCGCGGGCAGATCGGCCCGTCGGTCCGTACCCGTTTCCAGGCGGTCGCGATGCTCGTGCGCGAGGAGCGCAGCCGCATCAAGGCCGCGCCGATCAGCGAGAGCCGGCGTACCGAGCAGATGAAGCGGATCGACGGGCTTGCCACGACGCTGGCTCGGACGGCGGCCCGCGACGGGTCCCTGCTCATGCTGCTCGCAGACGATGCGGCGCTGCTCGACGGCGCGAAAGCCCTCATGCGCGAGCTACGTGGCGCAGGCGGACTGGAGCAGCCCGTCGAGCAGGCGCTCGAGGGCCAGCCGGCGACCGAAAGGTCGGCAGCCGCGCCACGAGCCGAGCGCAAGGTGGTGCCGAAGTCGGTCGTCACCCGCCAGCTGGCAAACCCGTTCCTCGAGCCGGACTACACAGCCGTCGCACCCAGGGCCGCGAGGCCACGGATGCTGACGACCTGGGAGCTGCTCGGCCCGTTGCTGCGGGCCTTCGAGGAGGCCTCCGGTGGCGCCACGTCCTGCATGGACCTACCGGAGGCCGGCTCCTTGCAGGCCGCCGGCGGCCGCGAGCTGATGCCGCACCAGGCACAGGTCATCGAGGCTGCAGCCGAAGGGCATCGGACCTTCCTGCTGGCTGACGAGCCCGGCCTGGGCAAGACGGCTCAGGCGCTACTCGCGGCCCAGGCCGCAGACGCCTACCCGCTACTTGTCGTCGTACCCAACGTGGTGAAGACCAACTGGGCACGGGAGGTCGACCTGTGGACCCCCCGGCACTCGGCGACGGTGGTGCACGGTGACGGCGACACCGTCGATGGCTTCTCGGACATCGTGATCGTCAACTACGAGGTCCTGGACCGGCACGTCGGCTGGCTCGGCTCGCTCGGGTTTCGGGGGATGGTCGTCGATGAGGCGCACTTCATCAAGAACAAGACGTCGCAGCGTTCGCGGCACGTGCTGGAGCTGTCCAAGCGGATCCAGGCCCGGACGATGCGGCCGCTGCTGATGGCTCTCACCGGTACCCCGCTGATCAACGACATCGAGGACTTCCTCGCGATCTGGGAGTACCTCGGCTGGATCGACGACAAGGAGCCCCGCGCCGAGCTCATGGAGTCCCTCGAGGACAACGGACTCACCCCGGTCGACTACGACTTCTACCCGGCCGCACGGTCCTCCGTCATCGACCTCGGCATCGTCCGCCGCCGCAAGGTCGACGTTGCCGCCGACATCCCGGCGCGCCGGATCGCCGACCTGCCGGTCGAGCTCGACGGGGTCCTGGGCCGCTCCATCCTGGCCGCCGAGAAGGCCCTCGCCCGACGGCTCGTCAAGCGGTACGACAGCGCCCTGGCGGCCCGTGCCGACGGCAACAATGTCGTGGGCATCGATCACGCCCTCGTACGTCAGGTCGCGACCTGGGAGCGCCGCGATGCGGACGAGACCAAGACCGAGGACAACGTCTTCACGATGATGCGACGCATCGGCCAGGCCAAGGCAGGGCTCGCTGCGGACTACGCGGCGCAGCTCGCTCGCAGCGTCGGCAAGGTCGTGTTCTTCGCCAAGCACATCGACGTGATGGACGCTGCCGAGAAGGTCTTCGCCCAGCAGGGCTTGGGGTACACCTCCATCCGCGGTGACCAGACCTCCAAGAACCGCCAGCAGAGCATCGACGCGTTCACCAACGACCCTGGAGTTTCGGTCGCGGTCTGCTCGCTGATGGCCGCGGGAGTGGGGCTCAACCTGCAGGTGTCGTCGAACGTGGTGCTCGCCGAGCTGTCCTGGACGGCGGCCGAGCAGACGCAGGCCATCGACCGGGTACACCGCATCGGTCAGGACCAGCCGGTCACGGCTTGGCGGATCATCGCGGCGCAGACCATCGACGCCCGCATCGCCGAGTTGATCGACGAGAAGGCAGGCCTCGCTGCCCGTGCCCTGGACGGTTCCGACGAGCAGGTCACCTCCTCGGTGGACGTGCAGCTCGAGGCCCTGGTCGCGCTCCTGACGGACGCCCTCATCGAGGGCTAAGTCCAGGCCCGCTCGTGCCGAGGACGCGGCACAGCGCCTCACAAGAGGCTAGACGGCGGTGGTTGCCTGAGCAGGGTGCCAGCAGGTATCCGACCGGGGGGTGGACGTCATGGTGGACAAGCAGGACGCAGCGTTGTTGGTGCAACTGGCCTACCGGACCGGCTCCTCGCTGGTGATCGACAGTGTCCGGCCAGCGAACGACGGATGGTGACCTGGGACTCCCAGGTCGAGGCCGGACCGTTGTGCGGGTGGGTGCGGGGCAGCCTGCACGACCGGCCCGAGGTCGGCAGGCGGACCTGGCCGTCCGAAGTACCAGCCCTGGCCGTAACCAATGCCGCACTCGCGCAGGGTGATCGCGTCCTCGACGTCCTCGATTCCCTCCGCCACCACAGCTGACCCGAGTCCCGTGGCGAACTCACCGAGTGAGGCGACCAAGGTCCGGAGCACCTTGTCGTGGTGCACCCCGTCGACCAGGCTCCGGTCGATCTTGATCACGTCAGGGGCAGTCAGCACGATGTGCCGCAGCGAGGAGAAACCCGCGCCTACGTCGTCGATCGCCAGCCGCATTCCCCTTGCCCGTAGCGGCCGCAGGACGTCGTGCAGCGCGTCGTAGTCATCGACCCGGTCGTGCTCGGAGAGTTCCAACAGCACCCGGTGGAGCGGCAGAGCCCCGAGCACCTCGCTGCATGCCGGGGTCATCAGCGTGGCCGGGGAGACGTTCATCGACACATAGCCGTCCACCTCGGCAAGCAGCTCACCGGCCCGGACCAGGGCCAGCAGCTCCAGGCGGTCACCCTCACCGATGCTGTGCGCCTGTGCGAACACCACGTCCGGGGCCATCCCCCACTCCGCTGGGAACCTACTCAGCGCCTCTGCACCGACCCGCTGGCCGGCTTCGAGATCGACGATGGGCTGCAGGACCACCACCGGTCCGCCGACGTCCATCAGCGGCCCGAGTCGACGCTCCACTTCCTCGCAGCGGGCCCGCTCGCGCACGTCTGGCTCGAGCAGCACCGCAGCCGCACTGGCCAGTACCTCCATCAGGGTCTGGTCCCGGCGGGACAGCGCCTTGTCGGTGGTGAGCCCGGCCGCACAGAACGTTCCGTACAGCTCCCCGCTGCTCAGCCGAACCGGCACCGAGACGTAACTGCGGATGCGCGGCAGCCGTGAGGCAGGCAGCTTCATCGCCTCGGGATGCTTGCGCACGTCCGGGATGACGGGCGGGAGCCGTCCGTCCAGGATCGCCTGGCAGAACGTGCTCGCCTGGTCGGTCTCGTAGCCCTCCTTGAACAGGAGCGAGGCCGGGCCGGAGGACTCCACCACCTCCAGGTACTGCGTCGTGCCGTCCAACCGGGACAGGAAGGCCACCGACAGGTTAAGTCCCGCCTTGGCGGTCTTGAGAAGGTCACCGATCTGGTCACCCACTGCGCTGCGCGATAGCTTGGCCATGGTGCCTCTGTCTCCCGATGGCCCCGGGGTGGTCCGCGGCCGTCGTTGGTTCTATCGGCCGAGACGAGCCTCAACTGCAGCGTGACACCAGTCGTCGCTCTACTGCCACTACGCGTGGGCAGTGG
>JAYUBO010000297.1:0-13578 GCA_043740815.1 Frankiales bacterium | reverse complement strand
GTCCAGCGGCTGGTCGCCCAGGCCCGCGCGAGCCTCCTCGACGGCTCCGCCACAGACATCGACCCCGCCATCCTGTGATCCCCTCGCGGCGGCGAGCCCCCTCGCGGCGGCCAGCACGCAGCTACGGGAGCAGGACGAGGTCGTCGCGGTGGACGACCTCGCGCAGCCCGGACTCGCGCGTCGAACGACCCAGCAGCTCGGGCAGCTCGGCAGCGTCGTAGGCCACCAGTCCTCGCGCGACGGCGACCCCGGCCAGGGAGACCAGCTCGACGGGGTCACCGGCCGCAAAGGTCCCCACGACGGAGACGACGCCCGCCGGCAGGAGCGACAGCCGGCGCTCGACGACCGCTCGCACCGCCCCGTCGTCCAGGACGAGCTGGCCACGGGGGGTGGAGGCGTGCGCCAGCCACAGCAGCCGGCCGGAGGTACGGGCCCCGGTTGGCGCGAAGAACGTCCCGCCGACGCCGAGGAGCAGATTCGCCACGCTGGAGGCAGCCCCGAGCAGCACGGGGATCCCGGCCGAGGTGGCAAGAGCGGCAGCCTCCACCTTCGAGGCCATCCCGCCGGTACCTACCGACGAGCCGGTGCCCCCGATCCGCACCGTGGCCAGGTCCGACGGCCCGAGAACCGTGCGGAGCAGCGCGGCCCCAGACGAGCGGGGGTCACCGTCGTACAGGCCGTCGACGTCCGACAGTAGGACGAGGGCGTCGGCGCGCACGAGGTGGGCGACCAGGGCGGCGAGGCGGTCGTTGTCGCCGAAGCGGATCTCGTCGGTCGCGACAGCGTCGTTCTCGTTGACGACGGGGACGACCCCGAGGGCCAGCAGCCGGTCCAGGGTGGTCTGCGCATTGCGGTAATGGGAGCGGCGTACGACGTCGTCGGCGGTGAGCAGGACCTGCCCGACGGTACGGCCATGGCGGCCGAAGGCCAGCGAGTAGGCGTGGACGAGCTCGGCCTGCCCGACGGAGGCGGCAGCCTGCTGGGTGGCGAGGTCGCGGGGGCGCCGGGACAGCCCCAGCGGCGCGAGCCCCGCCGCGATGGCGCCGGAGGAGACCAGGACCACCCCGGGCCGCGGGGCCAACGCCAGCACGAGGGCATCGAGGTGGGACACATCCAGACCACCGGCGGCGGTCGTCAACGACGACGAGCCGACCTTGACGACGATCCGCCCGGCGGTCGCCACCGCCTGCCTCGTCACCCGCGTCACGAACGTGAGCCTAGGACTCGTCCTCGCCAGGGACCTCGACGTGGATCCCGAGCCGCCCGGCACGGCGGATGTCCTTCTCCATCCGGCGCTGGCCGGCCCGGGGACGCGAGTGGTCCTCGAACCGTGAGTCGACGCCGCGCATGCCGGACGCGAACTCCTCCAGCAGCGTCGGCTGCCAGTCGAAGACGACCTCGCCGATCTGCACAGCCACGCCCGGCTCGGCGCCGGCCTCGGCCAGGGCCTTTTCGACCCCGAGCCGCGCGAGCCGGTCGGCGAGGTAGCCCACGGCCTCCTCGTTGTTGAAGTCGGTCTGCAGGATCCAGCGCTCCGGCTTTGCCCCGCGTACGACGTAGACGTCCTCCTCCAGCGCGACGGTGAACCCGAGGTCGTCGACGGCGGTCGGCCGCAGCACGATCCGGGTGGCCTGCTCGACCGGCTGGGCCGCGCGGAACACCTTGATCTTCTCTGCCAGGGCGTACGTCAGCTCCTGCAGGCCGAGCCGGGACACGGCCGAGACGGTGAGGACCTGGTAGCCACGCTCCTCGAGCTCCGGGGTCACGATGTCGGCGAGGTCGTGCCCCTCGGGCAGGTCGGCCTTGTTGAGCACGACCATCCGAGGCCGGTCCGACAACGACGTCTTGTACTGCTCGAGCTCGGCCTCGATCGCGTCGAGGTCGCTCAGCGGGTCGCGGTCGGGCTCGAGCGTCGCGCAATCCAGGACGTGCACGAGCACGGAGCAACGCTCGACGTGCCGCAGGAACTCAAGCCCCAGACCCTTGCCCTGCGAAGCGCCCGGGATCAGACCCGGGACGTCGGCGATGGTGAACGTGGTGCCCGCCGCCTGGACGACGCCGAGGTTGGGGACCAGGGTCGTGAAGGGGTAGTCGGCGATCTTCGGGCGGGCCGCGGACAGCGCCGCGATCAGCGAGGACTTGCCCGCAGACGGGAAGCCCACGAGGGCGGCATCGGCGACGCTCTTGAGCTCCAGCACGATGTCGGCGCTCTGGCCCGGCTCGCCGAGCAGCGCGAAGCCGGGGGCCTTGCGCTTGGGGTTGGCCAGGGCCGCGTTGCCCAGGCCGCCACGGCCACCCTGCGCCACGACGTACCTGGCGCCGATGCCGATCAGGTCGGCCAGCACCTCACCACCCTGGCTCAGGACGACCGTGCCGTTGGGGACGGGCAGCTCCAGGGTGTGGCCTTGTGCGCCGTTGCGCATGTCGCCCGCACCGGCCTTGCCGCTGGTGGCCTTTTGGTGCGGGTGGAAGTGGTAGTCGAGCAGCGTCGTGACGTTGTGGTCGACGACGAGGACGACGTCACCGCCGTTGCCACCGTCCGCCCCGTCGGGGCCGCCGAGCGGTTTGAACTTCTCGCGCTTGACGGACGCGCAGCCGTGGCCACCGTCACCGGCGGCCGCGTGCAGCACGACCCGATCGACGAACGTGGTCACGGGAAGCTCCTTGTGGGAAAGCACGAAGGGCGAGCCGGAAGCCCCGGCCCGCCCTGTCGTGTGATGTCGTGAGCTGCTAGGCGGAGGCCTTCAGCGCGGCTGGTTCGGCCGGAACGATGCTGATGATCTTGCGGCCGCGCTTGCGGCCGAAGAGCACCGCGCCCGGTGCGAGCGCGAACAGCGTGTCGTCGCCACCTCGACCGACCAGGTCACCCGGGTGGAAGTGGGTACCGCGCTGGCGAACGATGATCTCGCCGGCCTTGACGACCTGTCCACCGAAGCGCTTGACGCCCAGGAACTGGGCGTTGGAGTCCCGACCGTTGCGGGAGGAGCTTGCGCCCTTCTTGTGTGCCATGTCGTCAGCCCTTCGTCTCGATACCGGTGACCCGGACCTGGGTCAGCTGCTGGCGGTGGCCGATGCGCTTTCTGTATCCCGTCTTGTTCTTGTACTTGACGATGTGGATCTTCGGGCCCTTGGTCTGCGCGAGAACCTCGGCGGAGACGGTCACGCCCGCGAGCGCAGCGGCGTCGCTGGTGACGGTCTCGCCATCCACGACGAGCAGGGCGGGCAGCGTCACGTTGGCACCGGCAGCACCCGTCAGCTTCTCGATCTCGACGGTGTCGCCGACGGCGACCTTGTACTGCTTGCCGCCGGTCTTGACGATGGCGTACACGGGAGGACTCCTAGCGATGATGGGGACCACGTGGGTGACTGGAACAGCACGGGGCGGCCTCGTGCACGCACGCGACAGCGCCAGACTACCGGACCGGTTGGCCGGCCGTCGACCGACGCCCTTGTGTGCGCACGGGGTGCCCCGGACGGTCAGCCGGCGGGGGGACCGGCGGGGCGGCTGACGGCCCGCCGGCGCTTCTTCGGGCCGTCCGGCTCAGCCGGTACGACGGCAGCCTCCGGGACCGTGAGCTCTTCGGCCGGCTCGGGGGTCTGCTCCGGCAAACCGGCGGTGTGCTCCTCGACAGCCGGCTCGGCAACGTCGGCCTCCGGCTCCTCTGCCAGGAGCTCGGCGAGCTCGTTCTCGGGTTGGAGGGTGGCCGAACCGCTGCCCCGACCGCCACGCCGGCGACGGCTGCGACTGCCACCACCGGACGAGCCGTCGGGAGGGGAGGTGCCGTCGTCCTCGACGGCCACGCTCGACGGTCCCTGCGGGCCGGGCTTGGGCGGCCGCGGGCCCACGCCGGGCCGACGGTCGCGGTCGCCACCGCCACCGCCACCGCCACCGCCGGAGACCGGGTCGAGGTGCACCTTGACGCCGCGGCCGTTGCAGGCCTCGCAGGTCTCCGAGAACGACTCGAGCAGGCCTTGGCCGACGCGCTTACGGGTCATCTGCACGAGACCGAGCGAGGTGACCTCGGCGACCTGGTGCTTGGTGCGGTCGCGACCGAGGCACTCGACCAGGCGACGAACCACCAGGTCGCGGTTGGACTCCAGGACCATGTCGATGAAGTCGACGACGATGATCCCGCCGAGGTCACGCAGGCGCAGCTGGCGGGCGATCTCCTCAGCGGCCTCGAGGTTGTTGCGGGTGACGGTCTCCTCGAGGTTGCCGCCCTTGCCGACGTACTTGCCGGTGTTGACGTCCACCACGATCATCGCCTCGGTGCGGTCGATGACCAACGACCCGCCGGACGGCAGGTAGACCTTGCGGTCCAGGGCCTTAAGCAGCTGCTCGTCGATGCGGTACTCGGCGAAGACGTCGCCGTTGCCGGCAAACCTCTTCAGCCGCGGCGCGAGGTCGGGGGCGACGAACTCGACGTACTCGCGGATGGTGTCCCACTCGGAGTCGCCCTGGACCGTGAGGCCCGTGAAGTCCTCGTTGAAGATGTCGCGAACGACCTTGATGACGAGGTCCGGCTCGGCGTGCAGCAGCTTGGGGCCACCGCCCTGCTTCGCCTTGGTCGAGATGACCTCCCACTGCGCTTGCAGGCGGCCGACATCCTTGGCGATCTCCTGCTCCGACACCCCCTCGGCGGCGGTGCGGATGATGACGCCGGCCTCCTCGGGGACCACGTTGCGCAGGATGTTCTTGAGGCGGGTGCGCTCGTTCTCGGGGAGCTTGCGGCTGATGCCGGTCATGTTGCTGTCGGGCACGTAGACCAGGTAGCGGCCGGGCAGGTTGATCTGCGACGTCAGACGAGCGCCCTTCTGACCGATCGGGTCCTTGCTGACCTGGACCAGGACCTCCTGACCTGCGCTGAGGGCCTGCTCGATCTTGCGGCTGCCACCGGAGACGCCGTCCCAGTTGACCTCGCCGGCGTACAGCACGGCGTTGCGTCCCTTGCCGACGTCAACGAACGCGGCCTCCATGCTCGGCAGGACGTTCTGCACGCGGCCGAGGTAGACGTTTCCGGCGTAGCTCGTCGCACTCGCCTTCGTCACGTAGTGCTCGACGAGGATCCCGTCCTCGAGCACCGCGATCTGGGTGCGGTCACCCTTCTGGCGCACGACCATCTGGCGGTCGACGGCTTCGCGGCGGGCCAGGAACTCGGCCTCGGTGAGGATCGGCGGTCGCTTGCGACCGCTGTCGCGACCCTCCTGGCGACGGACCCGCTTCGCGGCCATCCGGGTCGAGCCCGCGATACCCCGCACGCCGTCCTCGTCGGCCGCGCCGCCACCGTCGCGGTCGCGTTGCGGTCGCTGCCGCTGGCGCTGCTGGCCACCACTGTTACCGCTGCCGCTGCCCGGCTCCCGGACGTGCACCACAGTCGGTACGTCGTCCTCGTCGCCGTCGCCGCCGCCCTGGCCGCCGCCACCGCTACTGCGCCGCCTGCGCCGCCTGCGGCGGGTGCCTGCAGCCACGCCGTCCTCGTCGTCCTCGTCGTCCTCGGTCGGTCCGTTCTGGTCGGTCGGGTCGGTCGGATCGTCGTCGGTGCCGAGCTCGCCGGCCTCGCCCTGAGGGCGCCCGCCACGGCCGCGACGGCCACGACGACGCCGGCGCGGACCATTACCCGTGCCGTCCTCGTCCTCGGACTCCTCGCCCTCGCCTGGCTCGGCCGACGTCGCGGCGAGGTCCTCGTCGGTGGCGAGGAGCTCAGCCGGGCGGACCGTGCCAGCGGTGCCGGCCCGGCGACGTTGGCGCGGCGCGGGCGAACCCGCGTCGGTGCTGCCGTCTGTGCCCCCGTCGCTGCCGCCGGCTGGGGCCTTCTGGCCACCGCGGGAGGCGCGGGCAGGTGCGGCGCCCGCATCCGGGGCCTGGAAGGTCACCACGACGGCGGGTGCCCGGCTACGGCGGCGAGCAGTGGTCAGCTCGTCGCCCGCGGGCGACGCCGGGTCGGCGAACGCAGCGGCCAGCGAGGCTGCCGTCTGGTCCGCGTCGAGCTCAGGGTCAAGCTCGGGGTCGAGGTCAGCGACGCCCGTGGGGGTCTCGTCAAGGGTGCGGCCGTCGTCTGTGGGTGCCGCGTCGGAAGCGGCCTTGACGGTCCGCTTGCGCGGGGCCGCCTTCTTGGCTGGCGCCTTCTTGACGGCCTTCTTCGGCGCTGCCTCGGCAGCATCCACGTCGGGGGCGTCAGCACCAGCGGTGGGGTCAGCCGCCAGGGCCTCCGCGACGGGCGCGGCCTCGGCGACGGGCGCGGCCGCTGCCTTGGTGGCCCGCCGACGCGGGGCCTTCTTCGGCGCCTCGGCCGCAGCTCCGGTCACGTCAGAGGCACTGGCCTCGCCAGAGTCGGTGCCAGAGAGGGGGCTGTCCGACGTACCGGTCGTGGGGGTGTCGGGGGTGTTCGTGTCGTTCGGCTCGTTGTCGAGCACGGTGCTCCGGTCCGGCCTCGCGTGACGCTGCCGTGAGAACCAGTGGGTCGTGTCTCCCGCGCCGACCAGGTCGGCTGACGCGGGTCGCAAAAGTCTGTAGGTGCCCTCCGCTCCCCCGCGTCAGCGAGGGGGCGTCGTGCCGACCACTTCGTCGACCTGTCGCGTTGCCCCGGCACTTGCGCCGGCGTTGCCGGCGGCGAAGCGATCGGGTGCGAGCGGGTCGGCGACCTCACCTTCCGGGGTGAGCGGACCCTGCGCGAGGCGCGTGGCCGCAGGCGGCACGAGCGTCACGAGGTCACTCACCGAACGGAGTCCGGAGAGAACGTCGTCGGGTCGTACGGCAGGCGTCACGTGCTGCACGACCATGGCCAGTATCGCACAGTTGTCACCTTCCGTGGCGACCATGGACACCACAGCGCTACGGGTGTCGAACACACGGCGACCGTTCTTGGTCATCCGCTCGACCTCGACAGCCTGCGCGGCGAGGAAGGACGCCACGGCTGCACTCAGGTCCACCAGGCTGACGCCACCGAGCTCGACCACCCAGCTGCTGGCTTGGACGAGGTCGGGAAGGGACGTCCCGGGGGTGGCCTCGACGGCCTCGATCAGGTCGATCCCGTCGGGCAGGCTGGCATCCAGCGCGGCCCGGATCGCCTCCGGGTCGCAGACCTGGGCGAGGGCGATTTCGACGTACTCTGCCTCGCTCGCGACGCCCGTCGCCGCTGCGCCCACCCAGCTCACCTTGGGGTGCGGGCTGAAGCCGGAGCTGTAGGCCATCGGTACCTGCGCGCGGCGCAGCGCACGCTCGAAGACGCGCGCGATGTCGCGGTGGCTGGTGAAGCGGAGCCGGCCGCGCTTGGTGTAGCGCATCCGTAGCCGCTGCACGGGCGCCGGCTGCGGGGCGCCGGGGGGTTTGTTGGCCACAGTGCTCCCGAGGCTACCGGCGGGCGCCGAGGTGGCGGGGCGCGGGCAGCGGGAGGCTGGAGTACGCCGATCGGTTCCGTCAACCGGCCGGGGCGCTCACCACGGTCAGCGGCAGGAGCGTCTTGCCGGTCGGTCCGATCTGGATCTCGGTGCCCATCTGCGGGCACACGCCACAGTCGAAGCACGGGATCCAGCGGCAGTCGTCCAGGTCAACCTCAGCCAGGGCCTCCTGCCAGTCGCTCCAGAGCCACTCCTTGTCCAGGCCTGAGTCGAGGTGGTCCCACGGCAGGACCTCGAGCTCGTCGCGCTCGCGGGTGGTGTACCAGGCGACATCGATGCCGGTGCTCTGGCAGGCGGCCATCCAACGGTCGTAGGAGAAGTGCTCGCTCCAGCCGTCGAAGATCCCACCCTGGCGCCAGACCTCCTCGAGGACCGCGCCGATCCGCCGGTCACCGCGGGACAACAGTCCCTCGACCTGGCCGGGCTGGCCGTCGTGGTAGCGGTAGCCGATGGCCTTCGCGGTGCTCTTGTCGTCGCGGATCGCGTCCTTGAGCAGTCGCAGCCGGCGGTCGATCGTCTCCGGGTCGGCCTGCGCGGCCCACTGGAACGGCGTGTGTGCCTTGGGGACGAAACCTCCGATGCTGACGGTGCACTTCACGTCCCGGGTGCCGGTCACCTGGCGGCCGGCACGGATGACTTCCCTTGCCATCTCGGCGATCTCGAGCACGTCCTCGTCGGTCTCCGTCGGGAGACCGCACATGAAGTAGAGCTTCACCTGGCGCCAGCCGGCACCGTAGGCAGCCGTGACGGTGTCGACGAGGTCCTGCTTGCTCACCATCTTGTTGATCACCTTGCGAAGCCGCTCGCTGCCGCCCTCAGGGGCGAATGTCAGCCCTGACCTGCGGCCGTTGCGGGACAGCTCCTGCGCGAGGTCGATGTTGAACGCGTCGACCCGGGTGGACGGCAGGGACAGCGACGTCTGGGTTCCGTCGTACCGGTCGGCGAGGCCCTTGGCGATCGCACCGATCTCGGAGTGGTCGGCGCTGCTCAAGGACAGCAGGCCGACCTCTTCGTAGCCCGTGGCCTCGAGGCCGGCCTTCACCATCTCGCCGATGCCGGTGATGCTCCGCTCGCGCACCGGGCGGGTGATCATCCCGGCCTGGCAGAAGCGGCAGCCGCGGGTGCAGCCTCGGAAGATCTCGACGCTCATCCGCTCGTGGACGGTCTCGGCGAGCGGGACGAGCGGCTGCTTCGGGTAGGGCCACTCGTCGAGGTCCATGACGGTCCGCTTGTGCACCCGCCACGGGACGTCCGGGTGGTTCGGCACGACCCGCGCGATCCGGCCGTCCTCGAGGTACTCCACGTCGTAGAAGCGGGGCACGTAGACACCACCGGTCTTGGCGAGCTCGAGCAACGTGTCCTGCCGGTTGAGGCCTTCGCGCTTGGCCCGCTGCAGGATCGCGGTCATCTCCAGCACAGCCTGCTCGCCGTCGCCCAGCACCGCCGCGTCGATGAACGTCGCGATCGGCTCCGGGTTGAACGCGGCGTGCCCACCGGCCAGCACGATCGGGTCGTCCTCGGTCCGGTCCTTGGCGTGCAGCGGGATCCCCGCGAGGTCCAGCGCCTCCAGCATGTTCGTGTAGCCGAGCTCGGTACTGAAACTGACCCCCAGCACGTCGAAGGCCCGCACCGGCCGGTGCGCGTCGATGCTGAACGCGGGGACGCCCGCCTCGCGCATCAGCTTCGCGAGGTCCGGCCATACGGAGTACGTCCGCTCGGCAAGGACGCCCGGCTGCTCGTTCAACAGCTCGTACAAGATCATGACGCCCTGGTTGGGGAGCCCCACCTCATAGGCGTCCGGGTACATCAGGCACCAGCGGACCGTCAGGTCACCGGCAATGTCCCAGTCCTTGACGGTGCTGTTCAGCTCGCCACCGACGTACTGGATCGGCTTGCTGACCCGGGGCAGCAACTTTTCCAGGCGGGGGAACAGGCTCTCGACAGGCATGCCCCCAGGCTACGTCCCACCCTGGCGCGCCCGCCCGGTGTGACTTCTGCACCGGACTCGCCGGCGGGGGTCAGACTGCCCGGGACCTGAGGTGGACGTTCTGGAGCAGGCCGACGGCCACCAGATTGGCGAACATCGAGGAGCCGCCGTAGGACACGAAGGGCAGCGGCAGGCCGGTGACGGGCATGATCCCGAGGGTCATCCCGATGTTGACGAAGCTCTGGAAGGCGAACCAGGACACGACGCCCGCGGCCACCAGCCGCCCGAACGTGTCGGTCGCCTGTGAGGCGATCCGCAGGCCGCGCCACAGGACGATCCCCAGCATCACGATGATCAAGCTGGCCCCGATGAGACCGAGCTCCTCGCCGGCGACGGTGAAGACGAAGTCGGTCTGCTGCTCGGGGATGAAGCGACCCTGGGTCTGGGTGCCGTGGAACAGCCCCTTGCCGAACAGCCCGCCGGAGCCGTTGGCGATCAGGGCCTGGTGGACGTTGTAGCCCGCGCCGCCGAGCTGGGCGGTCGGGTTGGCCACGACCCGGAACCGATCGAGCTGGTAGTTCTTGAGGACGTGCGGCGCGACGAAAACCCCGGCGACGACCCCGGCGACGAGCAGGCCGACGACCCAGCGGGCGGGCGCGTCGGCGACGGACAGGACGCCCAGGATCACGAAGATGAACACCATCGTGGTGCCGAAGTCGGGCTGCAGCATGACCAGCGCCATCGGCACCAGGCACAGCCCCAGGACGGCCAGGACGTCGCTGTCCCGAGGTCGGGACTCCCCGTCGCGTTTCTCCCCGAGCAACATCGCCATGCCCACGACGATCGCGAGCTTCGCGAACTCCGACGGCTGGATCTGGAAGCCGGCGGGCAGCACGATCCACGAGTGGGCGCCGTTGATGGTCGACCCGAGCGGGGACAGGACGGCGATCAAGCCGAGGCAGGAGGCGAGGTAGACGACCGGGGCGTAGGCCCGTAGCGCGCGGTAGTCGACGAGGGCGGCGACGGTGCCGAGGATCAGGCTGATCGTCGCGTTGAGGATGTGCTTTTTCAAGAACGCCTGCGGGTCTGCTCCGACGGCGAGCTCCTTTTGCCGCGTCGCGGACCAGATCAGCAGCGCGCCGACGGACACCAGGGCGCCGACGGCGAGCAGCAGTGGCCAGTCGAGCTGGCGCAGCGGCGAAGCGCGGTCGAGCATTCGCTCCCGCACCGTGACCTCACGCGGACGAAGACGGACCGGTGAGACCCGAGGGGTGCTCCAATCCGTCATAGCGACCAGGCTGTCACGACGAGCCCCGGGTACGGCGTGGCTCCACGGCCCAGGGCAGTGCGTCAAGGGGTCCGAGGGCGCTGGTGCCCGAGGAGGGTGACGCAGAGGCGGGCACGAGCCGGGGCAGGCGCGGGGCCTTCGTACCGGGGGGAGCGATAGTGCCGTCGGCACGGACGACGGGCAGACCAGTGGGCAGCACTCCGCCGGCCAGCTGTGCCTTGGCCCCCTCGAGGCCGTAGATCCCGTCCCAGATCTTGCGCACGATCGGGGCCGCCGTCGTCCCACCGGTACCACCTTCGGGGACCATCACGACGGTGACGAACCGCGAGTTCTGGACCGGCGCGAAAGAGGCGAACCACGAGGTCGGGGCGACGCCGTCGACGTCAGCGGTACCGGTCTTCCCTCCGATCGGCAGGGCCGACAGTGGAAATCCCTGAAAGGCAGCCTGCGCCGTCCCTGGGGGGCTGACGACGCCGGCGAGGGCGTTCTTGATGTAGTCGAGGACTTCCTGCGTGGCCGGGACCTTGGCGGCCTTGACGGGCGGCAGCAGCGACTCGGTCGCGCCGTCGGCGGACAGGAACCCCTTCGCCAGCTGCGGTTTGTAGAGCGTGCCGCCGTTGACCACGGCGGCGTAAGCCATCGCGAGCTGCAGCGGAGTGACGAGGACGTCACCCTGGCCGATCACGAAGTTGGCCGCGTCACCGGCGTTGTAGCGATAGCCGTCTGTGCACTTCTCCTGGTCGAACAGCTGGCGGAAGCTCCCCTTGGTCCGGTTCTTGGCGCCCTTGCAGTACTCCCCCTTGTTCTTGACCCAGTTCAGGTAGGTGGAGGTGCGGTCGGTGATGACGCCGCTGCGCTCGTCGGGCAGGTCGATCCCGGTCTGCTTGCCGAACCCCCACCGCCGGGCCTGCATGGCAAAGACCTGCTTCGCGGTCTTGAGGTTCTGCGTCGCGCCGTCGCGGCTCCACTGGTCGACGGCGAGCCGGTAGTAGACGGTGTCGCAGGAACGGATCAAGGTCTCGCGGAAGTCCAGGGTGCCGAACGACTCGCCCTCGAAGTTCTTCTTGATCGACGTGCCGATCTTGAACTCCGGCGGGCACGGGTAGACCCGGGCGCTCAGCGGGTAGCCCGCGGCGACCGCTCCCGCCGTCGAGACGATCTTGAAGACCGAGCCGGGGGCGTAGAGCCCCTGCACGGCTTTACTGATCAACGGCTGCGCCGGCGCGGTCGTCAGCGCCTTGTAGGCCTGCACGGAGATACCGCCCACGAAGGCAGTCGGGTCGTACGACGGGTAGCTGGCCATCGCGACGACCCGGCCGGTGCTGGCCTCGACCACGATCGCCGCGCCCTTGTCGGCCGTGTAGTTCTTGCCGCGGATCTTGTCGAACTGGGTCCGCGCCAGGTTGATGCCGTCCGCGAGGGCCTTCTCGGTGACCCGCTGCACGGCGCTGTCGATGGACAGCACCAGGTTGTCGCCGGACCGCGCGGGGGTGCTGCTCAGGGTGCCGGTGACTGTGGAGTCCTTGTCGACCTGCAGGCGCTGGACGCCGTCCCGGCCACGCAACCGATCGTCGTACACCGCCTCGACGCCGGCGCGGCCGACCTCGGCGTCGGGTTCCAGCGCCTTGTACTCAGGCTTGGCGGCCTCCTCCGGCGTCAGCGGGCCGTGGTAGCCCAGGACGTGCGCGGCCAGGGAGCCGCCGGGGTACTCACGGACCGCCTCGTACTGCGCTCGCACACCCGGGAAGTCCTCGGCGTGCTCCTCGATCGCCAAGACCCGCTTGACCTCCGCGGGCTTATCGCTGGCATAGGTCTTCACCGGCACCGACTGGTAGGGCGAGCCGTTCCAGCAGCCGGTCTTCTTGTTGGCCTTGGTGCCGTCCTTGAGCTTCTCGCCGCACGGCGTGATGAGCAGCGCAATCTGCGCCGCCGGCACACCGATGACCTTCGCGAGCCGGGCCAGCTCCAGCGCCCCGTGCTTTTTCTGGCTGCGCACGATCGAGCGGGTCACCGACACGACCAGGGCCGTCCGGTTCCGGACCAGTGGCTGGCCTCTGTCGTCGAGGATCTGCCCGCGGGCGGCGGTCGTGATGATCTGGCGGACCCGGTTGTCAGCGGCGGATTTCTGGAAGCGCGGGCCCTCTGCGACCTGCAGGTAGGTCAGCCGGCCGAGCAGGGTCAGCAGGATCGACAGGACCAGCACGCGCAGCACGACGATGCGTAGCCGGGAGGGGTCGCTCACGCGCAACACCCCTTCTGCATCAGCTGCACGTGGGTCCTGTTCGTCGCTGTCATATACGTCGCAGTGGGTCGACGTCGAGCCGTCGCACGAGGCCGGCGACAAGGGGTACGACGAGAGGAGTCAGAACCACATCGTAAGGGACCGAGCTGACCAGGGCCCTGAGCACAGGCTGAACGGAGATCCGCGGATCGCCGAGCAGGATGCCCTCCCCGACGTACGCGCCGAGGGCCGTGACGGCGCCCAGCAGGACCACCCCGAAGGGCCGCAGGATCGAGCGCTCGGTGTCGTCCTGGAGCATCCCGGTGACGTAGCCGGCGAGGGCGTAGGCCAGTGCGAGGCGCCCGATCTCGTGGGTCGACAGGCCGTCGGCGAGCATCCCGGCCACCCAGCCGGTGACCATCCCGGCCATCGGTCCCTCAGCAAAGCCGAACGCGATCACCAGCACCAGCAGCAGATCCGGGGCAGCGCCGGGCAGCGGCAGCCGGCCGATGACGGTCAGCTGCAGCAGCAGGGCGGTCACGACGGTCGCCGCGCCAAGCAGGAACCGCTGGAGCGTCACGGCGAGCGAGTCGGTGTCGGGGACCCGCTCGGGGTCGGCCTGGGTACGGGTTTGGGCTTGGGTGCGGGGGTCGGCGTCGAGGTGGGGACGGGTCCCTGCGGTACGGCGGCGGCGCACGGTGCGGGTGTCGCCCTCGGCCCGGGGGCCAGGGGTCGCAGCGGGGT
>JAYUBO010000296.1:0-5616 GCA_043740815.1 Frankiales bacterium | reverse complement strand
CACCCACTTGATGGACGCCACCCCGGTGACGCTCGGTCAGGAGCTCGGCGGCTATGCCGCCCAGTGCCGGTACGGCGTGGAGCGGCTTGCCGGGGTCCTGCCCCGGGTGGCCGAGATCCCGCTCGGCGGGACCGCGGTCGGCACCGGTATCAACACCCCACCCGGCTTCGCGCAGCAGGTGATCGCGGACCTGTGCGAGCGCACTGGACTCCCGCTGACCGAAGCCCGCAACCACTTCGAGGCGCAGGGCTCGCGCGACTCCCTCGTCGAGCTGAGCGGCGTCCTGCGGACGATCGCGGTGGGCCTGACGAAAACCTGCAACGACCTCAGGTGGCTCAGCAGCGGACCCCTCACCGGACTTGCCGAGATCCACCTGCCGGACCTGCAACCGGGCTCGAGCATCATGCCGGGCAAGGTCAACCCAGTTGTGCCGGAGGCGGTGTGCCAGGTAGCCGCGCAGGTCATCGGCAACGACGCGGCCGTCGCCTTTGCCGGGGCGGCCGGCACGCTGGAGCTCAACGTCATGCTGCCGGTGATCGGGCGCAACCTGCTCGAGTCACTGCGCCTGCTGTCGAACGTCACACGCCTGCTGGCCGACCGCTGCGTCGACGGTCTGGAAGCGGACCTACCCCGGATGCACCGGTACGCCGAGAGCTCGCCCAGCATCGTCACGTCCCTGAACCGGTACCTGGGCTACGAGGAGGCCGCCGTGGTCGCGAAAGCGGCTGTGGCCCAGGGCAAGACGATCCGTGAGATCGTCGACGACGGGGGCTACGTCGAGCGCGGCCTGCTCACCCAGGATCAGCTCGAGGCCGCGCTGGACGTACTCGCGATGACCCGGGCACCGCAGCGTGGTCGGCAGGCTTAGAGGGGTAGGTCCTCGAGCATCTCGGTAACAAGTGCGGCGATTGGTGAGCGCTCGGACCGGGTCAGGGTCATGTGCGCGAACAGCGGATGACCCTTGAGGGTCTCGATGACGGCGGCGACGCCATCGTGTCGACCGACCCGCAAGTTGTCACGCTGGGCGACATCGTGGGTCAGCACGACCCGGGACCCCTGTCCGAGCCGCGACAGCACCGTCAGCAGCACCCCCCGCTCCAAAGACTGTGCCTCGTCCACGATGACGAACGTGTCGTGCAGCGACCGGCCGCGGATGTGGGTCAGCGGCAGGACCTCGAGCAGCCCGCGGGCCATCACCTCCTCGACCACCTCTGGGGCCACCAGCGCACCGAGGGTGTCGAAGACGGCCTGCGCCCAGGGACCCATCTTCTCGGAGGCGTCGCCAGGCAGGTAGCCGAGGTCCTGCCCACCGACGGCGTACAGGGGCCGGAAGACGACGACCTTCTTCTGGGCCCGACGCTCCAGAACCGACTCCAGACCTGCGCACAGGGCAAGCGCAGACTTCCCCGTCCCGGCTCGCCCTCCCAGCGACACGATCCCGATCTCCGGGTCGAGGAGCAGCTCGATCGCGACCCGCTGCTCAGCGGACCGGCCGTGCACGCCGAACGCGTCACGGTCGCCCCGCACCAGCCGCACCGACTTGTCGGGAGCGACTCGACCCAAACCGCTCCCACGGTCAGACAGCAGCACCAGCCCGGTGTGGGTCGGCAGTTCGCGGGCCTCGGGCAGGTCGAGCCGGCCCTGCTCGTAGAGCCGGTCGAGGTCGGCGGCCTCGACCGCGATCTCGTCCATGCCTGTCCAGCCCGAGGAGACGGCAAGCTCGGCGCGGTACTCCTGGGCGGGGATCCCGATGGCCGCCGCCTTCACACGCAGCGGCAGGTCCTTGCTGACCAGAACGACCTCGTTGCCCTCGGAAGCAAGGTTGGCCGCCACGGCCAGGATGCGGCTGTCGTTGTCACCGACCCGGAAGCCGGCGGGCAGACCGTCGACAGAGGAGTGGTTCAGCTCGACGCGCAGCGAACCCTCCGCCACTGGGATCGGCTGGTCGAGGCGGCCGTGCTCGATCCGCAGGTCGTCCAGGACGCGCAGGGCCTGCCGGGCGAACCACCCCAGCTCGGGGTGGTCCCGCTTGCCCTCGAGCTCGGAGATCACCACCAGTGGCAGGACCACTTCGTGCTCGGCGAACCGCCCCATGGCGCCGGGGTCGGACAGCAGCACTGAGGTGTCAAGGACGAAGGTCTTCACGCAGGCCTCCAGCAGTCGGTGCGGGGCCGGGACCGTGCCCAATGGGCCAGGTCGCGGCCCTTCTCACACGCTGCTGCGCGCAAACTGGACCTCCCGTGCGGCGAGACGGGTTGCCCCTCCGCTGCCCCAGACGGTAAGCCGCACCCGCGCCGTGGGACGCGCGACACGCAGGTGGGTCAGGACCGAAGCGGCTGAACATCCGACGATGGGGGAACCACCAGATCCCTGACAGCAGAGGCGATCTCGCTAAACGCGACATCGGCCGCGACCACCGAGCCGCCCTGCCCGAAGAAGCCGTGCACCATCCCGTCGTACTGGGTGGACCAGACCTGCACCCCGCTGGCGCGCAGACGCTCGGCGTAGGCGTTGCCCTCGTCGCGCAGGACGTCATACTCCGCCGTGGCAACGACAGCCGGTGCGAGTCCGGCCAGGTCGGTCGCGGCGGTCGGTGACAGCAACGGCTCGTCGCGGGCGTGCGTCCCGGCGTACTGCTCCCAGTACCACCGCATGTCATCGCCCTCGAGCCCGAACCCCGTCAGCTGGTACGACAGGCTGGTAGTCGACGCGTCCAGGCAGGGGTAGACGAGCAGCTGGCAGGCAAGGGGGCGGCCTTCTGCCCGGAAGACCAGCGCGACGGCAGCGGCCAGGTTGGCGCCTGCACTGTCCCCGCCGACCGAGACCGAGGCGAAGTCCTGTCCGGACGCCCAACGCACCGCGGTCAGGGCGTCCTCAAGCGGCGCCGGGAAGGGGTGCTCAGGGGCAAGCCGATAGTCGACCGCGAGAACGGCGAGGCCGGCCCGGTGACACAGGGACCGGACGATGCCCTCGTGCGAGTCGAGACCACCCACGACCCAGCCGCCCCCATGGAGGTAGACGAGCACGGCTGGCTGCTCCACCCCCTCGGGCCGGTGCAGCACGCACGGAACGCCATCCACATCCAAGGGCGTGGAGCTCGCCACCGGCTCGGGTACCCACCCTTGGCCTCGGCGCTGTCGGACGATGTCGGCATAGGCCCGCCGGTGGTCCGCGACCGAGGTGTCACGGGCGACACTGGGAGGCAGCATCGCCAGCAAGGCCAGCACCTGTGGGTCGACCGGCATCAGGAGCCGTACCGTCGCTGGCGCGCGGAGTAGGCCCGCAGCGCGCGCAGGAAGTCGACGCGGCGGAAGTCCGGCCAGTGGGCGTCGCAGAAGTAGAACTCGCTGTGGGCGCTCTGCCAGAGCAGGAAGCCGCCGAGCCGTTGCTCACCGCTGGTGCGGATGACCAGGTCGGGGTCGGGCTGGCCTCGGGTATAGAGGTGCTCCGCGATGTGCTCCACGTCGAGCAGCTCCGCCACCTCCTCCAGGGACGTCCCAGCGGCGGCGTGGGCCTGCAGCATCGAGCGGACGGCGTCGGCGATCTCCCGCCGTCCGCCGTAGCAGATGGCGACGTTCACGAGCACCCCTGGGCGACCGCCGGTGCTTTCAGCGGCTTCCTTCAGGATCCGCGCCGTCTCGGCCGGTAGCAGGTCGAGCGCGCCCACGACGTTGAGGGTCCAGCGGTTTGCCGGCCGGGCGAGGTCGGTCACGACGCCCTCGATGATGCGCAGCAGCGGCGTCAGCTCCGCTTCGGGACGGGACAGGTTGTCGGTGCTGAGCAGCCACAGCGTGACCACCTCGACGCCCGCCTCGTCACACCAGGCGAGCAGGTCGACGATCTTGTCCGCACCACGCTGATGGCCTTCCTTGGAGGAGGCTCCGACAGACTTGGCCCACCGTCGGTTGCCGTCGAGGATGACACCGACGTGGCGCGGCATGGGCGCAGCGCTGCGGTGCAGCGACCTGGACAGCCGGCGCTCGTACAGGTCATAGACCAGGTCTCGCAGACCCACAAAAGGCTCCTCACCGCCGGACCCCAGCGAGCGTAACGCCTTAGGACACCCGCGCTCGAGCCCACACGCTTCGCATCACCAGCGGCATCGCCAGTCCACACCAGGCGACGACCGCGAAGATGTTGCCGCTCCACAGGAACAGCACCGCGAAAAACGTCATCCCGACGGTCCAGGAGACCTTCCCCACCGGCCCGAAGGAGGTGTCGCTCTTGCGCCAACGGCTCCAAACCTGCTCCGGACGCGGCGGGGCCACCTTCGGAGCGAGCCGCCCCGGTGCGGCCTCCTGGGCGGGCGCGAAGCTCACATGGCACTGACTGCACCAGGTCGCGTCAGGACGCGCCTGGGCCCCGCAGCTCCTGCACGTCATGGCCTAGCTATCGGCAGCCTGGATGTCGGGCTCAACCCCCCAGCCCTCACCCGCGGGCCTCAGCCCACGGGGCGGCGCAGTCCTCGCGCATCCTCGCCGGCGTCGTACGACGCCCCGACTGCTGCAAAGTCCTGGACGAGCACCTCCAGGAAGCTCAGCAGCTGGTCGCTGTCGACGACGGCCCGCACGCCCTGACCCCCCTCGCCCCACGCCTCCACGACGGCCCGCCGGCGCAGCACCCAGCCGTCGACGGTCCAGGTCCGCTCGACGTCGAGCGTTGTCCGCAGCTCGCCGGTCGTGGACAGGTCGTCAGGGTCACGGGAGCGGAAGCAGAACAGCTCCCGGTCTCTTGGCAGGTAACGCCCGACCTGGCTCCAGGCGACGTCGCCGTCCTCTCCACGGTCGATGGCCCAGGCCCGCAGCCCGCCCTCCACCGACGAGATGGGGAACTCCCCTCCGGCCTCCCGCGCCGCCCGCAGCCGGGCGGCCGTCGAGGCCAGGAAGTAGCCGCACCGCTCCCCGACCGCACCGAACGGCTCACCGTCCCGGAGCAGCCGCAGGGTGACCTCGTACGGCGTGCGGTCCCGGTCGAGCACGGGGACGGGCAGGACCGTCAAGATCGTCCCGTCCACGCACGCGAGCATCGCCACGGGGTCATCCTTGCCTCCACTGCGGAGGGCAGCAAGCACTGCTCCTGAGCACGCTTCGCCTCCCACGGGTGGGGGCGGGCCTTCGTCGTACAGCTGCGTCGGCGGACAGCGTCTTAGCTGTTGAGTCGGTCCACGAGCTTGGCGTGCTCCTCGACGAGGGCCTTGGGCAGGTGCTCTCCGAACTGGTCGAAGTACTCGGGGATCATGCCGGCCTCCTGCTTCCAGATCTCGGTGTCGACCGACAGCAGCAACGCGAGGTCCTCGGCCGGGACGTCGAGGCCGTCGAGGTCGAGCTCGCCCTCGGCCGGCAAGATGCCGATCGGGGTCTTGACGCCCTCGGCATTACCCTCGGCGCGGTCGACGATCCACTTCAGGACACGGGCGTTCTCGCCGAAGCCGGGCCAGAGCCACTTGCCGGACTCGTTCTTGCGGAACCAGTTGACGTAGTAGATCTTCGGCAGCTTGTCGGCGCTGGTGGCCTCGCCGATCTCAAGCCAGTGCTTCATGTAGTCGCCCATGTTGTAGCCGCAGAACGGCAGCATGGCGAAGGGGTCGCGGCGCAGCTGGCCGATGGCACCGGCGGC
>JAYUBO010000295.1:0-7885 GCA_043740815.1 Frankiales bacterium | reverse complement strand
CAGAAGCTGGCCCTCGAGACCCCCGCGTCGTTCATCGCGTTCGACCTGCTGGCCCTCGGTGACGAGGACCTCACTGGGCGGCCGCAGTCGCAACGGCGTAGCGCCCTGCAGGACGCCCTCGAGCAGGTGACCCCGCCGGTGTACCTGACACCGGCAACGCAGGACCCGGCGACGGCGCGCGAGTGGTTCTCGGTGTTCGAAGGGGCCGGGCTCGACGGAGTGGTCGCCAAGCCCATGAGTGAGACCTACCAGCAGGACAAGCGCGTGATGCGCAAGATCAAGCACACCCGCACCGCGGACGTCGTCGTCGCGGGCTACCGACTGCACAAGAGCGGCCCCGTCGTCGGCAGCCTCGTGCTCGGCCTGTACGACGAGCAGGGAAACCTGCAGCACGTCGGCGTCGCGGCGTCGTTCACGATGGGCCGGCGCAAGGAGCTCCTTGACGAGCTGGCGCCGTACGTCGCTGACGGACCCCACCCGTGGGTCGGTGACGTGGTGCCGGAACGTCACCCCAACCAGGCCGCGGGAAGCCGCTGGAACAGCGGCAAGGACCTCAGCTTCGTGCCGCTGCGGCCGGAACTGGTCGCCGAGGTCGGCTACGACGCGATGGAAGGGAGCCGCTTTCGGCACACCGCGCAGTTCAAGCACTGGCGGTCGGACCGGGACGCCGCATCCTGCACCTACGAGCAACTCGAGCGACCGGTCAGATTCGAGCTGGCGTCAGTCCTCGGAGCGTGAGCGCCACTCTCGTCGTGTCCGGCCTGACGGTCGTGCGCGGTCCGCTACTCGTGCTGTCCGAGCTCTCCCTCACGGTGGCGCCCACCTCCCGGATCGGCGTTGTCGGTCCCAACGGGGTGGGCAAGTCGACGCTGCTGGCCTGCCTTTGCGGCGAGCTCCAGCCCGACGCGGGGACGCTGAGCCTCGCGCCGCCGACCGCCAACGTGGGCCTGCTCCCCCAGGAGCCGGAACGGCTACCCGGCGAGAGCGTCCAAGGGTTCCTGCTCCGGCGTACCGGCGTGACGGCAGCGCAAGCAGACCTGGACGCCGCGACAGCAGGGCTCACTGTCGGAGCCCCCGGGGCCGACGATGCCTTCAACCACAGCCTGGAGCGCTGGCTCGACCTCGGCGGCGCCGACGTGGAGTCGCGCGCCGAGGAGGTCTGCACCGACATCGGGCTGTCTCCCTCGCTGCTCGCGACGGACATGACGGCACTGTCCGGTGGGCAGGCGGCCCGCGCCTCCCTCGCCTCGATCCTGCTCTCCCGCTTCGACGTCTTCCTTCTCGACGAGCCGACCAACGACCTCGACTTCGCCGGGCTGGAACGCCTCGAGAGCTGGGTCCAAGCCCTGCAGTCCGGGCTCGTTGTGGTCTCACACGACCGCGAGTTCCTCTCCCGCACCATCACGTCGGTCTTCGACATCGACGGTCCCTTGCGCACCGCAAAGCTCTACAACGGCGGCTGGGACGCCTTTCTGGATCACCGCGCCATCGCTGCGCAGCAGGCGCGGGACGCCTTCGAGGAGTACGACGACAAGCGTTCCGGGCTCGTGAACCAGGCCCAGAAACAGCGCGAGCAGTCCGTCCGCGGGGCCGTTCGCGCCAAGCGCAAAGCCCCCGACGGCGACAAGCTCGCCCGTGGTGCCCGGATGGAGGCAGCCACCCATTCCGCCTCACGCGTCAAGACCATCGAGGCGCAACTGAGCCGCCTCGACGAGGTCGAGGAGCCGCGCAAACAGTGGCAGCTGCAGCTGTCCATCGCGCCGGCCCCCCGCTCCGGCGAGGTGGTCGCCGTCCTGACCGAGGCGGTCGTCCAGCGTGGCGCGTTCACCCTCGGTCCTCTCACGCTTCGCCTCTCCTACGGCGAGCGCGTCGCCCTGGTCGGTCCCAACGGCTCGGGCAAGACGACGTTGCTCCAGGCCTTGCTGGGCCGGATCCCCCTTTCCTCAGGGGAAAGCACCCTCGGTGCCGGGATCAGGCTCGGCGAGATCGACCAGACAAGGGAGCTGTTTGCCGGCGACGCCTCCGTGACGCAGGTCCTCCAAGAACGCACGGACTGGCCGGCTGGGGAGGTGCGGACCCTGCTCGCGAAGTTCGGGCTCCGCGGCGAACACGCCCTGCGGCCCGGCGCCTCGCTGTCCCCTGGTGAGCGGACCCGGGCCGCGCTGGCCCTGCTCCAGGCCGTCGGGGTCAACCTGCTCGTCCTCGACGAGCCCACCAACCATCTGGACCTGCCCGCGATCGATCAGCTCGAGCAGGCACTGCAGGGATATGAGGGGACGCTCGTGCTGGTGACCCACGACCGTCGACTGGCCAACGCTGTCGCCGTCACGCGCACCGTCACCCTGGACTGACCGTTTCGCAGGCTCCTGGCTGGCAGAATGCCCCGGTGACCTCACCGACGCCGCTGGACCGTCTCGTCGACCTGCTCGACCTCGAGACGATCGAGGTGGACATCTTCCGTGGGAAGCAGCCTCTTGAGTCGCTCCAACGGGTCTTCGGTGGTCAGGTCGCCGGCCAGGCCCTTGTCGCTGCCGGGCGGACCGTCCCCAGCGACCGTCCCGTGCACAGCCTGCACGCCTATTTCCTGCGACCTGGTGACCCGGACATCCCGATCGTCTACGAGGTGGACCGGATTCGGGACGGCCGCAGCTTCACCACCCGCCGCGTCGTCGGCGTGCAGCACGGCAAGGCCATCTTCAACATGAGCGCCTCCTTCCAGGTTGTGGAGCAGGGGATGGAGCACCAGAGCCCTGCGCCCGTCGTACCGGCGCCGGAGACATTGCCGACGATGCAGGAACGGATGGCGGACTACTCCGACGCTCTCGACGGCTGGTTCATCAGGCCGCGGCCGATCGACATTCGTTACGTCCTGGACCCGCCGCTCGTCGTGCGCGACCTCGGTCTCCGGGTCGAAGCGCGCTCGCAGGTGTGGATGCGTGCGGACGGCACCCTGCCCGACGACCCGCTGCTGCACGTGTGTGCGGTGACTTTTGCCTCCGACATGACGCTGCTCGACTCGACCCTGCTCACGCACGGCTTGGCCATGGGCAGGGACGACATCCAGCTCGCCAGTCTGGACCATGCGATGTGGTTCCACCGGCCGTTCCGGGCCGACGAGTGGTTCCTGTATGACCAGGACTCCCCCCGCACCGGCGGTGCCCGAGGCCTTGCCCGCGGCGAGATCTACACCCACGACGGGCATCTGGCCGTCAGCGTCGTCCAGGAAGGCCTGATCCGCGTCGGCCGCTAGTGCGCCAGGGGCCGGCCCGCAGCGCCGGCCTCACTGCTTCGGGCGGTCCTTGTCCCGACTCGGCTGGACCCGCTTGGGCTCGCCCGGCTGCAGCGCGAACGACGGCGGGAACGGCGCCTCACCCTCGGTCTGCTGCTCGTACAGCGCGAGCAGCGGCGTCAGGTCGTGGGCCACGTCGTCGATGGCGGCGTGCACGTCGCCGAACCGGGCGAAGCGGTCGCGCATCGTCCAGATGTCGAAGTCCGCGATCTCGCAGTCCGGCAGCTCCGCCCAGGTGACGGGGGCGCTGACCGTGGCCTGCGGCCGGGCCCGAACGCTGTACGCCGACGCGATCGTCTGGTCGCGCGCCATCCTGTTGAAATCAAGAAAGACCCGTTCGCCACGCTCCTCTTTCCACCACTTGGCCGTCGCCAGCTCCGGTCGCCTGCGCTCGATCTCCCGCGCCACCGCGACGGCACAGTGCCGGACCTCGGTGAACGTGTACGCGGGCTTGCACCGGATGTAGACGTGGACACCCTTGGAGCCGCTGGTCTTGGGGAACGTCACGATCCCCAGTTCGTCGAAGAACGCCTTGAGCTCCAGCGCCACCTCGACGACGTCGTCCCAGTCGGTGCCCGGCATCGGGTCGAGGTCGATGCGGAGCTCGTCAGGGTTCTCGACGTGGTCGCGACGCGACGGCCACGGGTGGAAGTCGAGCGTCGACATCTGGACGGCGTAGGCCACGTGCGCGATGTCCACCGGGCACAGCTCCGTCGCAGAGCGACCGCTTGGGAAGTGCACGGTGGCGGTCTCGATCCAGGGCGGGCGGCTGTTGGGGACCCGCTTGGTGTAGATGGCCTCGCTCTGCGCGCCCTCGGGGTGCCGCTTGAGGACGGTCGGCCGCTCCCGCAGTGCCCGGACGATCCCGTCGGCAACGGACAGGTAGTACTCGACCAGGTCGATCTTGCGCCCGCGACCCTCAGGCAGGCCTGCGAAGTAGGTCCGGTCCGGGTTGGTGACCTTGAGCAGCCGCTCCCCGCTGGGCGTGTCGATCGCGAGCTCCAGGAAAGGCGAGGCCATGCTGGGACGGTACGACGTGGGGTCGGCCGTCACCGGGACGTCACCTCCGGTGGTGGAACAGCGGGACCACCTGGTGCGCTGCAGTGAGCGTGAGATGGACGAGCGTGAGATGGACGAGCGTGAGATGGCCCCGCAGGAGCACCAGGAGAGGACCCGCCATGGACGGCAGCCGCACCTACGCCGTGCAGAAGACCGAGGAGCAGTGGCGCGAGGAGCTCAGCGCCGAGGAGTACGCCGTCCTCCGTCGCGCCGGTACAGAGCGCCCCTTCAGTGGCGAGTACAACGACACGAAGACCCAGGGCATCTACTCCTGCCGCGCCTGCGGAGCCGAGCTGTTTCGCTCCGGCGCCAAGTTCGACTCCCACTGCGGCTGGCCGAGCTTCTACGAGCCCAGCGCCAAGGACAACGTCGAGCTGATCGAGGACCGCACGATGGGCATGAAGCGGGTCGAGGTCCGCTGCGCGACGTGCGGGAGCCACCTCGGCCACGTGTTCGACGACGCGCCGCAGACACCGACCGGTGACCGCTTCTGCATGAACTCTGTCTCCCTGCGGCTTGAGTCAAAGCAGTCCTAGTCGATGGTAAAAGTGTCAGGTGTGCTCGCTACGAACGAGGGGTGACGGTGACCGTCAGCGACAACGAACGCGTCGTCCTGCCGTCGGAGCCTGCCAGCGTCGGTGAGGCCCGGCGCTTCGTCCGCCGGGTTCTGCTGGACTGGGAGCTCGCAGACACCGTGGAGGTCGCGACGCTGCTCGTCTCCGAGCTCGCGACAAACGCCGTGCTGCACGCCCGCACGGAGTTCTCCGTCGCCGTCTCGCGCGGTGCAGGCGAGGTGACCGTCGAGGTCCTCGACGGCTCAGCCGTCCTTCCCCAAGTCCGGCGTCACAGCGCGACCGCAGCGACCGGCCGCGGCGTGGGCATGGTGGGGCAGCTCGCCACAGCATGGGGGGTCCGGGCCGGGGCCGAGGAGGGCTTCGTCAAGGCGGTGTGGTTCACGGTCCCGGTCACCGGCACCGACGAGGGCGTCTGGGCCGGTAACTGGCTCGAGGGCCTCTAGACCGCAGTCCTACCCCGAGCTCTGTCAGGGCAGGCTGGCGACGATCTCTGCCAGCGGCTTGCGCAGCCCCGTCCAGAACGGCGTCTCGAGCTTGGTGTGCAGGCGCGCCCGGCTCGAGCGCAAGTGCCGCAGGCAGTCGACGATCCGGTGCAGCTCGTCCGCCTCGAAGGCCAGCAGCCACTCGTAGTCGCCGAGGCCGAAGGCCGCGACCGTGTTGGCGCGCACATCGTCGAACTCGCGGCCCTGCATGCCGTGCTCGGCGAGCATCCCGCGGCGCTCGTAGTCAGGCAGCAGGTACCAGTCGAGGGAGCGGTTGAACGGGTAGACGCAGACGTACCTCTTGGGGTCCTCCCGGCGTACGTAGGCCGGGATGTGGTTGCGGTTGAACTCCGCAGGGCGGTGCAGGCCGACGCTGGACCATACGGGCGTGAGGTGCCGCCCGAGGGCCGTGCTGCGGAACCGGCTGAAGGCGTCCTGGAGGACGTCGGGGTCGGGGCAGGTCCACCACACGAGCAGGTCGGCGTCGGCCTTGTAGCCCGACAGGTCGTAGGTCCCGCGGGTGTAGACGTCCTTCTGGAGGACCTCGTCGAGCAGGCCCTGCGCCTCGGCGGCCACGAGGCCCCGGTCGCTCGGGAGGGGGGTCGTCGCCTTGAAGACGGCGTAGGTGGTGAACAGGAGCTGGTCGTTGAGCTCTTTCGCGGACTGCTGTGACTCGGCCATGCACCCATTGTGGACCGTCAGGCGCCGGCTAGCACCGCGCGGGCTGCCTGCTGCCCGCTCAGGGCGACGGCCGGGACGCCGACGCCGTCGTAGGCGGCCCCCGCAACCGCGATCCCCGGCGGCAACGAGGCCCGAAGTCGGCGGACGAGGTCGAGGTGGCCGACGGCATACTGCGGGAGCCCGCCGCCCCATCGGGTGACCCGGCTGTCGACCAGCGCCGGTAGGGGGCCGACGGCTTCGCGCAGCTCGGCAAGCACCACGCGGACGAGGTCGGCGTCGTCGCGCTGGAGGTCGGCGACCTCGCCGAAGCGGCCGACCGACGCCCTGACGACCGCCGGACCCGGACGTCCCCACTTGCGGCTGGTGAAGGTCACGGCCTTGGTCACCCGCTGCTCGATGGCCGGCACGAGGTAGCCGCTGCCGCTGCCGGGACTGTCGCCATCGAGCACCAGCGTGACGATCCCGACCGACGCGTAGCCAACACCCCCGAGCTCCTCGACGCTCGCGTGGGGGGCCAGCAGCCGCGCCGCCGACGCTGCCGGCACGGCCAGCACCACCGCTCCCACCGGTTGGTACGCCGGGTCGGCGACCGACCCCAACTCGAGCCGCCAGCCGTCGGCGGTCCGCTGGAGCCCCCGGACGGCGGTCCCCAGCCTGACGTCCAGGTCACGCGCCAACACCCGTGGTAGATGCCCGAGCCCGCCCTCGATCCCGGCGAACAACGGTCCGGTCGTCGGGGTCCCCCGAGCGGCTCTCGCTGCCTGCAGCAGGGAGCTGTGCTCAGCCAGGTGCGGCCACAGCTGGGGCAACGTTGCCTGCACCGAGAGCAGGTCGGCCCGGCCGGCGTAGACGCCACCGAGCAGCGGGTCGACGAGCCGCTCGACCACTTCCCTGCCCAGCCGCTCCGCGACGAGGTCCCCCACCGAGATGTCCTGCACCACAGGGGATCCGGTCTTCTCGGCCCTCGCGCGCTCTACGCCCTCGGAGCTCAGGACCTGCCAGAGGCCGGCCACGTCCGTCGGGATCCCCATCAGGGTCCCGGCTGGCAGCGGTCGAAGGGCGCCGCGGGTCCAGAGGCTCGCTGCGCCCTCCGAGGGGGACGTGAGCACGAAGCCGGCCGCAGTGGCGAGGTCCACGCCGTACGGGACGCGGCGCAGCATCGAGTCGGCACCCTCGTCGACGGGAACGCCGCCTACGTCGGACACCCTGACCTTGCCGCCGACCTGGGCGGTCGCCTCGTAGACCACCACGCGGGCACCGAGCCGCCTGAGCTCACGAGCCGCCGCAAGACCTGCGATCCCGGCGCCGACCACGGCGACCAGTCGGCCGTCGGTGGCGAGGAGCTCGGGCATGCCCAAAGCCTAGGTGTGACCTGACTGGTGCCGTCCCGTAGCCACGACAGGAGCCGCTGAGCCCCACGCTGCGTCACAGGACCAGTCCCTCGATCAGTCTGTCGAGCTGTCCTGCCACCCGTCCGACCTGGAGGTCGCCCGATGTCCCGTCTTGTCTTCCCCCTCCTGCTCGTCCCGCTGCTGCTCACCGGCTGCTCGGCCAGCGAAAAGTCCACCACGGGAGCCACGGCCCCGAAGGCGGCAGCACAAGACCGGAGCGCGGGCGTGGCCGGCATCACCACCCAGACCACAGCGACCGAGGTCAAGGCAGGCGGTTCGACGGTGCCCACCACCGTCGTACCGCAGTCGGTGATCCGGACAGCCTCGATCGTGGTCACGGTCAAGGACGCCGCAGCGGCCGCAGACCGGGCGACGGCCCTCGCGACAGCAGCTGGCGGCATGGTGCAG
>JAYUBO010000294.1:0-3094 GCA_043740815.1 Frankiales bacterium | reverse complement strand
GACGCCGTCTCTTTCACGGTGCGCCCTGGGGTGGTCACCGGCTTCCTCGGACCTAATGGTGCTGGGAAGTCGACCACGATGAGGATGATCGTCGGGCTCGATCGCCCGACGGCCGGCTCGGTCCTGGTCAACGGGCGCTCCTACCGTGACGACCGTGCGCCGTTGCACGAGGTAGGTGCCCTGCTGGAGGCGAAGGCCGTGCACACCTCGCGCTCGGCGTACAACCACCTCCGGGTCCTCGCGGCGACGCACGGGATCTCTGACAGACGTGTCGCCGCCGTGCTCGACCTGGTCGGGCTCAGTGACGTGGGACGCAAGCGCGCCGGAGCGTTTTCGCTGGGTATGGGGCAGCGCCTCGGGATCGCCTCGGCACTGCTGGGCGATCCCGGCGTGCTCCTGCTCGACGAGCCGATCAACGGTCTCGACCCTGAGGGGATCCGCTGGGTGCGGGACCTGCTCCGCGGTCTGGCCGCCGAAGGGCGAACGGTCTTCGTCTCGAGCCACCTCATGAGCGAGATGGCGCAGACGGCTGACCACGTCATCGTGGTCGGCCGCGGCCGGGTCATCGCGGATGTGCCCATCCAGCAGCTCATCTCGAGTGCCTCGACCGGTGTGGTCGAGGTCTGCTCGCCCCGCGCAGGGGAGCTGTCAACGGTCCTTGCCAGCCAGGGCGCCCTCATCGTGCAGCGTGCCCCTGACCAGCTGGAGGTGACCGGCCTGACGGTCGGTCAGATCGGCCAGGCAGCGTTGGACGCCGGTGTCGTGCTCCACGGTCTGACGCCGCACGAGGCGTCACTCGAGGAGGCGTTCATGGAGATGACCCGCGACGCGGTCGACTTTCACGCCCACGTGGGGAGCGCGACAGCATGAGCACTACCAGCGACCTCGTCGCGACAGGTGCACAGTCGGGCCTCCCGGCTCCGAAGGGTGCTGCATCACACTCGCGTCTGACCTTCCCGCGCCTGGTGCGCGCCGAGTGGCTGAAGCTGAAGACGCTGCGCTCGACCTGGATCACCCTGGCGGCAGCGGTCGTCGTGCTCGTCCTCGCGGCCGGGTTGATCGCGAACCACCTGCACGGCAACCTGATGAATCCGGGTGCCTTCAACGACCCCGGGGACCGAGACGTCCTCACCGCCCCGCTGCGGGGGTTCGGCGTCACCCAGCTGATCATGGGCGTTCTGGGTGTCCTGTCGATCACCGGCGAGTACGCCACGGGCATGATCCGGGCGACCTTCGTCGCCGTACCCAAGCGGCTTCCCGTCTTGTGGGCCAAGCTCCTGGTGTTCGCCGTACTTGGGTTCAGTGCGATGCTCGTCGCCTCGTTCGCGGCGTTCTTCACCAGCCAGCAGATCCTGGGAAGTTATGGCATTGGCCTTGCGGCGCCGCATGCGCTGCGGATCGTGGTCGCTCTCGCCGGCTACCTGACCCTGGTGGGTCTGTTGGGGCTGGGACTCGGGTTCATCGTGCGCAGCACCTCGGGAGGCATCGCGTTGCTCGTCGGGGTACTTCTGGTCGCTCCGGGGATCCTGGCCGCTCTCGGCACCTCCTGGGCGACCACCGCCTCCCACTACCTGCCGCTGAGCGCCGGCCAGGCGATGTTCTCCGACACTCCTGCGATCGGCGGGGAGCTCAGCCCAGGCGGTGGCGTGACGGTCATGGTCGTGTGGGTGGCGGCCTCCGTCCTTGGTGCGATGGTTGTCGTCACCCGACGAGACGCCTGAGCGGCAGCGCGCGCTCAGACGCTGAAGCGCACCACGCAGGCAATCCCGACCACCAGGCTGTAGATCGCGAACGGTGTGAGGGTTCGGGTCTCGAAGTACTTCACGAGGAACCGGATCGACAGGTAGGCCGAGACGAATGCGACGGCGACGCCGACCAAGATCTGTCCATGGATGTGCGAAGCGGCAGGTCCCGTCAGTGACGGGACCTTCAGGACCCCCGCTGCGAAGATCACCGGCGTAGCGAGCAGGAACGAGAAGCGCGCAGCGTCCTCGTGCGACAGGCCGCGGACGAGGCCGCCGACCATGGCGGCTCCGGACCGGCTGATGCCCGCGAACAGGGCCGCTACCTGGAATGCCCCGACAGCGAGGCCCTCCTTGTAGGACAGCGAAAGGATCGGCCGCGTGCCACGCCGCGGCTCGTCCGGTTCACCGTCGAGCCCCCCTGCGGCCACCGCGACCTCGGAGGTCCGGCGCAGGCGCTCGCCAACGAGCAGGAGGACGCCATTCAGGGTGAGGAAGATCGCTGCGGCCAAGGGCTTGGCGAAGATGGTCCGGAAGGTGTGCTCCAGGGCGACGCCGGTGAGGCCAACCGGGATCGTGGCAATGACGATCAGCCAGGCCAGACGGCTGTCGTCGTCCTCGGCGACGATGCGTCGCGCGGCAAGGGACGGCCGGAGGCTGCGAAAAAACCCACCGATGATGCGAACCCACTCCTGGCGGAAAAACAGCAACAGCGCCGTGGCCGTCGCCACGTGCAGAGCGACGATGAAGGCCAGGTAGAACGACGAGCCGCTGTCTGCGGTAGAGGACTGGGTCACCAGCGGCTTCCAGGAGCCACCGATCACAGCGGGCAGCAGCACAGAGTGGCCGAGGCTGGACACAGGAAACAGTTCGGTGACGCCTTGAGTCAGTCCTATCACCACGGCTTGCAGGTAGCTGAGCACGGTTGATGTCCTCTTCTCGGAGCGAGCCGTCAGTCTGCCGTATACGGGCGCGGACCCATCCGGCAGCGTTGCTGTGAAGGGCACTGTCGGTGTGTCACGGTCGCCACAACGACCTCAGCGGCTCGCGACGAGGGCCACGCTGGCGGCCGCTCCGATCGTCCACGCCGCTGTGCGCCAGGCACTGATCCGCAGCAGCCGCTGGACCAGGCCGTCGTCGAAGGTGCTGAGGCGTTCGTGTGCCGGCACAGCACCCCAAAGCGTCAGGGCGACCGTGGCCAGAGCACACGCGGCAGCCAGCCCGAGCAGCCATCGAGGTCCCGCATCCGTGCCGATCAGGGTCGCAAGCGTCCCGCCCTGCACGAGCCAGGGAAGCCCCACGGCATAGGTGATCCGTTGGCTGTGGGCGGCGTGGAAGCTCGGCCACTGCTC
>JAYUBO010000293.1:0-11837 GCA_043740815.1 Frankiales bacterium | reverse complement strand
AGACGCCGTTCTGGTGGCGCGTCCGCCTACCTCCAGCTTCGACGTCCGGCCCACCCCGGACGAGCGCGCCGCTCGCCGCGCTGAGCAGCGCGAGGTAGCCATCGAGACCGTCTACCGGTATAATCCGGATGCCGTCGTCGTCGTCGGTGTTCCCTTCGGGCACACCCGTCCCCAGTGGATCCTCCCGTACGGAGGAGACGTCACGGTCGACGGCGCGTCGCAGACAGTGTGGGCGGACTACTCCTGAAGACGTCGCGCCGACGCGACAGAGATCGGCGTGCCGCGCGACTCAGAGTCGCCCGCCGACATCGTTGACCCTCACGTCTAGGGAAGCGGTCGGTACAGCACGTGCAGTCCTACCCGGCCCTTCGTCGGGGAGTTGAAGGCACCCGGAACGGCGCCGATCGTGACGAAGCCCAGGTCGGCGTACACCTGTTCGACGACGATGTCTCGCAGGAGCGGCCAGATCTGTGCCCAGTCCGGGTTGTCGAACGCTTTCATCTGCAGCATCCAGGGATCCAAGCAGGTCGCTCTTGCCGAGCCCTTCCATTTTCGTTCCCATGACGGGCCGCCCAAGGCACGCCGACGAGCAGCGATCGACCTTAGCCTCCGAAAGGGATCAGTGACCGGATGCCGACGGCAGCGGCTCAGCGCAGCAGTGGGGCCACCTCACCAGCGAAGGCCATGAACGCGGCCGGGTCCGGGTCGTCGTCGGTCGGCTGTAGCGCGATGGCGTCAGCGCCAGCCCGGGCCCAGCCGCGCAGGGATTGCGCTACCTGCTCGGCGTCGCCGGCCGCGCCCCAGCCCTCGCCGTCAAAGCCCCATCTGGCCTGGCAGGCGTCCAACCGCCCTTGCGCGCCCGGACCGGTGGCGACCGGGACGAAGACGGTGATGTCGTGATGGTCCGTGCGCCCGGCCTGCTCCCGCCCGATATCGATCTGCTCGCGGGCCCCGCGCAACCGGTCCACAGTGGTGCCAGCCGGTAGCAGGGTGCCATCGGCCAGCGCACCGGAAAGTTGCAACGACTTTGGCCCCTCCGCCCCGGCCAGTACCGGTACGCGCTGTCGCGGCGGCCAGTCCAGGGCGACATCGTCGAGGTGGACGTAGCGACCCTGCGTGCTGACCCGCTGTCCGTCCAGCAGAGCGCGCAGCGCGGTGAGCTGCTCACGCAGCAGCGTCAGCGGGGAGGCCGCCCGCACACCGGCCTGCTCCATCCACGACTGCACGCCGTGGCCAATCCCTGCCCGGAAGCGGCCAGGAAACATCCGCTCCAGGGTGGCGACCTCCATGGCGGTCAGGGCCACGTTGCGCAGCGGGGCCGGCATCAGACCAAGACCAATCGCCATCCGCGCGGTGGACGCAAGGCATGCGCTGGCCGCCGCTACCCCGGACTGCTTAAAGCAGTCCTCCCACACCCACAGCTCGTCCACCCCTGCCTCGTCGGCAGCGTGGGCCAGCGGGAGCAAGGCCTCAGGAGCCCAGGTCGGCAAGAAGATCGCTCCGATGCGCGTCACGGCGCTGACGATAAACCCGGGGCGAGGCGAGCCAGCAGTAGTTTCTCGATGATGAGCACGTGGCGTGTGAGGGCTCCCGGGGTCTTGTCCAGGTTGGGCTGTTGCGGGTCTCGAGGATCACGGGGGATGGCGTACGCAGAGCTCAGGCGACGGTGAGGGTGACCTCGATGTTGCCGCGGGTGGCGCGGGAGTAGGGGCACACCTGGTGGGCCTGCTCCATCAGCTCGGCGCCGGCGGACGCATCGAGGGCCGGAAATGCGCCAACGAGGGTGACCGCGATCCCGAAGGCCGAGCCGTCGGCCACCAGGCTCACCTGGGCCGTGATCGAGGACCCCGTCACGTCGAGCTTCTGGGAGCCGGCGACGCGTTTCAGGGCCGAGTGGAAGCAGGCCGAGTAGCCCGCGGCAAACAGCTGTTCCGGGTTGGTCACGTCGCCGCCCGGGCCGCCGAGCTCGGTGGGCACGCCGAGCATGAGGTCGAGGACACCGTCGTCACTGACGACCTCGCCCTCGCGGCCGCCACGAGCTGTTGCTCTTGCGGTGTAGAGCACGTCCACGAGCTCTCCCAAGGGTTAGCGGTGGGTACGGGGTCAGCAGTCGGTGGGGGTCAGCATTCGGCGCGGCAGGGCGGCACGTCGCCCTGCATGCGGTGTGCGGCCGACACCGCGGGCGCGGGGGAGGCGTTACCGCCGGCCCGCCAGCTGTCGAGGTAGGACCACGGGTAGACCTCCCCGCGGCGCACCCACCAGACGCCCGCCTTAGTCGGCCAGGACAATCCGAAGTGGACGTGGGTCGCGATGCCCTTGGAGTCGCCGGTGTTGCCGACCGCGCCGATGACCTGACCCACCGTGACCCGCTGGCCGACCCGGATCGACACGGCCGACAGGTGCGAGCCGTAGTAGCGCACGCCGTCGTTGCCGACGATCGAGAAGAACAGGCCGCCGCGCTGGCTGCCGTAGTTGGTCGAGCTGCTCCATGAGTCAACCGTCGAGACTTCGTCGACGCGGCCGGTGACGGGAGCGACGACCGTGCAGCCCCGTGCGGCAAAGATGTCCGTTGCGGGGTAGTCGTGGTGGCTGTGGGCGTAGCTCACGCTGCACCCGCGGATGGGGAAGGCGTGCTGGCCGCCCGCAGCGACCACGGTCGGCGGGCGGACAGCCGAGGGCGTCACCGGCTTCGGTACCGGCTTCGGGGCGGGGGAGGGGGTACTGCGGGGAGGGGGCGTCGCTTTGGGGGTGGGCGCCTTCGTGGCGGTACGGGTGGTCGTCGGGGTGGGTTCGGGGGCTGTCGCGGTCGCCTCAGGCGTGGCCGTCACGGTCGGCGAGGGGGCGCCCGACAGGGATGCGGGCGCGGCTTTCGTCGTACCGGAGGAGCAGCCGCCGACGAGCAGGGCCGGGAGCAGCAGCAGGGCGAGGGGGCGGGCGGTCACCCGCGCAGCCTGTCATGCCTGACCTCCAGGAAGACGACGTACGGTGACGGGGTGCGCCTGGTTCCCTTTGCCCTCGTCCTTGTGCTCGCTGGCTGCGGCGGGGGCGGTAGCGCCCCGAAGGCCGCCCCGAGCCCCGCGATCAACGGGGTGGCCGTGTTCACCGGGCTCAGCCACAACCACCTGACGAAGGGGCAGTACCCGCAGAGCTACCCACAGTCTCCCCCCGTCGGCGGGGCGCACAGTCCGGCGTGGCTGAAGTGCCAGGTCTATACCGAGGAGCTGCCCAAGGAGAACGCTGTGCACTCCGAGGAGCACGGCGGCGTCTGGATTACCTACCAGCGGACTCTGTCGGCCGCCGACATCGCGACTCTCGCGACGCTTGCGCACACGAACCGCGAGTTCGTGATGGTGTCGCCTTACGCCAGCCAGGACGCATCGGTCGTCGCCTCGACGTGGGGACTGCAGTTGAAGGTGCCGACCGCGACCGACCCGCGGCTGCTGGAGTTCGTCCGGACCTACGCCGGGGGCGCCCAGGGCGGCGAGAAGGGCGTGGGGTGTGCGAGCACCGGCGTCACGCTGCAGAAGGCCCTGGAGTTTGACGCCTCCCAGAAGTAGTCCGCCGCTCTAGGCGACGGGTTGGCTCGCCGGATCGCGCAGGTTCGACATCCAGTCGTGCAGCAGCGCCGACAGCCGGGCCGGCTCGGTCAGGTGCGGGAAATGGCCGGACTGGGCGAAGATCTCCACGCGGGCGGTCGGGACGGCTTCGCCCACAGCCAGGCCGTGCTGGACGGGGATGATCGCGTCCTTGGCGCCCCAGACGACCAGGAGCGGCAGGTCGGCAGCCAGGTAGAGGCGGTCGCGGCCGTCGACCCGCTGACCCCGGACGTCGATGACGGAGCGGGCCGTGTGGATGAAGGCGTCGCGGGTAGCGCCGTCGCCGAGGGAGCCGAAGCCGACGAGGGCCTCGCGCATCCCGGCAGGCACGACCGGGGCCATGACGCGGTCGACGGCGCGCGCAGCGGCCCGCACCCACGAACCGGCGATGATCGGCAGGACGATCTCGGACCCGGGCAGGGTCGCTGCCCGCAGGAAGCCCGAGACCTCGGGGCCGAGGCCGCCGGCGCACACGAGGGCGAGGCGCTCGACCCGCCCGGGGAACTGGTAGGCGAACTGCATCGCGATGCCGCCGCCGAGACTGTGCCCGACGAGCGACACCTGGTCGTAGCCGAGGGCGGCGAGCAGGTCGCGGATACCGCAGGCCTGGGCGCCGAGGGAGTAGTCGCCGCGGGGCTTGGCCGACTGGCCGTGTCCGAGCAGGTCCGGTGCGATCACCTGGTAATGGTCCCCGAGGGTCGACATCACCGGCTCCCACTGCGCCGCGCGGGAGGCCAGGCCGTGGATCAGCACTACCACCGGACCACTCGTCCCGGCGTGGGCGTAGCGCACCAGGTTGCCGTGGACGCTGAGCTCGTCGACGCTGACAATAGCCATCCTGTCAGGCTGTTACCCTCGGTAACAGATGTCAAGGTGACGCTTGACACCACGGCGCAGGCACGACACGGTTACCGGCGGTAACACCTTGCCCTCGAGGAGTTTGTGGTGACCCTGACTGACTTGCGTGACGCCGGGACCGGCGTCGGCACCCGCTTGGACGCCTTCGACGCCGTCGACAGGGACGCGTCCTACGGCCTGCAGCTGCGCCAGGTCCGCGAGGCGGCCGAGGTGTTCCGTCGCGACCTGCTGGCCACCGGCGTGCCGTCGAGCGTGACCACCAGGGACCTTGTCACCCTGCCCTACCCGGTGCGGTTCGGGCTGTGGCGGGCGGCCCTCACGCCCTCGCCGTACCTGTCGATCACGAACCGGATGCTCGTCGTCCGCTGGGTTGATGCGGGCCGCACCAGGACGCTGGTCTTCGAGCCGAGCGACCACGAGCGCGGGGAGTACACGCCCTACTTCGCGCGGATGAACGACCGCACTCCCTCACAGCTGCACAGACGCGTCGTGACCCGGCACGCGACCGTGCTCGAGAACCTCGCCGGCCTGGGCATCGCGCCGGAGGAGGTCGACTACCTCGCCTTCGACCACCTCCACACCCAAGATGTCCGCCGCTGGGTCGGCACCTCCACCACCGAGGCTGCCTTCCCCAACGCCAAGCTCCTGGTGCAGCGCAAGGAGCTCGAGGCGATGGCGGACCTGCACCCGCTGCAGCGCCAGTGGTACCAGCCGGACACCTACACCGACCTGTTGGTGGAGCGGCTGGTCGCGATCGACGGCGACGTGCTGCTCGGTCCGGGTGTGGCCCTGGTCGCCACCCCGGGGCATGCGCTCGGCAACCAGTCTCTGATCCTCAACACCTCCGACGGCATCTGGGCCGTCAGCGAGAACGCCATAGCCGTCGAGTGCCTCGTCCCCGAGCACTCGCGGATCCCGGGGGTCGCCAAGAGCGCCCGCACCTGGGAGCGCGAGGTCGTCCTCAACACCAACACCCCCGAGGCCCTGGCCGACCAGTACAACTCCCTGGTCAAAGAGAAGGCGCTCGCCGACAGGTCCCAGCGGGACTCCCGCTTCCCGCAGTTCCTTCCCTCCTCCGAGCTCACCCCGTCCCCCTACTTCCCCGGTACGAAGCCCACCTTCGTCCAGGGATCGATCACGCACAGGAGCACCTAGACCATGGCTGGCTTCACCCTCGAGCTCACCGAGGACCAACAGACGCTGCAGAAGTGGCTGCACGAGTTCTCCACCGACGTCATCCGCCCCGCCGCGAGCGAGTGGGACGAGCGTGAGGAGACCCCGTGGCCGGTCATCCAGGAGGCGGCGCGGGCGGGCATCTACTCGCTGGACTTCTTCGCCAGCATCTGGGGCGACGAGTCAGGCATCAGCCTCCCGGTCACCATGGAGGAGATCTTCTGGGGTGACGCCGGCATCGGCCTGGCGATCGTCGGGTCGACACTCGGCCTGGCGGGGATCCTCGGCAACGGCACCCCGGAGCAGCTCGGGGAGTGGGCGCCCCAGTGCTTCGGCACGCCCGAGGACGTCAAACTGTGCGCGCTTGCGGTCTCCGAACCGGGCGCCGGCTCCGACGTGTCCTCGATGAAGACCACCGCCGTCTACGACGAGAAGTCCGACGAGTGGGTGCTCAACGGCGTCAAGACCTGGATCACTAACGGCGGGATCGCCGACGTGCACGTGGTCGTCGCGTCCGTGGACGCCACGCTCAAGGCCCGTGGCCAAGCCTCTTTCGTGCTCGGCCCCGATTCCAAGGGTCGCGGCCTGTCCCAGGGGCAGAAGTTCAAAAAACACGGCATCCGGGCCTCACACACCTCCGAGGTCATCCTTGACAACTGCCGCATTCCTGGCAGCCAGCTGCTCGGTGGCAAGCAGAAGCTTGACGCGCGCCTGGCGAAAGCCCGCGAGCGGCAGGCGGCACTCCAGCGCGGCGAGTCGCTGTCGAGCGGCCGCGAGAAGGGCGGCCAGGCGGCGATGGCGACCTTCGAGGCCTCCCGGCCGTCGGTAGGGGCCCAAGCGGTCGGCATCGCCCGCGCTGCCTACGAGTACTCCCTGGAGTATGCCAAGACCCGCGAGCAGTTCGGTCGCCCGATCGTCCAGAACCAGGGCATCGCCTTCATGCTCGCCGACATGAAGACCAAGATCGACGCGTCCCGCCTGCTGGTCTGGCGCGCGGCCTGGATGGGTCGCAACGGTGTCCCGTTCACCTCCGGCGAGGGCTCCATGTGCAAGCTGTACGCCGGTGAGACAGCCGTCGACGTCACCGAGAAGGCCATCCAGATCCTCGGCGGCAACGGCTATATCCGCGAGTACCCGGTGGAGCGCTGGCACCGCGACGCGAAGATCTACACGATCTTCGAGGGCACCAGCGAGATCCAGCGCCTGATCATCAGCCGGGCCATCTCGGGGCATCAGATCCCGTGACGATCCTGCAGGAGCGGGATGCGCGGCGCGAGAGCCTTCTTGCGGCGGCGGACCTGGTCGTGCAGCGGGACGGGGCCTCGGCGTCGATGGCGAGCATCGCCGCTGAGGCTGGCATCACCAAGCCGATCCTGTACCGGCATTTCGGGGACAAGAGCGGCCTGTACGCCGCGCTCGCGGGACGGCACACCGACCGGTTGCTCGATGCCCTGGTGGAGGCCCTGACCGGCGGCGGGGTGCCGCGGGTCAGGGTGCTGCGGACGATCGACACCTACCTGGCCGTGATCGGGGCGGAACCCCAGGTCTACCGTTTCCTGGTGCAGTCCGAAGCGGCCGTCCACGTCCACGGGCAGGTCCGCGGGTTTGTCCGTCGGCTGCAGGAGCTGCTCGCCGTCGGCATCACGCACGAGCTACGGCTGGCTGCGGACGACCTCCGCGCACCGGTTTGGGCGGCCGCCATCGTGGGCCTCGTGCAAGCAGCCGGCGAGCGTTGGCTCGAGGAGCAGGACACCGACCGCAGCCTGCTCAGCGAGCTGCTGACCGAGCTGATCTGGGGCGCCTACGCGCAGCTAGCCGACGGACAGCCAATCCACAGGTGACGCGGACCCGAATGGGTAGGGCGGCGGGCCCAGGAGGCACTACCCTCTGCCGCTCCACCTACAAGATCTTCTGCCCTCGGGCACAGAACGACGCCGTTGCGCGTTGTCCCCGCGCCGGACGCAAAAGGAAGAGAGCCCGACCACCATGGCTACCGATTACGACACCCCCCGCCGCTCCGAAGCGGACGACCTTGGCGAGGACAGCCTCGAGGAGCTGAAGGCCCGCCGGGCCGAGGCCCAGTCCAGCAGCGTCGACGTCGACGAAACCGACCTTGCTGAGGCTCTCGAGCTGCCTGGCGCCGACCTGTCCGGTGAGGAGCTCACCGTCAAGGTCCTGCCGAAGCAGAGCGATGAGTTCACCTGCTCGTCGTGCTTCCTGGTCCACCACCGCAGCCAGCTCGCCTCCGACAAGGGCGGCCGCCTGACCTGCCGCGAGTGCGCGTAGGCCGGGTCGGCGATTACGGCGTGACCGACCCCGCAACACCTCCCTCGCCCACGGACGTGGTTCTCGCCCAGCTACAAGCGCTGCGGGAGGAGCCGTACGACGGGGTAGGGGCAGGTCCCGGGATCCGGACTGTTTGGGAGTTCGCCAGTCGCGCCAACCAGGAGGCCACCGGCCCGCTCGAGCGCTTCGCCGCTCTGGTCCGTGACCCGGCCTATCGGGCTTTGTTGGGACATCGGGCTGCGCAGCTTGGCCCTGTCCTGGAAGATGACGGCGAGGCGCAGCTGGAGGTGCTCGTGCTGTCAGCGTTGGCTGAGGCGGTCGGTTACACGTGGGTGCTGTCTGTGCAGGCCGATGGCTGCTGGAAGACCGACGGGGTGCTGCGGCACCCGGACCGGTCTGAACGATGAAGCAGGTCAAGGGCGCCAAGCCGTCCGGTGATGTCGGGGAGATCCTGGGCCGGCTGTCCGTCGAGCAGCTGGACCGTGGCGAGCGTGCGCGGCTGCTCGCGGCCCTGACGCGCACCCTGTCGGGAGTGATGCGCGGGGCGGGTACGCGGGCCGCTGTGTCCGGCAAGGTCCTCGTCGACCTCGTCACCGACGAGATCGCGCCGCACCTGCCCGTGCGGGACCTGCTGACCTTGCGGTCCCATCACCACGGCCTGTCCGGCGATGACCTGGCGAAGGCCCTCATCAAGAATGCGGCGAGGACCACGGCTGGGCTCGGTGCGGCGGCGGGGGCGCTCGCGTCGGTCGAGTTCGCGGCCCCCCCGGCACTGTTGGCCGCACCGGTGCAGCTCGTCGCCGAGACCCTTGCGGTCGTCGCCGTCGAGCTGAAGCTGGTCGCCGAGCTGCATGTGGTCTACCGGCGGTCCCCGCCGGGGTCCGCCCCTGCGCGGACCGTGGCCTACCTGACGTCTTGGGCGGCCAAGCGTGGCCTGGACCGGGACGGTGGGGCGCCGTCCCTGTCGTCGGTTCTGAGCAGCGCGGCCAGGCAGCAGCTCAGGCAGCGGATCGTCCGCCGGCTCGGGCGCAACCTGACCTCGTTTGCGCCGTTCTTCGCCGGTGCGGTCGCCGGCGCGGAGCTCAACCGTCGCGAGACGGTCTCCTTGGGCGAGTCCCTGCTCAGCGATCTGCGCCAGCACAACTAGCCGTCGCGACGGCTCAGCTCTGAGCGGACAGGTGCAAGGCTGGGCGGGTCAGGCCTCGGCGGGCGCGGCGTGCCCGAGCTGGCCCTTGGCGACCTTTGGCAACTGTGTCGTGAGGGCCATCGCGATCAAGAAGACGGCCACCTCAAAGAGCAGGCCCCGCTCGAGGGCGTGCAGGAAGTTCGCCTTGCGAGCGTGTGTCCCGGCGTCGGCAAAGGCCTTGGCTGCGGGCCCGCTGCCCGTCGCGGCGCAGCCCTTCGGAATGGCGGCGGGGTCAGGGGCTTTCGTGCGCAGGACGAAGCAGCGCTCGAAGCCCTCCACTGCGGCGACGGTTGCGGTTGGAGGCGTGCCGGCCGCGGTCAGCGCCCTCGTCAGCGCCGGGCTCTCGTCGCGGGCCGCGGCCGACGCGTGGCTACCGAGGACTCCGAACAGGATCAGCCCGATCAAGGCGACCCCGAGCGCGCCGCCGACCTGCTGGCTGGTGGAAAGCACCCCCGATGCCGACCCCGCCTCGCGGCCCCCGATGCCGGCCAGCACCAGGTTGGTGAGCGGGGCGATAAACAGGCCCAGGCCGAGACCCGCGATGAGCAGGAACGGTGCGATCTCATAGGAGTTCAGGTCGGTGCCGGCAGCGTGCAGCACGACGATCACGACGACCATGCCGAGTGCGAGCAGGCCGGTACCGATCGTGAGGACCCGGGTGCCCAGCCGCTGCGCGAGCCCGTCGGAGCGAGAGGACGCGAAGCCGGACGCCACCGCGAACGGGAACGTCGTCAGGCCGGCGTGTAGGGCCGTGAAGCCCAAGCCGACTTGGAGATACAGGCTGAAGCTGAAGAAGAAGGCGGGGATGCCGGCGAAGAAGACCACCGACAGGACCAGGCCGGTGCGAAAGGACGTGTTGGCGAACAGCGTCATGAGCATCAGCGGGTCGCTACGGGCCGCGGTCTTCTTCTGCTGCAGCCACACGAAGGCCACCAGGAACGGCACCGAGGCGGCCAGCATGAGATAGATCCACACTGGCCAGCCCTTCTCCCGGCCCTCGGTCAGTGGGTAGATCAGCAGGAACAGTCCCGCTGTGACGAGCAAGGCCCCGGGCACGTCCAGGCGGGGCGCGTCGGGTGCCTTGCTGTCCGGCAGCTCCACGAACGCCGCGATGAGCGCGATGACACCGACCGGGATGTTGACCAGGAAGATCATCCGCCAGTCGGTCCCGAACAGGTTGGCACTGATCAGCAGGCCGCCCAGCAGCGGGCCCAGGATGGTCGCTATGCCGATCGTGGCACCGAAGATCCCAAAGGCCCTTCCGCGCTCCTTCGGGGGGATCGTCACCTGAATGACCGCCAAGACCTGCGGGAACATCAGGCCGCTGCCGATGCCCTGCAGCACGCGGGCCAGCACGAGGGTCGTGGCGTTGGGCGCCAGACCACACAGGGCGGAGGCAACCGTGAAGGTCGTCATCCCGATCATGAACAGCTTCTTGCGGCCGTAGATGTCGCCGAGCCGGGCGCCGGTGATCAGCAGGCAGGCGAAGGCGAGCTGGTATCCCGCCAGGACCAACTGGATGGCGGCGAACGACGCGCCGATGTCCTTCTGGATCGACGGGATGGCCACGTTGACGATCGACACATCCAGCAGCTGCACGAACACGGCCGTGAGGACGATCGCCAGCACCAGGAAAGGGTGCCGGTCGGCTCGGTTCTGCCCAGCGGGGGGAGCGGTGGCAGCGGTCACCTCGGCGACGTTAGTGGGTGACTGCGACCAGCGCCGTCCGAGGGAGCTCAGGAAGCGGGCAGCTCGGCAAGGAAGCCGCGGACCAGCGCCATCGTGGCTTCCGGGTGCTCGAACTGGGGCACGTGGCCGGAGTCCTCCAGGACGACGGAGTGGGCCCGCGGCAGCGCGTCGGTGACGTGCCGGGCGAACGACGCCGGCACGAGGCGGTCGCGGTCTCCCCAGAGGAACAGCGCGGGCGGCTCGAGGTTCGCCAATCGGTCCCAGAAGCCGTTACGCCCGTGGGCGTCCTCGAGGAAGATCTGCCGCGCGACACTGAAGAAGGACACCCGGTGCGCGCGCGAGCGGAACACCCGCACGCACTCGTCGGCGGCGGCGTCGTACCAGGCGGTGGACAGGCGGTCGGGGTCGCTGAACATGCCCCGGATGGACTCGACGACGAGCCGGTGGTTGAGGCGGACGGGCAGGTGCGCCAGCTCAGGACGCATCAGGCGTACGGCGGGGACCAGCTGGCGCAGCCGCCGGAAGGCCGGCGAGGGTGTCAGCAGGACCAGGCCACGGACGGAGTGGGGATGGGTCAACCCGGCCTCGAGCGCGACGCGGCCGCCGAGGGAGTTTCCCAGCACGACGGCGCGGCGGGCGCCGACCGCGTGCTGGAAGGCCTCGACCCAGGCGGCGTACCAGGCAGGGGTGTAGGAGGCGGCGGGGGCTGCGCTCTGGCCGAAGCCGGGCAGGTCGGGGGCAAGGACGCGGTGGTCGCGGGACAGGTCGGACAGGCACGGCAGCAGGGAGGCGTTCGTGGCGCCGAGGCCGTGCAGCAGCAGGATCGGTGGGGCGTCCGCGGGCCCCGCTTCGAGATAGGCGGTGCGGATGCCCATGGCGAGCACCTCCTGGGCCCTCGGGAAGGACGCCGGCCGAGGCAAACCGTCCTCGAACAGCCCGTCGAGCTGGAGGGACAGCCCGAGGTCGCCGCGGACCGTCACCTGACCGTCCAGGAAGGCGTGGATACCCGAAGCCCGGCCGGCGATGACGTCGGCCAGGACCGCGGGCGT
>JAYUBO010000292.1:0-18838 GCA_043740815.1 Frankiales bacterium | reverse complement strand
TCGCCGAGGCCAGGAGCACCCGGGACGTCGCCCGTCGGCAGGGACTCGAGCACCCGGAGGAGGCACTCGTCCGGGCGCTCACGCTCGGGGGCGCGCGGGCCGTCGGCCAGAATCTCGGCACCCTGGAGGTGGGCCGGCGCGCCGACCTGGCCGTCTTCGACGTGCCGACCGAGGCGCCGTACCGGGAGCTGGTGGAGCACGGGGCGGGGCGATGCGTGGCGACGGTGCTCGGGGGGCGGCTGGTCCACCGCCGCTGATGCGGGCCGCCCGCGCCGCCGCGATACTGAAGGGGTGACTCGCGCAACGCTCGCCAAGGACCCTTCCGAGGTCGCCGCGATGTTCGACGAGGTCGCGCCCCGCTACGACCTGACGAACACCGTCCTGTCCCTGGGCCAGGACCGTGGGTGGCGCACGGCCGTCAACGACGCCCTGCACCTACTGCCCGGCGAGCGCGTCCTGGACCTCGCAGCCGGCACGGCCACCTCCTCGGCCGCGCTGGCCCGCACCGGCGCCAAGGTCGTGGGGTGTGACTTCTCCCTGGGGATGCTGAAGGTCGGCCGTGGCAGGGGCGTCGACCTGGTCGCGGGCGACGCCTTGCGGCTCCCCTTCGCCGACGGGGCGTTCGACGCGGTGACCATCTCCTTTGGGCTGCGCAACACCGCCGACGTTCAGCTGGCCCTCACCGAAATGCGCCGGGTCACCCGGCCCGGTGGGCGGATTGTGGTGTGCGAGTTCAGCCACCCGACCTGGAAGCCGTTTCGGACGCTCTACGTGGAGTATCTGATGCGGCTCCTGCCGACCGTCGCGACCCGCGTCAGCAGCGATCCGTCTGCCTACGTCTACCTCGCGGAGTCGATCCGGGCGTGGCCCGACCAGCGCGGCCTGGCGGCCGAGCTACAGCGGGCCGGCTGGACGAAGGTCGGCTGGCGCGACCTCACCGGTGGCATCGTCGCCCTCCACCGTGGCACCCGCTGACCAGGCGCAACCGGCTGGCGGGCAGGGACAGCGGTAGGGCTTTACACTGGGGACGCTCGTGAAAGTTTTCACAAGCACCGGTCCCGAGGAGCCCAGGTGAGCCAGCAGCAGGACGCAGATGCGATCGTCGTCGGCGCCGGGCCTGGCGGCAGCTCCACGGCCCACGCTCTCGCGCAGGCCGGCCTCGACGTGCTGCTGCTGGAGAAGACCAGCTTCCCGCGCGAGAAGGTGTGCGGCGACGGCCTCACGCCGCGAGCGGTCAAGACGCTGGTCGACATGGGCATCGACACCAGCCCTGCCAACGGCTTCATCCAGAACCGCGGCCTGCGCATCCTGGGCGGTGGCGTCAAGCTCGAGCTGCTGTGGCCAGAGCTGGCGAGCTACCCCAACTACGGGCTGGTCCGGCCGCGCCTGGACTTCGACGACCTGCTGGCCCAGAACGCCCAAAAGGCCGGCGCCCGGCTGCAGACGCTCACCAACGTGACCGGTCCCGTCGTCGAGAACGGCCGGATCGTCGGCGTGACCGCCAAGGTCGGGCAGGACAAGACCCCCACGACCTACCGCGCCCCCATCACCATCGCGTGTGACGGCGTCAGCGCGCGCCTGGCGATCTCCCAGGGCATCAACAAGCGCGACGACCGGCCGATGGGCGTGGCCGTCCGGCGCTACTACGAGAGCCCCCGCCACGACGACGACATGCTCGAGTCCTGGTTGGAGCTGCGCACTCCCACCGGAGACCTGCTCCCCGGCTACGGCTGGGTCTTCGGCGTCGGAGACGGGACGTCCAACGTCGGCCTCGGCATTCTCAACACCACCAAGGCGTGGAAGGACACCAACTACAAGGACCTGATGGCGCGTTGGACGTCGTCCATGCCCAAGGAATGGCAGTACGACGAGGAGCACGCCCGCGGTCCGATCCGGGGTGCGGCACTGCCGATGGGGTTTAACCGGCAGCCCCACTACCGCGACGGCATGCTGCTTGTGGGTGACGCCGCCGGCGCCGTCAACCCGTTCAACGGCGAGGGGATCGCCTACGCCATGGAGTCCGGCCGGCTCGCCGCCGAGGTCGTCGTACAGGCGCTGGCACGTGCTGAGGGTCCCGGTCGCGAGCGCGCCCTGGAGGCCTATCCGGCCGCGATGAAGGCCACCTACGGCGGCTATTTCACGCTCGGCAGGGTCTTCGTCTCCTTGATCGGCAACCCGCAGGTCATGAAGGTGGCCACCAAGTACGGGCTCCCGCGACCGCTGCTCATGAAGTTCACCTTGAAGCTGCTCGCCAACCTCACCGACCCCCGCGGCGGGGACGCCCTGGACCGGGTCGTCAACGGCCTGGTCAAGGTCGCCCCCGCAGCCTGACCCGAACGCCATGACCCGTAGGCTGGCGGCGCGGACCGTGAGCCCGGTGGCGACACGCTCTTCCCAGCCCGTCCGCAGGACCTGAAGGAGGCGCCCGCCCGTGCTGCAGTACTACCTGCCGATCCTCGTGCTCGGACTGCTCGCCTTCGGGTTCGCAGCCTTCTCCGTCGGTGCCGCGAGCTTCACCGGTCCCAAGCGCTACAACCGCGCGAAGTACGACGCCTACGAATGCGGTATCGAGCCCGCCCCGCAGCCGATGGGCGGCGGGCGCTTTCCGATCAAGTTCTACCTGACCGCGATGCTGTTCATCGTCTTCGACATCGAGATCATCTTCCTCTATCCGTGGGCCGTCGCCTTCGGAAGGCTGGGCGTTTTTGGCCTGGTCGAGATGGTCCTGTTCATCCTCACCGTCTTCGTCGCCTACGCCTACGTGTGGCGCCGCGGCGGCCTCGAATGGGACTAGGAGCGACACCCCATGGGACTTGAAGAGAAGCTCCCGTCAGGAATCGTCCTGACGAGCGTCGAGAAGGTCGTCAACTGGAGCCGCAAGAGCTCGCTGTGGCCGGCGACATTCGGACTGGCCTGCTGCGCCATCGAGATGATGGCGACCGGCGCCGGCCGCTACGACCTCGCCCGTTTCGGCATGGAGGTCTTCCGGGCCTCGCCACGGCAAGCCGACCTGATGATCGTCGCCGGAAGGGTGAGCCAGAAGATGGCGCCTGTCGTACGGCAGATCTACGACCAGATGCCCGAGCCGAAGTGGGTCATCGCGATGGGCGTCTGCGCCAGCTCCGGCGGCATGTTCAACAACTACGCGATCGTGCAGGGCGTCGACCACATCATCCCCGTCGACATCTACCTGCCGGGCTGCCCGCCGCGGCCTGAAATGCTCATTGACGCGATCCTGAAGCTGCACGACAAGATCATGGAGGAGCCGCTGGGCTCCAACGCCAAGCGACGGCTCGAGCACGACTACCAGCCCCGCGAGCTCGTCGCCAGCTCGGCCCGCTACACCAAAGAGGGCAAGCGGGCGGCGCGCGCCGGGAGCGAGGCGTGAGCGATCCGACACCCAGCACCTCGGGCATGCCGGTCGACGCCACCCCCTCTTCGGCGACCCCTGCCCCGCTGACCGCCGCCCCGCTGAGCGCTTCGTCGGTGGCTCCCGGCGCGATGCCCGTCCGGGCCGGCTCCGACCTGTTCGGAGCGACCTTTGGTGGTGACACCTCCGGTTTCGGGGGGCTGGTCCCGCGAGAGGTCGCGCAGCTGTCGACCCCGCGCCCGTACGGCGGCTGGTTCGACGAGGCCACCGACTGTCTCGAAGCGGCCTGGCCGGGCTTCGGAGACAACGTCCTGCGGGTCGTCGTGGACCGGGGCGAGCTGACGCTCTACGTCAAGCCGGCGGCGGTCCTGGAGATCGCCCGCGTCCTGCGTGACGACCCCAACCTGCGTTTCGAGCTGCTGTCGTCGGTCTCCGGTGTCGACTACCCGGCCGAGACGGCCCGCTTGCACGCGGTCTACCACTACACCTCGATGACCTACCGTCGGCGGCTGCGTGTCGAGGCCGCCGTCACTGCTGAGGACCCGCACCTGCCGTCGGTGTGCTCGGTCTACCCCACGGCGGACTTCCAGGAGCGCGAGGCCTGGGACATGTTCGGGATCATCTTCGACGGTCACCCCGGTCTGACCCGGATCCTCATGCCGGATGACTGGGACGGTCACCCGCAGCGCAAGGACTACCCCCTCGGCGGCATCCCTGTGGAGTACAAGGGCGCGAGCATCCCGCCGCCGGACGAGAGGAGGGCCTACTCATGAGCGACAGCCGAAGGGCCCGGGGCACCGCAGCATGACGACCTCCGACCTGTACGCCGGCACCCGAGAGACCACCGAGGGGACCGTCTACACCGTCACCGGTGGGGACTGGGACTCCGTCATCGAGGGTGCCAGCAACGACCAGCGCATGGTCATCAACATGGGCCCGCAGCATCCCTCCACGCACGGCGTGCTGCGGCTCGTCCTCGAGCTCGAGGGAGAGACGGTCACCAGTGCGCGTACGGTCATCGGCTACCTGCACACCGGCATCGAGAAGAGCATGGAGTACCGCACCTGGACCCAGGGCGTGACCTTCGTGACGCGGATGGACTACCTGTCGCCGATCTTCAACGAGACGGCGTATTGCCTTGCGGTGGAGAAGCTGCTGGGCATCGAGCCGCCGCCGAGAGCGACGACGATCCGGGTGCTCTGCATGGAGCTGAACCGGATCGCCTCGCACCTGGTGTGGCTGGCGACCGGCGGCATGGAGCTCGGCGCGCTGAGTGCGATGATCTTCGGCTTCCGCGAGCGTGAGCTGTGCCTCGACGTCCTGGAGATGATCACCGGCCTGCGCATGAACCACGCCTTCGTCCGCCCAGGCGGCGTGGCGCAGGACCTGCCGCCAGGAGCCATCGAGAAGGTTCGGGAGCTGCTCGAGGCGCTGAAGGCACGTCTGCCCGACACCGAGAAGCTGCTGACCGGGCAGCCGATCTGGAAGCAGCGCCTGCAGAACGTCGCCTACCTCGACGTGCAGGGATGCCTGGCCCTCGGCGTCACCGGCCCGATCCTGCGCTCGGCCGGGCTGGCGTGGGACCTGCGCAAGACCCAGCCCTACTGCGGCTACGAGACCTACGACTTCGACGTCCCGACCCAGACGACCGCGGACGGCTACGGCCGGTACCTGGTCCGGCTGGCTGAGATGAAAGAGTCGATGAAGATCATCGAGCAGGCCGTGGACCGCGTCCAGACGCAGTCCGGGCCGGTCATGGTCGAGGACAAGAAGATCGCCTGGCCCGCGCAGCTCGCGCTGGGCAGCGACGGGATGGGCAACTCCCTGGACCACGTGAAGAAGATCATGGGCACCTCCATGGAGGCCCTGATCCACCACTTCAAGCTTGTCACGGAGGGCTTCCGGGTCCCGGCCGGCCAGGTCTACGTGTCGATCGAGTCGCCACGGGGCGAGCTCGGCGTCCACGCGGTCAGCGACGGCGGCACGCGGCCCTTCCGCGTCCATGTCCGCGAGCCGAGCTTCGTCAACCTGCAGGCGACGGCCGCGATGTGCGAGGGGTCGCTCATCGCGGACTCCATCGCCGCGGTGGCCTCGATCGACCCCGTCATGGGTGGAGTGGACCGGTAGTGACAGACACCTCCAGCCCGGTCGTCCTGGGCCTTCCCGAGACCACCGTCGTCCCGGACGGCATCGCGGCCCTCACCGAGCAGACCCGCGCCGAGGCCCGCGAGATCATCGCCCGCTATCCGCGGTCGAGGTCGGCACTGCTGCCGATGTTGCACCTTGTGCAGTCCGTCCAGGGCTACGTCTCCCCCGCCGGCATCGCGCTGTGCGCTGAGGAGCTCGACCTCACCAAGGCCGAGGTCGCTGCCGTGGCCACCTTCTACACGATGTACCGCCGCAAGCCGGCCGGCACCTTCCACGTCGGGGTCTGCACCAACACCCTGTGCGCGGTCCTCGGCGGCGACGCGATCTTCGCGACGCTCAAGGAGCACACCGGCCTTACGCACAACCAGACCAGTGCTGACGGCATGATCAGCCTCGAGCACCTGGAGTGCAACGCAGCCTGCGACTACGCGCCGGTGATGATGGTCAACTGGGAGTTCTACGACAACCAGACGCCGCAGTCCGCGCGGGCCCTCGTCGATGCGCTGCAGGCCGGCAACTCGCCCGCGCCGACCCGCGGCCCGTCGACGCTGGCGACCTTCAAGCAGGTCTCCCGGGTGCTTGCCGGCTTCAACGACGGACTGGGTCAGCAAGGACCTACCGCCGGCCAGCCGACCCTCACGGGACTGGCCCTCGCGAAGGAGCGCGGCGACGTCGCTCCGGCGTACCCCGCTCCTGCTGCTGCCCCTGAGACGGAGAGCTGACATGGTGTTCACCCCTGTGCTGAGCGCACACTGGGACGAGCCCGACGCGTTCACGATCGCGGGCTACACCCGCAACCGCGGCTACCAGGCGCTGACCAAGGCGCTCGCGATGGCGCCGGATGACCTGATCGCGATGGTCAAGGACTCCGGTCTGAGAGGCCGCGGGGGCGCCGGCTTCCCCACCGGGATGAAGTGGGGCTTCATCCCGCAGGGGCCGGAGGGGCAGGGCGCCAAGCCGCACTACCTGGTCGTCAACGCCGACGAGTCCGAGCCGGGGACCTGCAAGGACACCCCGTTCATGATGGCCAACCCGCACGCGCTCGTGGAGGGCGTCATCATCGCGTCGTACGCGATCCGGGCGAGCCATGCGTTCATCTACGTCCGCGGCGAGATCGTGCACGTCATCCGTCGGGTACAGGACGCCGTGGCCCAGGCCTACGCGGCGGGGCACCTCGGAAGCGACATCCACGGCAGCGGCTACTCGCTCGACGTGGTCGTCCACGCCGGTGCCGGTGCCTACATCTGCGGCGAGGAGACGGCGCTGCTCGACAGCCTGGAGGGCTATCGCGGCCAGCCACGGCTGCGGCCGCCTTTCCCCGCCACGCATGGGTTGTACGCCTGCCCGACCGTGGTCAACAACGTCGAGTCCATCGCGTCCGTGCCGTCGATCGTGCTCGGAGGCCCGCAGTGGTTCTCCGCCATGGGTACCGAGAAGAGCAAGGGCTACACGCTCTACTCGCTGTCGGGCCACGTGAAAAGGCCAGGGCAGTACGAGGCGCCGCTCGGCATCACGCTGCGTCAGCTGCTCGACCTCACCGGCGGCATGCGCGAAGGCCGGACGCTGAAGTTCTGGACCCCCGGTGGGTCCTCGACGCCGTTGCTCACGGCCGACCACCTCGACGTGCCCCTGGACTACGAGGGCGTCACGGCAGCCGGTTCGATGCTGGGCACCAAAGCCCTGCAGTGCTTCGACGACACGACCTGTGTCGTCCGAGCGATCTTGCGGTGGACGGAGTTCTACGCCCACGAGTCGTGCGGCAAGTGCACCCCGTGCCGCGAAGGCACCTACTGGATGGTGCAGATCCTCGAACGGCTCGAGAACGGCACCGCCGTCGAGGCCGACATCGCCACGCTGCTCGACACGTGCGACAACATCTTCGGCCGATCGTTCTGCGCACTCGGCGACGGCGCGACCAGCCCGATCGTCAGCGGTGTGCAGCTGTTCCGCGACGAGTTCACCCAGCACCTGACCTCGGGAGGCTGCCCGTTCGACCCAGTGGCCAGCAACGTCTTCTCGGGGGTCCTGGCGTGACGGCCACGCACGATGTGGCCGTCGCCACCGACCTCGTCACCCTCACCATCGACGGGTTCGAGGTTGCGGTCCCCAAGGGGACCCTCGTCATCCGGGCGGCGGAGCTGGTCGGTATCTCGATCCCCCGCTTCTGCGACCATCCGCTGCTCGACCCGGTCGGCGCCTGTCGCCAGTGCATCGTCGAGGTCGAGGGCCAGCGCAAGCCGATCGCCTCGTGCACCGTCACGGTCACCGAGGGCATGGTCGTCAAGACCCAGCTCACCTCGGCAGTCGCCGAGAAGGCCCAGCGCGGCACGCTCGAGCTGCTGCTCATCAACCACCCGCTCGACTGCCCCGTCTGCGACAAGGGCGGCGAGTGCCCGCTGCAGAACCAGACGATGAGCAACGGGCCGGGTGAGAGCCGCTTCCACGACGTCAAGCGCACCTTCCCCAAGCCGATCGCGATCAGCAGCCAGGTCCTGCTCGACCGGGAGCGTTGCGTGCTGTGTGCCCGCTGCACCCGGTTCAGCCAGCAGATTGCCGGGGACCCGTTCATCGAGCTGTTCGAGCGCGGTGCGCTGCAGCAGGTCGCGATCTACGCCGACTCACCCTTTGAGTCCTACTTCTCCGGCAACACCGTGCAGATCTGCCCGGTCGGTGCGCTCACTGGCGCGGCGTACCGCTTCCGGGCCCGGCCGTTCGACCTCGTCTCGACACCGATGACCTGCGAGCACTGCGCTGCCGGCTGCGCCCTGCGCACTGACCACCGTCGCGGCAAGGTCCTGCGCCGGATGGCCGGCAACGACCCTGAGGTCAACGAGGAGTGGAACTGCGACAAGGGCCGCTGGGCGTTCACCTACGCCACGCAGCCCGACCGCCTCACCACCCCCCTCATCCGCGAGAACGGCGCGCTGCGCCCCGCGTCCTGGACCGAGGCGCTGTCCCGCGCCGCCCGCGGTCTGGCGTTGGCCCGCGACGAGGGCGGTGTCGGTGTCCTGCCCGGTGGCCGCCTGACCGTCGAGGACGCCTACGCGTGGAGCAAGTTCGCCCGCGTCGCGCTGCAGACCAACGACATCGACGCCCGGGTCCGCCCCGGCTCGGATGAGGAGCTCGCCTTCCTGGCCAGCTCCGTCGCCGGGCGCTACCTCGAGACGACCTACGCCGACCTCGAAGCCGCCCCGGCGGTCCTGCTCGCCGGCTTCGAGCCGGAGGAGGAATCTCCCATCGTCTTCCTGCGGCTGCGTAAGGCGGTTCGCAAGCATGGCACCAAGGTCTTCTCGATCGCGGCCTTCCGTAGCCCCGGCTCGGTCAAGACCTCCGCGACGCTCGTGCAGACCGTCCCCGGCGAGGAGACCGCAGCCCTGGTCGCCTTCGACGCCGCGCTGCTCCGGGCCCCAGGGTCCGTCCTGCTCGTCGGCGAGCGGCTCGCGTGCGTCCCAGGGGCGCTGTCGGCCGCCGCTGACCTCGCCGCGCGCAGCGGCGCGAAGCTGGCCTGGATCCCTCGCCGGGCGGGCGAGCGGGGAGCCGTCGATGTCGGGGCGCTGCCCACGCTGCTCCCGGGTGGCCGCCCCGTGTCCGACCGCGCCGCCGTGGAGGCCCTGTGGGGCCCCGTCCCGGAGCATCCCGGCAAGGACCTCACCGCGATGCTGACCGCCACCAAGGCCAAGCAGCTCAAGGGTCTGCTGGTCGGCGCTCTCGACCCCGCCGACTGCCCCGACCCGTTGCTCGCCCTCGACGCGCTCGAGGCTGCCGAGTTCGTCGTCAGCCTGGAGCTGCGCCGCTCGCCGGTCACCGACCGCGCTGACGTGGTGCTGCCCGTCGCCGCGGCCGTCGAGAAGGCCGGTACCTTCCTCGACTGGGAGGGTCGCGCCCGTCCCTTCGAGGCGGTCCTCACCACCAGCGGCGCCCTGCCGGACTTCCGGGTCCTGCAGGTGCTCGCCGAAGAGATGGGCCAGTCCCTCGGCCTGGCTGACCTGCCCGCCGTCCGCGCGGAGATCGGGCGGCTCGGGGTTACCGCCTCCCGGCCGGCGGCGCCGACCGCGCACCGGCCCGAGGCCCCGACCGCGCACGTGCCCCACGCCCCGGTCGAGACCAACGATCCCGCTACTGACGATGTCGCGGTTAACGAACCCGCGGCCCCAGCCGCCGCGCCGGTCCGGCTCGCGACCTGGCACTGGCTGCTGGACGACGGTTCCCTGCAGGACGGCGAGCCGCACCTGGCCGGCACCGCCCGCGCCCCGCGGGTGCACCTGTCGGCCACGACGGCCGCTGGACTCGGCGTGCGGGCGGGCGACTCCGTGACGGTCAGCACCGAACGTGGCAGCCTCACCTTGCCGCTGGTCGTTGCCGACCTGCCCGACGACGTGGCGTGGGTCCCGACCCGCACCGCCGGAGCCCACGTCCGCACCGACCTCGCTGCCGCCCATGGCAGCGTCGTGACCCTCTCCCCGGGAGCCGCGCAGTGATCGCTCTCGCTCTGCCAGGGACGGACTCCACCCAGCTGCCCGTCACCTCCTTCGGCCACGAGCCGTTCTGGCTGACGATCGTCAAGGCGCTGTTCGTCTTCGTGCTGCTGGTGCTGCTGACGCTGTTCACCATCGTCTTCGAGCGCAAGGTCGTCTCGTGGATGCAGCAGCGCACCGGCCCCAACCGGGTGGGCCCCCGCGGCTACCTGCAGTCCCTCGCCGACGGCCTGAAGCTGGCACTGAAGGAAGAGATCATCCCGGCGCTGGCCGACAAGCCGGTCTACATCCTGGCGCCGATCGTCTCCGCCGTGCCCGCCTTCCTCGCCTTCTCGGTGATCCCCTTCGGTCCCAAGGTCAACTTCGCCGGTCACGAGACGGCGCTGCAGCTCACCGACATGCCGATCGGGGTGCTCTTCATACTGGCGTGCTCGAGCGTCGGGGTCTTCGGCATCGTGCTCGCCGGCTGGTCCAGCGGCTCGACGTACCCGCTGCTCGGGGCGCTGCGCTCGGCCGCCCAGGTGATCTCCTACGAGGTCGCGATGGGCCTGTCGTTCGTCGCAGTCTTCCTGTACGCCGGATCGCTGTCGACGAGTGAGATCGTCGCGGCCCAGCACGACCGCTGGTTCGCGCTGACCTTGCCGGTGTCGTTCGTCATCTACGTCATCGCGATGGTCGGTGAGACCAACCGCGCGCCCTTCGACCTCCCCGAGGCCGAGTCCGAGCTCGTCGGCGGCTTCCACACCGAGTACACCAGCCTGAAGTTCGCGATGTTCTTCCTCGCCGAATACATCAACGTCATCACCGTGTCGGCGCTGGCCACCACGATGTTCCTCGGCGGTTGGCGGCCGCCGCCCTTCATAGGGCGGATCGAGTTCTTCAACTCGGGCTACTTCCCGATCGTGTGGTTCCTCATCAAGGTCGTCGGCTTCATCTTCTTCTTCATCTGGCTGCGCGGCACCCTGCCCCGGCTGCGCTACGACCAGTTCATGAAGCTCGGCTGGAAGCTGCTGATCCCGGTGAGCCTGGTCTGGATCATGCTCGTCGCGGCGATCCGCACGCTCACCACCGAGGTGTCGAGCACCCGCGACCGGTTCACCTACATCGCCATCGCGCTGGCCGTGATGTTGGTGCTGCTGTTCCTCTGGCCGGCCAAGAAGCCGGTCGACCAGGACGACCTCGACGCGCAGTTCGGGCTGGTGCCGGTCGAGGACGGCGGCTTCCCGCTGCCGCCGCTGGACCTGGTGGTCCCGCCGACCCCGCGGTCGCTGCAGAGCGCGCTCGTCGGGTCCGTCCCGGCCGTGACCCCTGCCCCCGTCGATCCGGAAGAAGCGCCCCGTGGCTAGTCTGCTCGACCCCGTCAAGGGCTTCGGCGTCACCTTCGTGACGATGTTCAAAAAGACGACAACCGAGGAGTACCCCGAGTACGTCCGCCCCGTCCCACCGCGCTTCCACGGCCGCCACGTGCTCAACCGGCACCCCGACGGCCTGGAGAAGTGCATCGGCTGTGAGCTGTGCGCGTGGGCCTGCCCCGCGGACGCGATCTACGTCGAGGGCGCCACCAACACCGAGGACCACCGGATGTCCCCCGGCGAGCGCTACGCGGCGGTCTATCAGATCAACTACCTGCGCTGCATCTTCTGCGGGCTGTGCATCGAGGCCTGCCCCACCCGCTCGCTCACCATGACCAACGAGTACGAGCTGGCCGACGACAGCCGCGCGTCGCTGATCTTCACCAAGGAGCAGCTGCTCGCTCCGCTGCTGGCGGGCATGGAGCAGCCGCCCCACCCGATGCGCCTCGGTACGACCGACACCGACTACTACGTGGGGGGCGCGAAGTGACGACCACGCTGCTCGCTGCCTCGAACTCCGGCGAACAGGTGGGCTTCTGGATCCTCGCGCCGATCGCCATCCTGGCCGCCCTGGCCATGGTCATCGCGAAGAACGCCGTGCACTGCGCGCTGTTCCTGGCCGCGGTCATGCTGAGCCTGGCCGGGATGTACGCGCTGCAGGACGCACCCTTCCTGGCGGCCGTTCAAGTCATCGTCTACACCGGTGCGATCCTCATGTTGTTCCTGTTCGTGATCATGCTCGTCGGGGTCGACAGCAGCGACTCGCTCGTCGAGACGCTGCGCGGTCAGCGGGTCGCGGCGTTGATCGTCGGCTTCGGCTTCGCCTGCCTGCTCATCGGCGCCATCGGTGGCGCGGTCGCGAGTCAGAACGTCGGCCTCGACGCGGCCAACACCGACGGCAACGTGCTGGGCATCGCCCGGCTGCTGTTCACCAAGTACGTTTTCGCCTTCGAGATCACCAGCGCGCTGCTCATCACGGCGGCGCTGGGAGCGATGGTGCTGGCGCACAAGGAGCGGCTCGTCCCCCGCCTCAGCCAGAAGGACCTCTCGCGGGCCCGGTTCGCCAGTGACCACCCCTTCCCGCTGCCCGGTCCCGGCGTCTTCGCAGCCGGTGACTCGATCGCCCGGGGCGCCCTGCTGCCCGACGGCACGATCGCCCCCGGTAGCCTCGCGCCCACTCTGGAGCTGCTGCCCGAGCCCTCGGACCAGGGGGTGTCCTCGTGAGCCCCGACCATTACCTGTACGTCGCTGCGCTGCTGTTCGTCATCGGTGCCCTTGGGGTGTTGCTGCGGCGCAACGCGATCTTGGTGTTCATGAGCGTCGAGCTGATGCTCAACTCGGTCAACCTGACGCTGGTCACGTTCAGCCGCGAGAAGGGCACGCTCGACGGCCAGATCATGGCCTTCTTCGTGATGGTCGTGGCTGCCGCTGAGGTCGTCGTCGGTCTCGCCATCATCATGAGCATCTTCCGCACCCGCCGGTCGGCCTCGGTCGACGACGCCAACTTGCTCAAGTACTAAGGACGATGTTGATCTCGAGAATGGCCGACGTGGCGGTGCTGTCCGCGGAGAAGGTCACCTACGTCCCCGCGACGGGGGCGCTGTCGGCGCTCTGGTTGCTGGTCGTGCTGCCCGCGGCCGGGGCTGCGGTGCTGCTGCTTTCGGGCAAGGCGAGCGCCAAGTGGGGTCCCTACCTCGCAACCGGTCTGGTCGGCAGCGCCTTCGTCTACGCCCTGGTCTGCTTCTTCTCGCTCAAGGGCCTTGGCGAGCGGTCGGTGGACCTGCACCTGTTCAGCTGGATCCCGGTGGCCGGCTTCCAGGTCGACGCGGGACTGCTGCTCGACCCGCTGTCGATGACCTTCGTGCTGCTCATCACCGGTGTCGGTTTCCTGATCCACGTCTACTCGCTCGGTTACATGGAGCACGACGAGCGCAAGCACACCTTCTTCGCGTACCTGAACTTGTTCGTCGCCGCGATGCTCATTCTGGTGCTGGGCAACAGCTTCCTCGCCTTGTACGTCGGGTGGGAGGGCGTCGGCCTCGCGTCCTACCTGCTGATCGCCTTCTGGTACTGGAAGCCTGAGGCGGCCACGGCCGCGAAGAAGGCGTTCATCGCCAACCGCGTCGGTGACGTCGGCCTGTCGCTTGCCATCATGGTGATGTTCACGCGACTCGGCACGACCAGCTACCAGGGCGTGTTCGGCAGCGGGGTGCACGGCGGCACGGCCACCGCGATCGGGCTGCTGCTGCTGCTCGGTGCCTGCGGCAAGTCTGGCCAGTTCCCACTGCAGACCTGGCTCCCGGACGCGATGGAGGGCCCGACCCCGGTCTCTGCCCTGATCCACGCGGCAACGATGGTGACCGCCGGCGTCTACCTGATCGCGCGCTCGACGCCGGTGTTCAGCGCCAGCCCCGACGCGCAGACCGTCGTCACGATCATCGGCGCGGTCACCCTGGTCATCGGCTGTTTGATCGGCTGCGCCTATGACGACATCAAGAAGGTGCTGGCCTACTCGACGGTGAGCCAGATCGGCTACATGTTCCTGGCTGTCGGCATCCCCGGTGCGGGCGCCTTCGCGATCCTGCACCTGCTGACCCACGGCTTCTTCAAGGCCTGCATGTTCCTGTCTGCCGGCTCGGTCATGCACGGCATGGGGGACCAGGTCGACATGCGGCGCTTCGGTGGGCTCCGTAAGGCGATGCCGTGGACGTTCGGCTGCTTCACGGTCGGCTGGCTCGCGATCCTCGGCGTACCGCCGTTTGCTGGGTTCTTCTCCAAGGACAAGATCATCGAGTCCGCGTTCGCGATGGGCGGGACCCGCGGCACGATCCTCGGGATCGTCGCGCTGCTCGGAGCCGGTATCACCGCCTTCTACATGACCCGTCTGATGGTGATGACTTTCTTCGGTGAGCGGCGCTGGACGGACGGCCAGCACCCGCACGAGTCGCCCTGGACGATGCTGGGTCCGATGGTGGTCCTCGCCGTCGGCGCCGCCTTCTCGGGCCTGCTGCTCGGCCCGACCCACGGGTTACAGGACTGGTTGCGTCCGGTCCTGGGGGGGGAGGTCGTCCACCGCGAGGTCAACGCCACCCTTATCAGCCTCGTCACCCTCGCCGTTGTGGCGCTCGGCGCGGTCTATGCCTGGGTCGCCTACGGCACCAGGGCGGTCCCGTTGACGCCGCCGGTCGCGGTCACGCCCTTCACCGTCGCAGCCCGCAAGAACCTCTACTTCGACGCCCTCAACGAGTCGCTGCTGATGCGACCCGGTCAGTACCTCACGCGTTTCCTGGTCTTCGTGGACAACCGCGGGATCGACGGCGCCGTGAGCGCCCTGGCGGCCGGGATCGGCGGCGGGTCAGGTCGACTGCGCCGACTGCAGACCGGCTTCGTGAGGTCCTACGCCCTGTCCATGTTCGGAGGAGCCCTGCTCGTGGTCGGCGCCCTGCTCGCTGTGAGGCTCGGCCAGTGACGCCGTGGCTCACGATCCTCGGGATCGTCCCGCTCCTCGGGGCTCTGCTCATCTCGATCCTGCCCACCGGCAGGGCCCGGCTGGCCAAGCAGGTGGCACTGGGGACCTCCCTGGTCGTCCTGGTCCTGACGATCGTGATGTGCGCGCAGTTCGACCCGAGCAGCGGTGACCGCTTCCAGTTTGCCCAGTCCTATGACTGGATCCGGACCTTCGGCGTGCACTACGCGGTCGGCGTCGACGGCATCGCCTTGGTGCTGATCGCGCTGATCGCGGTGCTGGTGCCCGTCGTACTGCTCGCCAGCTGGGACGACGTCGAGAGCCTGTCCGACGGTGCGGACGCCCCGGCGGCCAGCCGCAAGAGCGTCAAGTCGTTCTTCGCGCTGCTGCTCGTCCTCGAGACGATGATGATCGGGGTCTTCGCGGCTACCGACGTGTTCTTGTTCTACGTCTTCTTCGAGGCGATGCTCATCCCGATGTATTTCCTCATCGGGTCCTACGGCGGCCCGAAACGGTCGTACGCCGCCGTGAAGTTCTTGCTGTACAGCCTTTTCGGTGGCCTGCTGATGCTGGCCGCTGTCATCGGGCTGTACGTCGAGTCGGCCAAGGTCGGCACCGGCACGTTCAGCTTCGAGGCGCTGACGAAGCTTGAGCTGAGCCACGCCACGCAGGGCTGGCTGTTCCTCGGCTTCTTCATCGCGTTCGCCATCAAGGCACCGCTGTTCCCGTTCCACACCTGGTTGCCCGATGCCGGCGCCGAGGCCCCGACCGGCAACGCCATCCTGCTCGTCGGCATCCTCGACAAGGTGGGGACCTTTGGCTTCCTGCGGTACTGCCTGCCGCTGTTCCCTTGGGCGGCGCGGGAGTTCGCGCCGTACGTCATCGCGCTGTCGGTCATCGGCATCATCTACGGCGCGCTGCTCGCGATGGGACAAAAAGATTTGAAGCGGCTGGTGTCGTACACCTCGGTCGCCCACTTCGGCTACATCGGCCTGGGCTGTTTCGCGTTCACGACGCAGGCCGGCACCGGTGCGGTGCTCTACATGGTCAACCACGGGCTCTCGACCGGCGCGCTGTTCATGGTCATCGGCTTCCTGATCAACCGCGGCAAGAGTCGGCTGGTCGGCGACTACTCCGGCATCGCCAAGGCAGCTCCGAAGCTCGGGGCGCTGTTCTTTGTCAGCGGACTCAGCGCCCTCGCCCTGCCCGGCCTGTCGACGTTCGTCAGCGAGTTCCTCGTGCTGGTCGGCAGCTTCCAGCGCTACCCGGCCGCCACGATCATCGCGACCATCGGCATTGTCCTGGCCGCGCTCTACATCCTGCTGGCCTACCAGCGCACGATGCAGGGGCCGCTGAGTGCGGTGCACGCCACGATGAAGGACCTCAACGTCCGCGAGGTCGCTGCGCTCGCGCCGCTCATCGCCCTGATGCTGTTCCTGGGCTTCTACCCCAAGCCGGTGACCGACATCGTCAATCCGGCCGTGAAGGTCACCATGCAGGAGGTTGGTGCGCACGACCCGGCACCGACCGACGTGGCCACGACCGCCGAGAGCAAGTAGGAAGCCACGATGCCCACCGACATCCAGGCGCCGTCGATCGCCTACCTCCCGCTGCTGCCGATGCTCCTGGTCTTTGGCGCCGCGACCCTCGGCGTGCTCGTCGAAGGCTTTGTCCCGTCGGCCCACCGGCGCATCACCCAGGTCGCCGTCGCGGTCGTCGGACTCGCCGCGGCGCTCGGCCAGGTCATCTACCTCGCCAGCGAGAACACCAGCCGCCTGGTCGTGGAGTCCGCCGTCGTCATCGACGGTCCGACGCTGTTCCTGCAGGGCACCCTGTGCGTGCTGGGCATCGGCAGCATCCTGCTGCTGTCGGAGACCAGGCTCGACGCGAGCGGCGGCCACGTGGTCAGCCAGGCTGCCAACCTGCCGGGCTCTCGCGAGGACCTGGCGTTGGCCGAGAGCACCCGGGTTCAGACCGAGGTCTACCCGCTGGCGATGTTCGCCCTCGGCGGCATGCTGCTGTTCCCGGCCAGCAACAACCTGCTGCTGATGTTCGTGGCCCTTGAGGTGCTGTCGCTGCCGCTCTACCTGATGGCCGGTCTCGCCCGACGTCGCCGCCTGCTCTCACAAGAGGCCGCGCTGAAGTACTTCCTGCTGGGCGCCTTCGCCTCCGCCTTCTTCCTGTACGGCGTCGCGCTGCTCTACGGCTACGCCGGATCCGTCGACCTGGGCGACATCTTCACTGCGACCTCGCAGACCGGCAAGAGCGACAGCCTGCTGTTCCTCGGGATCGCGATGCTCGGTGTCGGCCTGCTCTTCAAGGTCGGGGCGGTGCCGTTCCAGGCCTGGACGCCCGACGTCTACCAGGGCAGTCCCACGCCGGTCACCGCCCTGATGGCCGCCTGCACGAAGGTCGCCGCCTTCGGCGCCCTGATGCGCGTCTTCTATGTCGCCTTCGGCACGGCGAAGTGGGATTGGCGGCCGATGATGTGGGCGGTCGCGATCTTGACCATGGTGGTCGGAGCCGTGCTCGCCGTCACCCAGACCGACGTGAAGCGGATGCTCGCCTACTCCTCGGTGGCCCACACCGGCTTCATCCTGGTCGGCGTGATCGCGCTGAACCGGCAGGGGCTGTCGGGCACGCTGTTCTACCTGCTGACCTACGGCCTGACGACGCTTGCGTCGTTCGCCATTGTGAGCCTGGTCCGGGACAGCTCCGGCGAGGCAACCCACCTGGCCCAGTGGGCGGGCCTCGGCAAGCGCAGCCCGTTGGTTGCCGGGTCGTTTGCGTTCCTGCTGTTCGCGCTGGCCGGCATCCCGCTGACCAGCGGCTTCATGGCCAAGTTTGCGGTCTTCCGCGCTGCCAGCCAGGGCGGTGCGACCGCGCTCGTGGTCGTCGGTGTGATCGCCAGCGCCGTCACCGCCTTCTTCTACGCCCGCGTCGTGGTCCTGATGTTCTTCCAGGAGCCCTCGGTCGACGGTCCGACGGTCGCGGTTCCCAGTGCCTACACCGCGGTGACCATCGCCGTGGGGATCGCCTTCACCGCCGTCCTCGGCGTCGTACCGCAGCCGGTCCTGGACCTGGCTGACAAGGCAGGGTTCTTCCTCCGGTGACCACGTCGTCTGCTGGCCTGCTGGGCAGCGTGGACCCGCAGCTGCAGGCTGCGGTCAACGCCAGTCTCGAGCAGGTCGAGGCCCGCCTGCGGGAGGTCGTGCGCAGCAGCCACCCGCTGCTCACCCAGGCGGCAGCGCACCTGGTCGAGGCCGGCGGCAAGCGGGTGCGTCCCTTGCTCGCGCTGCTGGCAGCGCAGCTCGGCGACAGCGAGCGCGCGCAGGTCATCGACGCCGCCGTCGTCGTCGAGCTGACCCATCTGGCGACGCTGTATCACGATGATGTGATGGACGAAGCGCCCGTTCGTCGGGGTGCCGTGAGCGCCAACACCCGGTGGACCAATACGGTCGCAATCCTCACCGGCGACTACCTGTTCGCGCGGGCGTCGGACCTGACTGCCGGGCTCGGGACCGAGGCGACCCAGCTGCAGTCGCGGACCTTCGCCCGTCTCGTGGAAGGCCAGATCGCCGAGACCGCAGGGGCTGCGGCTGGTCAGGACCCGGTGGCCCACCACCTGCAGGTCCTCGGCGACAAGACCGCGTCGCTGCTTGCGACGTCGGCCAGGCTCGGCGCGCTGATGGCCGGGGTAGACGGTGCGACCGTCGAGCTGGTCGCGGAGTTCGGCGAGGTCTTCGGGGTCGCCTTCCAGCTCTCGGATGACCTGATCGACGTGTTGTCGGACTCCGAGCAGTCCGGCAAGACCCCCGGCACCGACCTGCGGGAGGGCGTCGCTACCTTGCCTGTGCTGCTCGTGCAGGCGGGCGAGGACCCCGCGAGCACGCTGCTCGCGCGGCTGCTCGCCAGTGACCTGTCCGGTGACGCGGCCCTGGCAGAGGCGCTGCGCCAGCTTCGCGCGCACCCGGCGATGGCGCAGGCGCGCAAGGTGCTCCAGTCCTACGTCGACCGGGCCCGCGCC
>JAYUBO010000291.1:0-2474 GCA_043740815.1 Frankiales bacterium | reverse complement strand
TGAGGACGCCCCCGACCTGTGCGTCGTTCCATCGTACGGCGGGACTCACCTTCACCCCTGCGAGCAGGTACGCCGGTACTGCGGGCACCTCGAGGACTTCCTCGCCTCCTTGGCGGACCTCGACGACCCGCTGGCCGGGGTTGCCTACCTGCACAACGCGACGGACGCCGGCGTAGTCGAGCTGTTCGACCTGCCTGAGGACGAGCGCGGACGGCTCTTTACGGGGCAGCGACGCGCCGAGTTCCTGACCTACCTCCAAAGCAGGCTGGCCCCCTTGCCCGGGGCGACCGTGGCCGATCAGCTGCTCTCCAGCGCTGTCCGGCCCAGCAGGCAGCTGCTCGCGCTGGCTGCTCGGGAGGTGCAGGAGCGGGAGATGTTCCGGCTGCACGACGAGCAGCAGGTGGCCTTCCGGCTGGTGCAACGAGCCCTCGACCGCTCTCGGCGGGCCGCGACGAAACAGGCCATCGTCGTGGTGGGAGGCCCGGGGTCGGGCAAGAGCGTCATCGCGCTGTCGCTGCTGGGGGAGTTGTCGCGGCAGGGGCGGACCGTGCTCCACGCAACAGGCTCGTCGGCGTTCACGCAGACGCTGCGGAGGGTCGCGGGTTCGCGAGCACCGAGGGTCAAGGCGATGTTCCGATATTTCAACCAGTTCGGTGAGCTCGAGCCGAACGAGCTCGATGTGCTCATCTGCGACGAAGCCCATCGCATCCGGGAGACCTCTGCCAACCGGTACACCAAAGCAAGCGCCCGGTCGGGAGTCCGCCAGATCGACGAGCTGCTTGAGGTGGCACGCGTCCCGGTGTTCCTGCTCGATGAGCACCAGGTCGTGCGACCCGGTGAGCTGGGATCCCTGGTCGAGATCGAGACTGCCGCCGCGCGGCTCGGGATCAATGTGGAGTGCGTCGAGCTCGATGGGCAGTACCGCTGCGGCGGAAGCCGGGCGTATGAGAGCTGGGTGCTCCGGCTACTGGGGTTCGAGCTCGGTGGGCCAACAGCATGGGAGGGCGACGAGCACTTCACGCTGATGGTCGCGGACAGCGCCGGGCGGTTGGAGTCGATGCTTCGGGGGCCGCAGGAAGCCGGCTACAGCGCCCGCATCAGTGCTGGGTACTGCTGGCCATGGGGTGATGCGTTCGCTGACGGATCGCTTCCTGAGGACGTCGTCATCGGGCAGTGGAAGCGCCCCTGGAACAACAAAAAGGACACCTCGGTCGGCGGTGCCCCGGGTCGGCCGTTCTGGTCGAGCGACCCGGCGGGCTTCGGCCAGGTGGGCTGCGTCTATACGGCGCAGGGCTTCGAGTACGACTGGTCCGGCGTGATCTTGGGGCCGGACCTGGTGTGGCGCACTGACCGTTGGGTTGCCCAGCCAGCTCGAAGCTTCGACACCCAGGTGAAGCGGTCCGAGATCGCGGACTTCGACCGGGCGGTGCGCAACACCTACAAGGTCCTGCTGACGCGGGGGATGGTCGGGTCGGTCGTCTACAGCACGGATCCGGAGACGCAGGAATTGTTGGCGGGGCTCGTCGGCTGGAGAAGGGAGGCGGAGCGCATGGGCGATCTTCAAGGGGCAGCCGAATTCGGTCGGCCGGCCGAATTAAACCGGGGCGCTACGTGGCAGCCTTAGCCCGTCATGGCGTTGTTCACGGCGTCCAGGCTGCGGCGTCGCTTCCGCCGTCAGGTTGCAAGGGAGGACGGGGGTCGACCATCGGCTCGTTGTGGATGCCGGCGATCGCCTGCGTGATCCGTCGCTCAAGATCGGTCAGCCAAGTGTCGAACTCGGCGGCGTTGTGGAACGCGCTCCTGACGTTGTAGTTCTCGAAGCGGGCTTCCGGGGAGGTGTACGTGCCTCGCAGGGCGTCGATGTTGGCGGCGACGCTTGCCAGAAAATCGTTGTCCGCTTCTGTGACGACGGCCTCTCCCGCCTCCCAGGGATCATCAAAATCCTGCCTCCAGTCTTGGCCTAACTGGGCGGAGATCAGTTGGTCGAGGTGATGGAACTTCCCCTTCCAGACCGTCATCGGATCATGAGGTCGTTGCTGACATACACCCGGTTCACAAAGACTCCTCCAGGTGCCTCGCTTGAACTCGACAAGGCCTGTGCGGACCCGGACAACCTGCCCGGCTCGGTCAACGAGTGCTCCGACGTCGTCAGTGAGGATTGTCAGCCCGAGCGTAGGCCCGCCGGTGCCCGCAGAAAACTCGCGCAGTCTGTGGCCGATGCCCGAGCTGCTCAGGGCGGCGTTGATCACGGCCTCGGCCTCGGCCTGGTCGAAAAAGCTGCTGGCGGGGTTCGGATATTCGCCCGGCTTGGTCTCGGCGAGTTGCCTCCGTCTGAGGAAGTCCTCGTCGCGGCCGACGTGCTTGACCTCAGGCACGTCGGGGAGGTGAGGGCACGCGGTCTGGCGGTGCAGGCAGGTTTCACGTCGACGGGCGCCTGGCTGCGGCGGTACTGGCCGGATGGTGACCATGGGGAC
>JAYUBO010000290.1:0-2209 GCA_043740815.1 Frankiales bacterium | reverse complement strand
CGTACCGACATTCTGGAGGACGCGATGACCGGCGCCAAGCTCGAGACCCCGTCCGGCGTGATCGAGTTGACCAGTACGCAGGGCACCGAGGGCCCGGCTGGGCTCGACATCAGCACGTTGTTGGCCAGCACCGGTCAGGTCACCCTCGACCCCGGTTTCGTCAACACCGCCTCCTGCCAGAGCGCGATCACCTACATCGACGGCGATGCGGGAATCCTGCGCTACCGGGGCTACCCGATCGAGCAGCTCGCCGACAAGGCGTCCTTCCTCGAGGTGGCCTGGCTGCTCATCTACGGCGAGCTGCCGTCGGAGCAGGAGCTCTCGACGTTCAAGGGAAAAATCCGCAAGCACACAATGCTGCACGAGGACTTCCGCGAGTTCTTCCAAGGCTTCCCGACCGACGCCCACCCGATGGCGGTCCTGTCGAGCGCAGTGAGCGCGCTGTCGACCTTCTACCAGGACAGCCTCGACCCGTTCGACCCGGAGCACGTCGAGTCCTCGACGATCCGGTTGCTGGCCAAGATGCCGACCATCGCGGCGTACGCGCACAAGAAGTCCGTGGGTCAGCCGTTCCTCTACCCGGACAACAACCTTGGCTACGTCGACAACTTCCTGCGGATGACGTTCGGCGTCCCTGCCGAGGACTACGTCGTCAACCCGGTCTCGTCCAAGGCCCTGAACCTGCTGTTCCTGCTGCATGCCGACCACGAGCAGAACTGCTCGACGTCGACCGTGCGGATGGTCGGCTCCAGCAACGCCAACCTCTTCGTGTCCATCAGTGCCGGTGTGAGTGCGTTGTTCGGTCCGTTGCACGGGGGCGCCAACCAGGCGGTGCTGGAGATGCTCGAGGGCATCGCGACCGAGGGCGGCGACGTCGCCCGCTTCGTCCAGCGTGTCAAGGACAAGGAGCCCGGGGTCAAGCTGATGGGCTTCGGGCACCGCGTCTACAAGAACTGGGACCCGAGAGCGGCCATCGTCAAGAAGGTCGCGGCTGATGTGCTCGCCTCACTCGATGTCGTTGACCCGCTGCTGGACCTCGCGCAACAGCTCGAGGAGGTCGCCCTGTCCGATGACTATTTCGTGCAGCGCAAGCTCTACCCCAACGTCGACTTCTACACCGGCGTCATCTACAAGGCGTTGGGCTTCCCGACCGAGATGTTCACGGTGCTGTTTGCCCTCGGCCGGCTGCCTGGCTGGATCGCCCAGTGGCGCGAGATGATTCAGGACCCGCAGACCAAGATCGGCCGCCCCCGGCAGGTCTACGTCGGTCCCCCCGAGCGTGCGTACGTCGAGCTCACATCCCGATAGGGCATCCTTCCTGGCTGTGACCCAGGTTGTAACGACCACGCTGCCGCCCGTCCGCTCGGGCGGCGGGCTGCGACGGCTGGTCGTGGCGGTGGCAAGCCTCGCTGTCTGGTCGCTGGCGCTGCTGTTCCTGGGCTCCACCGTGTCGCCCGACTTCACGCAGCCGACCAACAACGCCTGGACCGTCAGGGTGCCCCTAGGTCTGGTGGGCTTGCTGCTCGTCGCGATGCCCGGACTGGTGGTGGCCCTGCCCACTCAGCGGCGAATGCGTCGAATGGTCGCGGCGGTTCTCGGGACGAGCCAGGGGGCTCCAGCCCCGGTCCTGCCGGCTGTGGTCACGTGGGCAGGACCGGAGAAGATGTTCCGGCGGATGCGTTGGACCTCCTACACCTGGGTGTCGCTCCCGCTGCTGCTGCTGGAGGGCTCCGCCGTCGCCTTCGGGCTGTTCCTCGGCGAACCCGGGGCGGGCCTCGCCTTCGGCGCCTTGGGGCTCATCCCGTTGTTCTTCCTGGTCGTCACCTTCACCCTGCCGCGCAGGGTGAAGGCCGGCGTTGAGGCGGGCCTGGCCGCCGGTCAGGTCGTGCCGGTGAGAATCGACAGCCGCATCGACCAGAAGCTGGTGCTGAACGACGCCTTCCAGTCCTGGTTCGATGCCGTGCTCCCGGACGGCCAGCGGGTGGTGCTGCGGACACCGCGGCACTTCACCTGGTGCTCAGACGCGCGCGGGGTCGTCGAGTCGCCGGATCTGGTGATGGTGATCGGCAAGGACGGTCACCATGGCGTCGTCCTCGTGCCGGGTCGGCCGGACGACGCGGTCTGGCTGCTCGGTCCGGTGCCCCAGGTGCGGGTCCCCTCGTCGGTCCAACGTGCGTTCGCCGGCGACCTGGTCAGACGTCCGGGAACC
>JAYUBO010000289.1:0-12094 GCA_043740815.1 Frankiales bacterium | reverse complement strand
CTCCTCCTGCCGCACCTCCCCGACGATGATCCGGTCGGGCCGCATCCGCAACGCCTCCTTGACCAGGCGCCGGAGCTGGATCTCTCCGGTGCCCTCCAGGTTGGGCTGGCGGGTCTGCATGCTCACCACGTCGGGCAGGCCAATCTTGAGCTCGAAGACCTCCTCGCAGGTGATGACCCGCTCCCGTCCTGGGATCGCTCCGGCCAGGCAGTTCAGAAGCGTCGTCTTCCCGGCCTGCGTACCGCCGGCGACGATCACATTGAGCCCCGCGATGACGGCGGCCTCCAGGAAGCGGGCCGCCTGGGGAGTCAGGGTCTGCAGCCCGACGAGCTCGTCCATCGAGTTGGCACTCAGCACGAACTTGCGGATGTTGACCGACCAGTGCTGACGGGTGATGTCCGGAATCACCACGTGCAGCCGCGAACCGTCCGGCAGCATCGCGTCCACGAACGGCGTGCTCAGGTCGACCCGCCGCCCCGTGGTCTTCAGCATTTTCTCGACGAGGTCCCGCACCTGGCCGTCATTGAGAATCGTCGTCGTCAGCTCTGACCGGCCGCGTTTGGCGACGAACACCCGTCCAGGCTCGTTGATCCAGATCTCCTCGACCTCTGTGTCGTCGAGATGCCGCTGCAGCGGGCCGAAGCCCGCGACTGCGTCGTAGACAGCCCTGGCGGCGACCTTCGGGTCGGGCAGCGTGGCGAGCGTCGAGCTCAGTGATCGCTCGTCGTAATCGGCGACGACCTCGTCCACCAACCGGCGTACCGCGGCCCGGTCCTGGAAGGGGTCGATCCCACGGCGACGGACCAGCTCACGGACCTCGAGCTCCACCGCATCCACGCCGCTCATCGGCGTAAGGCTAGAGCTCATGCGACATCCCGGCCAGGGCGCTGTGGACAACTCCACCCGACGCATCCGAAGTCCGTCAGAGCCGATCACCGCCAACGTGCCCAAGGTTGTGGACCGCGCTGCTTTCGAGTTCGGCGATTTGGTTGTTCGGATGCCCCGAAGCGGGTGGGTCAGGAGCCTCACAGAGCCCGAACCTGGACCCTCCCTAACCCTTTGCATACCCATCGCTCCGGAGCCCGAGAAGGCGTCGGCAGTGGGACTACCGGCAGCTTGGCGCGCACAGCAGGTAGTGCTACGTGCAAGACACGCTGGAAATGAGCTAGTTCCTGGACAGCGGGTTGTCGATACGCCGGACAGCCCGCTCAACCCTGTGGTCTCATCAGCTCCTGACCCGGGAGGTCGTATGAAGCACACCAAAGCCCTGATTGTCACGACGGTGGTTGCAACGCTGACCGCACTGGTCCTTCCTGGCGCGTCAGCCCAGGCTGGCAACCTGTCCAGTTACGACGGAGCTTCCTGGTACGGCAAGTACCTCAGCGTCTCGGCCGGCACGTTGCCCGTCTGCAGCGGCAACTCAGGCAGCACCGGCCAGCTGGCTTACGGAACCAACGTCGACGCCGGCCACGAGTGCGGCTCGCAGAGCGAGACGTTTATTGCAACCAACTCTGCAGGCAGCGTCGTCATTGCTGGCAGCAATGAGATCCAGCGGCTGCCGATGAGAGCGATGGCCTCGACGGACGGTGGAAAAACCTTCACGGGCAACGACCTCCCGCTGCCGCCGCCACTTACCAGTGGGGGTTTTGACTTCGGTTCCGATCCGACGATCGGCTTCGACTCCCAGGGAAGGGCGTACTACGGCTACATCGTGGTGTTCTTCTCGGCTGGCGGCTCGATCAACGGCACCGAGATGGCAGTGGCCCGTTCCGCTGACAGCGGCAAGACCTGGACGAGCACCTACTTCGCGGCGCAAACCGGGTCGGGCCAGTTCAACGACAAGCCGATGATCACTGTCGACAATGCCGACGCCCACCGCGGCCGGATCTACCTGGCCTGGGACCACGCGACCGGCAACAGTTCGTCGGAAAAGAACGGAAACAATGTCGTGCTTTCCTTCTCCGACGACGGCGGGCTCAGCTTCTCCGCACCTGTCGCCGTCAGTGGGGCGTTTACCGGCAAGACGGGAGGCATTGGTGCAGACCCCTACGTCACCGCGACTGGTGTCCTGCACGTGGCCTGGCAGGACTACGCCAACGGAGCAATCGTCGACGTGTCATCGACGGACGGGGGTCTCACGTTCTCGGCCCGCCACACCGTGGCCAAGGTGAACAGCTTCGACTTCGCCGTGGCCGCCCAGGCGAGCCGCGCCGCGCTGGTCTACCCCTCCTGCGACTCGTACAGAGCCACCCTGATGTGCGCCTACACCAACGGCTCGAGCGTTTCCACTAGCGTTTACGTCGCATCCTCAACCGACGGCGGCGTGACCTGGTCGTCCACTGCGGTCCCGGCCGGTGGTGACCAGTTCAACCAGTGGCTCGCCGTCGACCAGTACACCGGGGCGCTAGACGTCTCCTACTACGACACCGGCACCCACGGCGCAACAACGACCCGCTACACACTGGCACGAGCCAACGTGGGCGGCCGTTTGACGGCTGCGCCCATATCCACCGCGCCCACCGACGAGAGCTGCTGCTCCCCGAGCGTGGACTTGAGCAATCAGTATGGCGACTACGAGGGTCTGGCAGCCGGGAACGGCGTCGTACACCCGGTCTGGACCGACCGGCGCCAGGCTGTGATCGACCTGGGCCTGCGGGAAGAGGTCTTTACGGCCACGCTGGCCTCCTGAGGCAACGTCACCCTCCTGCTGTGGGCAAACGAGACCCGCTGCACCCATGGCTCGCTGCGCGACGCTCATCAGCGGGTGCCGCGCAAGGGGGCGTCCGCTGCACCCTGTCGATGGACTTGAGACACGTGCGGGAGAGGCTTAGCTAGGTTCGATTCCCACTGCTCTACTTGTCTCCAGAGCACGGGCACCTCGCTTCACGCCTGCCTTCGCGGGCCTTGCATGTCCGCCTGCGGCTCTGAGCTGGTACCGCCGTGGGAGGCGCAGCCGTGCAACTCATCACCCCTTCTCCCCTGCTTGACGGGTGCGCGCCGTCGCTGGACAGTCCAGGGACACCAACGCCCCCGGAGGCACTCCGTGAGATCACCCTTGGCGGCCGCAGCGGTCGCGATGTGCACGCTGCTAGTGACCGGCCTCCCCGGCGCTCCGGCGTGGGGAGACGGGGTGCACCACTCGCAGCACATCGCGCTGCAGCCCGTTGGGTCGGCCCCACTTGGCTCGGGCTTCGTCGAAAACATCCACGCCAACGGACCAACGGTCTACGCGATGGAGCGTTACGTGCTGGTGGGCGCCGCCCCCGGCAGCTACGCCGTGACCCTTCATCTCTTCGCGGACACTTCGTGTACGCACGTGATCGGACCGTTCCCGAGCATCACTTTCGCGACCAACGCGGTAGGCAACGGCGTCGGGCACCTGCGGCTGCCCCCCTCGGCGATCCCTGCCGGGTTCCACGGGTTGACGATCGGGATCGTCTGGAAACTCGCTGGTGACACCGGCGCGTCCTACACAACGGCCTGCTCAACGGTCGTGCTCGACTGACATCCACCAAACATTGGTGATCGCCGCACCCCCGCGCCGAGGCTACGCCGCCACAGACGAGGGTCAAGAAGGCTTCTCGACACCGGCGCAAGCCGCAACCAACCTCTATAGGCACCCGTTCAAGCGATCTGGAGACGCCGACCAGAGGGACGTTCTTGGGTGTTGCGTATCCGCCGCCACCGCTAACGGTGGCAAGATCTTTGTATCAACCGCTGCCTACAGCCAGGTGCGCGTCGTGGTCAGAGTGCTCTCAGGCTGCGGGACGGTGCAAGGACACGCGGCGGACCAGGCGGCATTCATCCTCGACGCGCAGAAGTGCAGCGAGTTCACCAGCGTTTACGACGTGCCGCCTGCCCGAATCGACATCGACACGACTGGCTCTGCGCTGGTGATGGCGTGGGGACATCGCTGAGCCGTCCAAGCCGCAGAGCCAGGTCCATAGACGCCAAGGGCGCACTTTCGGAGGCAGAGGCAACTCTGTTTGCGACCGGCACCACGCTGGGCTTCGCACGACGCAGACGCCCCCTTAGCGGCTGGCTCCCTACGCTGCGGTGGCCTGGTCCCTGCGGGAGATCCCGCTTCCAGCTCGGCGGCTAAAGCAGGAGGGCTGGCTTTGCCGCGGGGAGGAGCCGCCGCGGACCTCCGCACATGCCAGGTAAAGAGCTCGCGGCCGCGAGTCGTCAAGTCGTCCGGTAAGCGCGCCGGTCCTGGCGTCGAGGTGACGGCTGCGGTTGGCCGCTACTACCGGAGCGCGACATCCTCGTGAGGCGTGAGCATCGCAATGGCGTTGTCGCTGTGCAGTTCGTCCACCCGCACCAGGGTGATACCGGCGACCACCAGCGCGGCCCCCATGAGCTGTTGGGCGCCCAGTGACTGACCGAGCAGCACCCATGCGAACACGACGGCGAACAGCACCTCGGTGAGCCCGACAAAGGACGCGACCTTCGCGCCAAGCAGCCGGGCTCCCAGGATGCCGGTGACGTAGGCGATCGCCGCGGCGACGACGGCTAGCCCCAGGACCGGCACGATCCAGCTGACCTTGGCCTCCAGCAGTGTGACGTCGGTGCGGGGCGCGGCCAGCGGGAGCAACCCGACGACGCCGGCGACGGCGAGGGCGATCCCGCCGATGACCAAGCCGCCCCAGGCGACGACCAGGGGCGGCAGGGCGTCGTCGGTCTCGGCGGACAGCACGAAGTAGGTGGCCAGGCCGACGGCGGCACCGAGCCCCCACAGCACCCCGACCGGGTCGAGCTTGACGTTGCCGATCAGCTGGAGCACCAGTCCCAGGCCGGCAATGGCCAGCGCAGCCCCAGCCACGGTGAGCCGCCCCGGACGCTGACCGCGACGCAGCCACAGGTGGCCGACCACGAGCAGGGTGCCGGAGTACTCCAGCAGCAGCGCCACCGCCACCGAGAGGTGCTCGATGGCCATGAAGAAGCAGAGTTGGGCCCCGGCGACCGCCACGATGCCGTAGACGGTGAGGCTGCGGCTGCTGCGGCGCAGCAGCGTCAACCTGCCGCGCAACTGCAGCAGCGCGGGGCCGGTAAGCAGCAGCGCCGCTGTGAGCACCCGTACGGTGACGGCCGAGCCCGGCGTCCAGCCGACCTTGATCAGGCTGGCAGCGAACGAACCGGACGTGCCGAATGTTGCTGCCGAGAGCAGCGCCAGGGCGACTCCCGCGCCGCCGGCCGTGCGCCTGTACATCTACTGCTCTCCGTAAGTGTCTTCCGGCGGTATGGTGCTTACGCACATTAGGGCGTGCGACTGAAAGGGGTCAAGGTGCTTTTTGCCCATGACACCGAGGTGGCCCTGGGCGCCGCGGCGGCCCTGGTCAACACCCAGCAGCGTGGGAGCGACGAGCTGCGCGACGTGGCGGCACTGGATGCCTTTGTCGAGCAGTGGGGCTGGACCGGGTCGCGCCAGAGCAACGCCCATGAGCTCGAGGCGGTGCGGGCGCTGCGCCCCGGGCTGCGAGAGCTGTGGGAGCTCGGCGAGGCAGGTGTGGTCGGCCAGGTGAACCGGATGCTTCGCCAGGCGAGCGCGCTGCCGCAGTTGGTGACCCACGGCGACTGGGGCTACCACCTACACGCAACGACGCCGCAGGTCCCGCTGGCCGACCGGATGGCCGTCGAGGCGGCGATGGCCTTCGTCGACGTGGTCCGCCGGCACGAGCTGCAGCGGCTCAGCGTGTGCGGCGCTGGCGACTGCGACGACGTCCTGGTCGATCTGTCGAAGAACCGCTCCCGCCGTTACTGCAGTGCCTCGTGCGCCAACCGCGTCAACGTCGCCGCCTTCCGTGCCCGGCGGTCCGAGCCGCGCTGAGGCCCATGTCTGGCAAGTGCCTCACGGGTGGGAAGCCGAACAGATGATGCGACGGCCTCGCCACCCCTGCTCTACAGCCACCTGACCGCACCAGAGTCAAAGGGAACCTGACATGACCCGTGTTCGGATCGACCTGTTCGTCTCACTTGATGGCTACACCTCGGCGACCGATCATGCCCCTGAGAATCCGATGGGTGCGGACTGGGGGCGGCTCACGGCGGCCTACGCCGCGACCCGCACGTTCCATGAGCGCGTTTTCGGTGACACCAGCGGCACCGGCACGAACGGCCTCGACGACTGCTTTGCCGCCGCGCACTTCGAGGGCGTCGGCGCCGAGATCATGGGGGCGGCCATGTTCGGCCTGCACTGCTTCCCCGGCGATCCGGACTGGAAGGGCTGGTGGGGTGACCAGCCGCCGTTCGGCAACCCGGTCTACGTCCTGACGCACACCGCGCCGCGTCCGTCGCTCCCGATGCGTGGTGGTACGACGTTTCACTTCCGCAGCGCAGCGATCGAGGACGTGCTCGCCGAGGCCACGGTGGCTGCTGGCGGCCTGGACGTGCGCGTCGGTGGTGGGGTCAGCACCGCGCGCGACTTCCTGCGCGCCGACCTGGTCGACGACGTGCACGTCATGATCGCCCCAATCCTGCTCGGCCGGGGCACTCGACTTTGGGAGGACCTACCCAGACTCGAACTCACGCACCGGGTGACGACGCAAGTGGCCGAGAGCGGCACGATCCACGTCACCTTCACCCGGTAGGGCGTACCCGAGCATGAGGGAACGTCGACTCACTAAGTGAGCCCATGTCGGCTGGCTGATAGGGCCCTTGTCACGTGCGGCCTCAACGAGGAGGGTCGGGCAGGCGCCGACGACGACGTCGGCAGAGAAGAGGGTCACCATGTTCCTGTTCAACCGTTCCGTCTTGTACCGCGGGGACATCCGCAAGATCCGCCCGTACACCGAATCCATGACCCAGGTCGTGCGAGACGTGTCCGGCATCTCCGTCTCCCTCTGGGCGGGCATGCTCGGAGGCCCGATCGGCACCATGGTTTACAGCGCCCTGGTGCACGACCGCGCCGAGTTCGACGGTCAAGTCAGCGCGATGGGCACCGACGCGAGGTATCTGGACAAGGTCGCCGAGGGACTGGAGTACGTCGCCACCCCGCCGGAGGACACGATGATCGCCGTGATGCACACCGCCGGCGCGGAGTACCAGCGAGCCGACGTCGGGGCGATCGTTCTGCAGAACCGCGCCCAGATCGCCGGTGGCCACGCCGCCGAGGCCTTCCGCTGGAGCACCGAGATGGCCGACCTCATCTCGTCCATCACCGGGGCGACCGTGATGTTCGGCCCGACGACCGCAGGCCCCTTCGGAGAGGTCGCCTGGGTCACCACGTCCCCCGACATGGCGACGTATGCCTCCCGGGACGAGCTGGTCAACAAAGACCCCCGCTACTACGAGAAGCTCGGGGAGATGGGCGAGATGTTCCTTCCAGGCTCCGGCATGAGGTACGTCGCTCGCCGCATCGCCTGACGATCGGCTACGCCCGCAGCGGTGGTGGCCAACCAGTCCGTCATGAGAGAACGCAGCCATGTGGGTGGCCACCGCCGCTTCAGGCGAAGAAGTTACGGCAAGTACCAGCGGCCGGTGGACCCAGCCACCTTGAACGTCTCGTGGCCACTGGTCCCGACCAGGCTGGCGAACGCATCGTGCGCCTCGGTGACCGTGTACGTGGTGTGGAAGATGGCAGGTGGCCGTAGTCCTTTTTCGAGGACGGCGCATCGCCCGACGGCTGATCCGGGCTCAGTTGGCGCGCAGTGGTCCGACGTCGAGCAGGTGGGCTGTCGCACTGGTGCAGGCTGGGTGCGGGTCGGGCAGGTACATCGCTAGGCGCGAGCCGGGCGGGTAGACCCGCAGGCCCAGGGCCCGCACCTGCTGGGCGGGCTGCGAGCAGCCGGGGACGGCGTCCACCACGTCGATCGCGTGCAGCACCGCGACGGTGCTACGGCCAGGGGCGAGCACGACGGTCACCCGACGCTGGTCGGTGAAGGAAGCGGCGGCACTGACTTGTCGGCCGGCTTCAACGACGTACGATACGCCGGGGAAGCCGCGCAGGTGACAGGTGTGCCGTCCGATGTTGCGCAGCACGAGACGCTCGTAGGACTGGCCGGCGCCGAGGTCGTGACGGGTGTGACTCAAGGTCAGCACGGACGTCGTGCAGCGCGGGGTGGTCCCAGCGGCGGCCGCGGGGGAAGCGGTCGCGAACCCTCCGGCGGTGGGCAGCAGGACCGCGCCGAGTGCACCTATCACGATGGTGGAGCGGTGGAAGGTCGTCATGAAGGACTCCTCGGACGGGACCGCCGAGTGCGGCTCCTTCCTCGACACCCGGAGGAATCGAAAGGTTGCAGGCAACCTGCAGCGGTGCCACCCCGTCTAGGGGGTGTGGAAGACAGCGAGCAGTTCAGCGCGTTCGTCACGACGCGGTACTCGTCCCTGCTCCGTTTCGGCCACGTGCTGTCGGGCAACCCTGACGTTGCTCAGGACCTCGTCCAGGACGCCCTGGAGCGCACCGGTGCGGCATGGAGCCGGGTCCTGCGCAAGGACGCCCCGGAGGCGTACGTCCGGCGGGCCATGGTCAACGGCTTCACGTCGACTTGGCGACGCCGCCGGCGCGAGTGGCTCACCGGTGATGTGCCGGACATGGCCGCTACGCCCGTCGACGCGGACGACGCGCTGTGGCCGCTGCTGCTGGCACTACCGCCGCGGCAGCGGGCCGTGCTCGTTCTGCGTTTCTACGAAGACCTGTCCGAGAGCGAGACCGCACGGGTACTGGGCGTCGTGCCTGGCACCGTCAAGAGCCAGACGTCCAAGGGCCTCGCCGCCCTGCGCACGGCCCTGACTCGTCAGCAGGCCAACCGGGAGTCGACATGGAACCGCTAGCCGAACAGCTGGCCCGGGAGCTCCGGGACCCGCGCCACTCTCTGCCGGTCACCGGGGACCCCCTGCCCGGGCTGCTGCGGGGCATCCACCGGCGACAGCGGCGGCAGAAGGTGGCGGTCCTCACGGCTGCCACGCTCGCGGTCAGCGCAGTGTCCGTGGGTGCGCTGGCCCTCGGAACACGCAGCGGACCAACCTCCCGGCCGGCCCCGCTGGCGCAGAGCCCTAGCGTCCAGGCCAACACGGCTCCCCCGACGCCGGCCCCGGCAGCCACCGCCCCGCCTTCGGCACCAGCTTCGGCGACGGCCGGGCCTCCCGTCCCGGCAGGGTTCACCGGCGCGGACCTGACCTTCGTCTCGGCAACCCGCGGCTGGGCGCTAGGGACCGCCCCCTGCCGGCGCGAGCCGTGCACGTCGCTGCTGCGCACTGCCGACGGGGGACTGACCTGGAACGGCGGCGCCGCGCCGTTGGCCCTGCTGGCCCAGAACGGAAGCTCTTGCGGGTCAGGTCCGTGCGTCAGCGCGGTCCGCTTCGGGGACGCCTTGCACGGCTACGCATTCGGCAACGGCCCGCTACTGACCACCTCCGACGGCGGACAACACTGGACCGACGTGCCGGGGCCCAGCACCACCAGCCTTGAACCGTCGGGTGGGGATCTCCTGCGCGTGGTGACCGATCAGCCCGGCTGCCCGCCCGGCTGCACCTTCTCGGTGCAGCGAGCCGACACCCTGACCGGGACATGGTCCAGCGTCAGCACGCCAACGCTCAACGGTGACCGGACCCTGTTGCTGCGATCGGGCGACGCGGCATACGTCCTCGCGTTCGGTAACCCTGCCGGCGGGGCAGGGTTCACCCACGCCGAGGTCATCGCCAGCGTCGACCGCGGTCGTACCTGGACGGCACGCATCGACCCGTGCAGCCCGGCTGCCCAGAATTCGCCCACCGAAAGCGACGCAGTGTCGGCCGCCATCGGGCCAGCCGGCTCCTTCGCTGTGCTCTGCCAGGCCCGCCTCTCGGGCGGCCCGGTGACAGTGCGGGTGTCGCACGACTTCGGCGCAACGTACGGCGTCGCCGGGACCCTGCCGGCAGGTGTTCGCGGCCAGCAGATAGCCGTGTCGTCCTCGTCACTGGTCGTGCACGTCAACGTCGCCGGCCAGTCGCGGCTGCTGCGCTCCACCGACAGCGGCCGCAGCTGGTCGCAGGTTGCCTCGGGACCGGTGGGGGATGTAGGCGGTTTCCTGGCTTTCAGCAGCGGCTCGCTCGGCCGCTGGCTGCCGACGGGCAGCCGCACGCTGTGGACCACCACCGACGGCGGCGCCACCTGGACTCCCCGGGCCTTCGGCCTCTAGGACACTTCTGCACTGCCGGCGTTGGTTGCGGCTCTCCGGCCTTCGACCGCGCGCCGGAGGGCGTCAGCGAGCAGTCGAGGCACCAGGCCGGAAGGCCGGACCGTGCCCAGGCACGACGAGGGTCACCTGACTGAGCACCCGCTCCCGCTGCTCCCGCAGCTGCTCCCGGTCAGGCGCGTAGGGGTCGTCCTCAGGGCCTTCCTCGGTCCACCACAGATGCGTCAGGGCGACGACGTCCTCAGGCGTGCCCACCAAGGTGGTGATGTCCTCCAGGGTGTGACCAGGCGTTTCAAGCAGCTGCACGCTCGCGGTGAGGTGCACACCGTCGGCGGAACGATCGGTCCAGTTGTCGCCTTCGTAGACAGCCTGCACGTCGTGCACCGGCACCACCGGAAACAGCGCCACGCTGAGGGTGTGGTCGGGGTGGTGGTGGCTGAGGACGACATCGGTGACGTCCTCGGGACGGACACCGAGCGCACGCAGCGGCCCGAGCAGCGCCTCCCGGTCAGGGACCATGCCGGGGTCGACCACGATGACCCGTCCCTCGTCCCGGACCAGGCTCACCGTGCCGGCGACGTGCGGCATCGAGACGTAGCCTGCGAAAAGGACATCGAGCCGGGCGGTTCGGGCAAGGGTCACCGCCGAAACCTACCGTTCTTGCTCTCGGCCGAGGCCTCCCCGCCCCGCCCCGCATGCGACCTGTACGCCGCACCGGTGTTTGCTGTTCCTACTCACCTGCAGGGGCGAACCGGTCGCACAGGACGGACTCCACCTCAACCACCTCGAACCCCAGGCGGGCAAGGATCGGCCGCGACATCTCCCCTGCCTGCACGGTGAGCGCCGGGAGCCCGCGCGAGACGGCGTCGTCCCAGCGGGCCACCACCAGCGCCCGGTAGACGCCACGCCCACGAGCGGCGGGCTCGACGGAGCTGCCCGACAGGTTGGTGGCGATCTGCGTCTCGGTCCCTTGCCCCTGGCCGACCAGCCGGCCATCGACAAAAGCCAGATAGGTGCGCATCGGGGTGCGGCCCTGCTGCCGCAGCGCGTGCCGGGCGCGCAGGCTGCCGGCCAGCGCCCGGCTGTCGTCGTGACCCATCTCGAACAGCACGGCTGCCAGCGCGGCTACGTCCAGGTAGTCCTGCAGGTCGACGGCTTCCCGGACGACGACGTCTGGGCTCGCCGAGCCTGCTGGCGAGTGGAGGAGAGCCATGGCGGTGGAAAGCCGCCCCAGGGGCGGGTCGTCGTACGGCGTCATGCCCGCAGCGGACAGTGATTCGAGCAGGGCACCTGCCGAGGCGGGTACGACCCAGGCGGCCTGCCCCCGTCCGCGGGCGCGCAGCAGGCCGCGGACCTCCTCGACCGCGTCCCCGACCTGCGCAGGTGCCACGCTCACGTCCTCGACGAGGTTGACCGTGGGCATCGGAGTCATCAGCAGGCAGAACCCCGGCCGGACCGTGCGAAGATAGCCGCTCTCGGGCGGCGGTTCCTGGCCCGCGGCTCCCGGGTACCGCGCCTGAAAGGCGATCTCAGGAGGGATCGCCGTCTCCTGACCTGCCATGACGACCCTCCTCGGGTTTCGATGAACGCACGTCGCCCGACGATCCTGGCACGCTGGTCCTCGCTGGGAGATTGCCGGCGGGTGCTGGTACTCAGGAGGGAGGCCACGTCTCCGGAAGCCCATGACCTCCGTCGGCGACGAGGACAGCGCCGGTCACGAACGACGCAGACTCGTGCGCGAGAAACAAGGCGCACGCGGCGACCTCGTCCGGCGTTCCGCTTCGTCCAGCTGGCCCACTGGTTGCTGCGGTTGCTTCGAAGCCGAGCTGGGACCCCGTGGCGATGTAGCCGGGGGCCACCACGTTCACCGTCACGCCGTCACCGACGACCTCGAGTGCGAGCGCCCGAGTGAGCCCGACCAGACCTGCCTTGGCAGCGGTGTAGATGGCTTGCCCGGGCATGGCGTTGATCGTCCCGGTGGT
>JAYUBO010000288.1:0-2852 GCA_043740815.1 Frankiales bacterium | reverse complement strand
CGTGGCGCGAAGAAGGCCCCGCGGGCCTCGGCGTAGTCCATGGGAAGCCTTCCAGCTCAGGGGGTGAGGACGACCTTGATGACGCCGTCGGTCTTGCCGGCGGCGACCGCGAAGGCTTGGGCGACGTCGTCGAGCACGAAGCGGTGCGTGACCATCGGGGCGAGGTCCAGGCGACCGGTGCGCACCAGTTCCTGCGCCCGTTCGTACTGCCCGCGGCCGCCGTTGCCCCCGATCCCGAAGACGGTCAGCGTCTTGGCCATGATGGGGATGACCGGCAGAGGCGGGAGGTCGTTGGCCCAGCCGATGTGGGCGACCTTGCCCTCCTTGCGTACGCAGTCCAGCACGATGGCGGAGGAGGCGGGAAAGCCCGAGGTTTCGATGACCACGTCCCCACCGGCGCCGCCGGTGAGATCTTTGACGGCCTGCACGGCGTCGACCTTCGTGACGTCCAGGCAGTCAGTGGCGCCGTAGGGCCGGGACACCGCGAAGGGCGCCTCGCGGGCGTCGGTGACGATGAGCTTGCCGGCGCCGGACAGCGCACAGAGCCGGGTGAGGGCCAGGCCGATCGGGCCCTGGCCCAGGACCACGACGGTTTCGCCGAGCTTTATCTGCAGCCGGTCCACGGTGTTGAGCCCGACGGCGATCGGCTCCAGCAGGGACGCCTGCCAGGCCTGGACGCCGTCCGGCCGCGGGATCAGGTTGACGACGGGGACGGCGATGCGCTCGGTCATGCAGCCGTCGGACCAAAGTCCGATGAGCTTCTTCTGCTGGCAGTCGAAGGGCTTGTCGGTGTGGCACTCCGGGCAGTCGCCGCAGGGCAGGGACGGCTTGACCGCGACCGGTCTTCCGATCCAGGAGCCGTCGACGCCGTCACCCACGGACAGCACGCGGCCGGAGAAGTCGTGGCCGGGGACCCGGGGGAACGGCGTGTCGATGCGCCCGTCGTACTGGTGGGCGTCGGTGCCGCAGATCGACGCCGACTCGACCGTCACGACGACCCATCCACGCCGGGCCACCGGCTCGGGTCGCTCCTGCAGCTCGACCTGCCCGATGCCTGTGAGGACCGCCGCCCTCACTGCAGCGCACCGCGGTCGCGCAGGACGTCGTGGGCCTGCTCGCAGTGCCCGGCGGCGTGGCCAAGGACCGGAGGCGTCCACACCGCGATCGTCAGGGTGCCGAGGTCCGGGATCTCGAGCTCCCGCTCCAGGATGGCGCGGTCCAGGGCTGGAAGGCAGGTCGCGAGCGTACGGCGGGTCGAGGCGAGCTGGCGGCGGGCGACCTCGATGCGCGGCGGCGGGTAGCCGAAGACATCGTGCCCGATCTCCTCCCGGAACACGAAGGTGAGCTGGGGGTCGTGGGTCACCCGGGTCAGGGTTGCGGTCCACAGCAGCACCGACATGTTGACGTGCGAGAGGAGCTGCGCCACGGTCCACCCGCCGTCGTGGTGGGCCAGGTGCAGGTCGCCGTCGGTCAGGCCCGCGAGGGTCTGGTCCAGGCGTCCGATCGCCTCGTCGGTGCTGGCGAGGGCGTCGTCGATCTCGGGGGTGGGCATAGGTTCCTCTCGAATTTAGACGACGCCAGCGGAGCGCAGCGCCTCAATGTCGGTGGCGGTCAGGCCGGCCTGGTGCAGCACCTCGTCGGTGTGCTGGCCCAGGCGAGGCCCGGCCCAGCGGACCCGCGAGGGGGTTCGTGACAGGCGGGGTGCGGGCGCCGGCATCAGCAGCGGCCCGACCTCGTCGTCCTCGACCTCGACCAAGGCCTGGCGTGCCTGGAAATGCGGATCGGTGGCCATGTCGGCGGGGGTGTAGACCAGACCGGCGGGGACGCCGGCGGCGTGCAGCGCATCGAGCAGCGACGTCGAGGTCTGCGTGCAGGTCCAGTCGGCGATGAGGTCGTCGAGCTCCTGCGCGGCCTGTCCGCGCGACTTGTGGTCTGCGAAGCGCGGGTCGTTGGCGAGCTCTGGCTGGCCGATCACCTCGCAAAGCCGGCGGAACACGCTGTCCTGGTTGGCCGCGACCAGGACCTCCCCGTCCAGGGTCGGGTAGACGTTGCTCGGGGCGATGCCTTTGAGCACCGCGCCGGTGCGCTCCCTGGTCAGCCCGGCGACCGACCACTCCGGCACCAGACCCTCAGTCAGGGCCAGCACTGACTCGTAGATCGCGGCGTCCACGACCTGCCCACGGCCGCTGGTGCGCCGCTCGTGCAGGGCGGCGAGCGCGCCGAGCGCCCCCGCCATCCCGGTCAGGGTGTCGCCGAGGGAGAGTCCCACCCGCACAGGTGGCCGGTCGGGGTAGCCGGTGAGGGCGCGCAGCCCTCCCATGGCCTCGCCGACCGAGGCGTACCCGGGGCGAGTGGCGTAGGGACCGTCCTGGCCGAAGCCGCTGATGCGCACCAGGACCAGCCCGGGGTTGAGCTCGGCCAGGACGTCGTACCCCAGGCCCCACCTCTCCAGGGTGCCAGGACGGAAGTTCTCCACGACCACGTCGACGTCGGCGGCGAGGCGACGCATCAGGTCCTGGCCCGCATCAGAACGCAGATCGATGGTGATGCTGCGCTTGCCGCGGGCAGCGACCCGCCACCACAGCGAGTCCTTGCCCTCCGGGGCCCAGCCCCACTGCCGCAGGACGTCGCCGACGACCGGTGGCTCGACCTTGACGACGTCTGCGCCGAGGTCGGCGAGGACCTGGCCGCAGTACGGGCCGGCGACGACTTGCCCGAGCTCCAGGACGCGGACGTCGGACAGGGGTCCCATCTCAGCCCAGGGTGAAGGGGTCGCGGGTGGCTCCGGTGAGCTCGACCCAGACAGCTTTGGTCTCGGTGTACTCCCGGAGTGCGTCGATCCCGTTTTCCCG
>JAYUBO010000287.1:0-4974 GCA_043740815.1 Frankiales bacterium | reverse complement strand
GTCCTCGGCGTACAGCCGCGCCTCGACGGCGTGCCCCGTGAGTGTCGGGGCGAGTGCCTCGGGCGGGAGTACCTCGCCGCGGGCCACCGCGATCTGCAGCGCCACGAGGTCAAGTCCGGTGACGAGCTCGGTCACAGGATGCTCGACCTGCAGCCGGGTGTTCATCTCCAGGAAGAAGAACTGACCGCTGGCGTCCAGGACGAACTCGACGGTGCCGACGCCCTCGTAGGCAACGGTGCGAGCGGCCGTCACCGCCGCCTCCGACAGCGCCGTGCGCAGCTCCGGCGTGACAGCAGGGGAGGGGGCTTCCTCGATGACCTTCTGGTGCCGGCGCTGGATCGAGCAGTCCCGCTCGAAGAGTGCGACCGTGTTGCCGTGGGTGTCGGCGACGACCTGGATCTCCACGTGGCGGGGATCCTCGAGGTAGCGCTCGACGAAGACGGTGCCGTCGCCGAAGGCCGACAGCGCCTCGCGCTGTGCGGCCTCGAAGGCATGGGCCAGCTCGCCCTCGGTGCGGACGACCCGCATGCCCCGACCACCTCCGCCGGCGGATGCCTTGACCAGCAGTGGGTAGCCGCTGGCCTCCGCGGCGGAGGTCCAGGACGGTAGGCAGGGCACCCCCGCGGCGGCCATCAGCTCCTTGGACCGCAGTTTGGAGGCCATCGCGACGATGGCGGCCGGTGGCGGGCCCAGCCAGGTGAGGCCCGCGTCGAGGACGGTCTGCGCGAAGGCGGCGTTCTCCGACAGGAACCCGTAGCCCGGATGGATCGCGTCGGCCCCGGTGGCCGCGGCAGCCGCCAGGATCAGGTCCGCTCGCAGGTAGGTGTCGGTCGGCGTGCTGCCCGGCAGGTGCACGGCCGCATCAGCCTCGACGACAAACGGTGCCTGCGCATCAGGATCGGAGAAAACCGCGACCGTGCCGATGCCGAGGTCACGGCAGGTTCGAAAGACACGGCGCGCGATCTCGCCGCGGTTGGCAACCAGGACCCGAGTGACGCTCACCTTCGACCTCACATCCGGAAGACGCCGAAGCCGCCGCGGACGCCGCGGAACTCGGTGCCGTTGATGACCGCAAGGCACAAGCCCAGCACGGTGCGGGTGTCCCGCGGGTCGATGATGCCGTCGTCGTAAACCCGGCCGGAGTTGGCCAGCGCCAGGGACTCCGCCTCGATCTGCGCCTCGACGAGCTGGCGCATCACGGCGTCCTGCTCCTCGTCGTAGGGCAGTCCCCGGGACTGCGCTGACTGCCGGCCGACGATCGACAGCACCCCGGCGAGCTGGGCCGGGCCCATCACGGCGGACTTCGCGTGCGGCCAGGAGAACAAGAACCGAGGGTTGAACGCCCGCCCACACATGCCGTAGTTGCCGGCGCCGTAGGAGGCACCGATGACGACTGTCAGGTGGGGCACCGTCGAGTTCGACACCGCATTGATCATCTTGGCGCCGTCCTTGATGATCCCGGCTTGCTCGTACTCCTTGCCCACCATGTAGCCGGTGGTGTTCTGCAGGAACACCAGGGGCGTGTTGGAGCTGTTCGCAAGCTGGATGAACTGGGCGGCCTTCTCGGCCTCCTCGCTGAACAGCACCCCACGTGCGTTGGCGAGGACGCCGATCGGGAAGCCGTGCAGTCGCGCCCAGCCGGTGACCAGGGAGGTGCCGTAGAGGGGCTTAAACTCGTCGAAGTCGCTGTCGTCGACGACCCGGGCCAGGACCTCCCGCGGGTCGAAGGGCACCCGCAGGTCGGTCGAAGCGATCGCGAGCAGTTCCTCCTCGTCCAAGCGCGGAGCAAGCGACGCCGGCACCGGGCGGAGCGGGAGGTTGAGGCGCTTGACGATGTCGCGGCCCAGTCGGAGGCAGTCCAGCTCGTCCTCGGCCAGCTGGTCGGCCAGACCGGAGATGCTTGCGTGCATCTGCGCACCGCCGAGCGATTCGTCGTCGCTCTCCTCGCCGGTGGCCATCTTGACCAGGGGCGGACCGCCGAGGAAGACCTTGGCCCGGTCGCGGACCATGACGACGTAGTCGCTCATACCTGGGACGTAGGCCCCTCCCGCGGTGGAGTTGCCGAACACCAGGGCGATCGTCGCGATCCCCGCAGCCGACAACTGCGTGAGGTGGCGGAACATCGCCCCGCCAGGGATGAAGATCTCCGCCTGCGTTGGTAGGTCGGCACCACCGGACTCGACCAGGAACACCACCGGCAGGCGGTTTTCACGGGCGATGTCCATGGCCCGGCCGGTCTTGCGCGCCGACCATGGGTTGGACGCTCCGCCGCGGACGGTGGGGTCATTGGCCAGCACCATGCAGTCGACGCCCTCGACCTTGCCGATGCCGCAGACCAGCGACGCGCCGACGGGGAAGGTCGACCCGTAGGCCGCGACCGGCATCAGCTCGAGAAACGGCGCATCCCGGTCGATGAGGAGCTCGATCCGCTGGCGGGGGAGGAGCTTGCCGCGGGAAAGGTGTCGCGCGGCGTACTTCTCACCCCCACCGGCAAGGGCCTTGTCCACCTCGGCGGCGACCAGCGCGAGCTGCTCGAGCATCGCGGCGCGGCGCTCCGTGGAGAGCGCACCGGGCCGGGACGTCAGGACGGTCACGAGGGGGACCCTATCCTGCTGTTGTGAACCGTGGTTAGCATGAGTGGTATGCAGCGATCCCTCTACCAGCCCGAGCACGAGGCCTTCCGCGACAGCGTCCGCGCGTTCTGCGAGAAGCACATCGCTCCGCACCACGCCGAGTGGGAGAAGGCCGGCATCGTCGACCGTTCCCTGTGGCTGGAGGCCGGCAAGCAGGGTCTGCTCGGCACCGACGTCCCTGAGGAGTTCGGTGGCGGTGGCGTGAAGGACTTCCGCTACAACTGTGTCGTCGGCGAGGAGGTCGTCAAGGTCGGCGGCTCCGGCGTCGGTTTTACCCTTCACAACGACGTGGTGGCGCCGTACCTGCTGGGGCTGACGACGCGGGAGCAGCAGGAGCGCTGGCTGCCGGGGTTCGTCGCCGGCGAGCTCATCACCGCGATCGCGATGTCCGAACCGGGAGCGGGCAGCGACCTGCAGGGGTTGCAGACCCACGCGCGCAAGGACGGCGACGACTGGGTCCTCAACGGCAGCAAGACGTTCATCACCAACGGCATCAACGCCGACCTGGTGATCGTCGTCGCCCGTACCGACCCCGACGCCGGCGCGCACGGCTTCAGCCTGCTCATGGTCGAGCGGGGCATGAAGGGCTTCGAGCGCGGCCGCAACCTCGACAAGGTCGGCATGAAGGCGCAGGACACCGCGGAGCTGTTCTTCGACGACGTCCGCGTGCCCGCCGGCAACCTGATCGGCAAGGAGGGCGGCGGGTTCGTCCACCTCATGGACGCGCTGCCCCAGGAGCGGCTGTCGATCGCGGTCGTCGCCGTCGCGGCCTCGCGCAAGATCCTCGACCTCACCGTCGAGTACTGCAAGGAACGCAAGGCCTTCGGCAAGGCGATCGGCTCCTTCCAACACTCCCGGTTCGTGCTCGCCGAGATGGAGACCGAGGTCTGCATCGCGGAGCAGTACCTCGACCGCGCCGTCAACGAGCACAACGCCGGGCGCTTCGACATCAAGGATGCCGCTATGGCCAAGTGGTGGACCACGGAGTTGCAGAAGCGCGTCGTCGACCAGTGCGTACAGCTGCACGGTGGCTACGGCTACATGATGGAGTACCCGGTCGCTCGTGCCTTCGCCGACTCCAGGGTGCAGACGATCTACGGCGGGACGACCGAGATCATGAAGGAGATCATCGGTCGTTCGCTCGGGGTCTGAGGCGTGCCGGACCACTCCCCGGAGGACCTCCGGTCATACGGCGCCCGACTGCGGGTCGGCCACGTCGACAGCGAGCCGGGCATCCTTCCGCCGCACTACCCGACCTGCTTCGGATGTGGGCCCGACGCCGAGTTCGGGCTGCACGTGCAGGCCCGCCGCGTGGGCGACGAGATCCACTGCCGTCACACGTTCGTCCCGCAGCACGCGGGCGCTCCGGGGATCGCCCACGGTGGCACGGTCGCCGCCCTGGTCGACGACGTGTGCGGCTTCTTGCTGTTCGTCGTGCAGCAACCGGCAGTCACTCGCAAGCTCGAGGTGGAGTACCTGCTGCCTGTCATGGTGGCTGTGCCGTATGAGCTGGTCGCGAAGATCGAGTCCTTCGAGGGCCGCAAGCTTTTCGTGTCCTGTGAAGGCCGCAACCCTGACGGCGTCCTTGTCTTCCGCGGCGGCGGGCTGTTCCTGGTCGTGGACCTGTCCCACTTCGACGCCGAGCTCGGGCCGCCTCGACTGGTGCCTTAGCGCCGGATCGCGGCGGCCGTCAGGTGAGCAGGGCTGCCAGGGCCAGTCGGCGCAGGACGACTGCGCGGCCGGTGGCAGGCAGCGGGTTCTCGATCAACGACGTCGTGTTGAGCATGGCCAGGACCGCACCAACCGTCAGCGCGAGCTGGGCGCTGTCGAGGTCTGGGCGGGAGGGCGTCAGCGCCTCCCGCCAGATCACCTCGTAGCTGCGCATCCGGCGGCGCAGGGAGCGCCGCACGTCTTCGGCCAGGGCCCGTTCCTCGCGGACCCAGACGCTCACGAGGGCGCGCTCGCCGACCACCAGCGAGACATGCAGGTCGACCAGGGTGTCGAGGTCACCACTGTCGGTCGCGAGGGCCAGCATCCGGTCCATCGTGCGGTCGCACAGGGACTCCAGAAGGGCTTGCTTGGACGGGAAGTGGCGGTAGACGCCGGGACCGGTGATGCCCGCGGCCGCACCGATGTCGTCGATGCCGACGGCGTGGAAACCCCGGGCCGCGAAAAGGGACGCGGCCGCCTCCAAGAGCAGCTCGCGGCGCGGCGCGGCGGTGGTCACCGCATCAGGTTAGCCTGCGTTCACAGATCGTTTCCGGCCCTTCCAGGAGGAGGCCCACACCATGCTGACCGAGCTGCTTGCGGACCTGCGGGCCGAGCACCGCGACCTGGTGGC
>JAYUBO010000286.1:0-2428 GCA_043740815.1 Frankiales bacterium | reverse complement strand
GTGCCCGCGCTGAGCCGGGCAGTGACGTAGGTCACACTGTGCAATGTGCACGTGATCGTTCTTGCGGTCAATGCCGCTGTCATGTGCCTTCCCCGCGTGGCATCCTCCTGCGCAGCCACCCGTGCCCGTTGCCTTCAGGGAGAAGTTGATGATTTTTATTGCGGCGAAGTTCAGTGTGAAGCCGGAGCATGCCGACCAGTGGCCGCAGTTGTCGGCACCCTTTACGCAAGCCACCCGCGGCGAGCCCGGCTGCCTGTGGTTCGACTGGTCCAGGTCGGTGGACGACCCGAACCAGTACCTCCTGGTAGAGGCCTTCCGCGACGGCGAGGCGGGTGGGGCGCACGTGCAGTCGCCACACTTCAAGGACGCCCAGCGTGAGCTGCCGCCCTACCTCGTGTCGACGCCAGAAATCGTGAACGTCGAGGTGCCCGGTGAGAACTGGTCGTTGCTGGGCGAGATGCAGGTAGACGCCTCCTCGCCGTGACCGATGCCCCGTCTGGTCGGTGGTGGTGAGGTCGCTACCACCGGCGGGTGAGGGAGTTTCAGAGCACCTTGCGGGACGCGCGCCTCAGCCGGCGGTGAGCCAGTCCGCGGCGATGGCGCGCTGGGCGTCGGCGAGGCTCATCCGACCTGAGCAGACCTTGCGGTTGAGCCGGACGGCGACGGCGTCCTTGTCATCGACGTTGTGCGGACCGGACCTCAACTGCGGCCACAGGTTGGCCTCGCTACTGGAGCCGCCAAGCGACAGGGGCACCAGGTGGTCCAGCTCGACCTGGGCGAACGGCAGGGCGCCGATCCCGTAGGCCCGCGTGAGGCGCACCTTGATCGCATGGGTCACCTCCAGGGGCGGCCGCACCGAGGCGGTGTAGCCCCGACGGCAGATCGTCGAGCCCACGTTGGCCTGCGTCACGCGCGGGTCTGCCTCGCCGGGCGTGCATCGCGCATCGGGCAGTCCCCCCGTGGAGGTGCACCGGCCGCCGTACGACGTGAGGGGGGTGGGCGAAGCTGTCGTGGACGACGTCGAGCAGGCGGCCGCCAGCGCCATCAGCAGGGACAAGGCAGCCAGTGGCGTCCTCACCGCAGGGGGTTCCCGTGTGGGTCGAGGTCGGACAGCGCCGCGCGCAGCAGCTGCAGGCCACCACGGGTGAGGGCGTCGGCGTCGTCGATCTCCAGGCCCAGCTCCATAGCCGCTCCGACCGACCCGCCGGCGAAGCCGATCGCGCTCACGACAGCGGTCCGCTCGGCGTCGGGGAGCTGGGCAAGGGCCAGCTCGAGGCGGTGCACCAGCTGCGCCTCGTGCACCTCGGCGAGCGCTGGCTGCTGGTCGACTTCCTGCGGCGCCATCGTGCGCACCCGGGAGGGGCGTTCGGGCATCGAGCGGCTCCAGTGGCGTCGGGACGGCTGAGCGACCGCCCCGGGGTCACCCCCGGGACGGCCGTCGTACCAGCCCTCAGGTCGCCTCACGGCGGTGTGTCGCTCGTAGCGACGCTTGTGGGACCGGGGGCCATGTATGGACTGGTACGACGACCACGCTAACCCCATCGGCAGCCGACCGCACCGTCTCAAGCCCAGCTGTGGACAGCAGCCGGTGCCCACCCCTTCGGGTGATTCATTGGTCCTGGCAGGGATCCGCTGGCTGACGGCACGCAACCTCGCCGAGGACCTCGGCGCCGAGGACGGGCCGCGGCCAGGTGCCGTCCGGCAGCAGCTACTGCCCAAAGGCCCCAGCCGCCACCCGGGCTGAGCCCGAGTGAACGGTTTCTCTCGGCCGGGGCCAACCGTGACCTGGCCGACCTCGAACAGTATCTGCTCGACGCCGCCTGCAGGCTGGCTGAGTCTCCGGGACAGGCGCCCCGGAAGGCGTAACCTCATAGGCATGAGCACCCCTCGCATCGGCTCCAGCACCCTCGTCGAGGAGCGCACCGAGCAGCGAGCGCTCCAAGACCCCGCGCGATGCGCGCACATCGTGAAGGACCCGGGCAAGGTGACCGAGGCCTATATCCTCGGCACCCCCGTCGAGGCGCTCTGCGGGCACGTCTTCACGCCCAGCAAGGACCCGAAGTCGCTCCCGATCTGCGAGACGTGCAAGGACATTGCCGACATCCGCACGGACGGCAGAGGCGGCGAAATCGGCTAGCCCTTAGGGTCACTGGGTGCCTGCCGATTGGGCAGCCGAGGGAGGACCCGTGCCGCTCGACCCGCAGATCGCCGCCATCTTGCCGCTGCTCAGCGGCGCACCACCGCTGGCCGACGGCACCCCGGACGGCGCCCGGGCGGGTTTCCGGTTGTTCACCGTGGACCTGCGCGACCCGGCCATCCTCGCGCCGGTGCTCAGCAGCGAGGACGTGAGCTACCCGGCAGCCGAGGGCGAGCGCGCGGCGCGCGTCTACCGCCCCGCCGTCGACGGCCCGGTGCCGACGATCTTGTT
>JAYUBO010000285.1:0-2152 GCA_043740815.1 Frankiales bacterium | reverse complement strand
GGCGGCGCGGACGAGTGCCCTCCGATCGTGAGCCGGGGTGTCCTGCTTGACGTCGCTGCGGCTTTTGGCGTCGATTGCCTGCCGGATGGCTACTGCATCGAGCCGGGGGACCTGGCGAGGACGGCGCAGGAGCAGGGGACGTCGCTGGAGGCTGGCGATGTGGTGTTGATCCGGACCGGCCGGATGTCGCGTTGGCCGGACTTCTCGGGCTACATCACCGCCACGCCGGGGATCGGTCTTGCGGCAGCCAGGTACCTGTGTGAGGAGGTGGGTGCCATGTGCCTGGGCACCGATGCCATCAGCATCGACGTGGATCCTCACCAGGAGGAGGGGACGTTCGTGCCCGTCCACGGCTACCTGTTCGCGACGGCCGGCACGCCGGTGATTGAAGTCCTCAACTTGGAGGAGCTGGCGGCTGCGGGGGTCCACGAACTGGCGTTCCTCGGGATGCCGATCAAGTTGCGCGGAGCGACCGGTTCGCCCATAAGACCCATTGGGCTCGCCTTGTTGTCCTCGCAGTGAGGGCTCGACGAGCAGCGTGATGTCCCTCAACCCGATCGTCGGTCTCGGGCAGTTTCTTGCCGCACCTGGAGATGTCCAGGACAATCTCGACCTGCTTCTAGGGCTTGTTGACGAGGCAGGGCCCGAAGAGCTTGACCTCATGTGCTTCCCGGAGCTGTGCCTGTCGGGCTACCTGCTGAATGCAGAGGATTACACCGCGTCGTTGGCGCGGGACCTGCGCCGTGCTGAGGAGGCGATCCAAACGGTTGCGGACGCCGTAGACGTGCGGATCGTATACGGGACGGCGCGCTGGGTAGCCGATCGGTTATACAACTGCGTGGTGGTCGCCGACCCCCACGCTGGTGGGACGACCTACACCAAGGTGCATCTGGCGGGCGCTGAGCGGGCGGTCTTCAGCGCGGGCGACCAGCTAGTGCTCACCGCTGACGGCGGTATGGGCCTCGGCTGCTGCTACGACCTGGCCTTCGCCGGTTTCAGCACGCGGCTGGCTGAGGCAGGCGCTCGCATGCTCTGCTTCCCCATGGCCTGGGAGCGGGAGCGGGCCTTCGTCTTCGAGTCGCTGGTTGCTGCGCGCGCCGTGGAGAATGTCGCCTACGTGCTCTGCGTGAACCAGACTGGTCAGGCACGCAACCTTGACTTCCACGGTGGCAGCCGGGTGGTGGATCCGTTGGGGCAGACCCTCTGTCATCTGGAAGAGAAAGTAGGGGTGGCAGTGGTCGAGCTTGACCTGGCGTGGGTGGCACGTTTGCGCGAGGCGCCGGCGGGGGTGACGTATCCCTTCGCGTCCGACCGTCGCCGCGACGAGGATTTCCGTGGGCCATGCGGGCTCGATGGAGCAAAGCGATCATGACGCAGACGGGTCGTGGACGGATTCCGGTTGTGTCGCTCGTCTCCAAAGGGCGAGGTCCGAACCGATCGAGGCAGCAGCTAGGTGGCGAGGCCGAGTCTTACATCCGGGACCTCATCGTCTCAGGTCAATTACGTGGTGGCGATTTTATCCGACCCGAGACGGTCGCTCAGGAGCTTGGGATCAGTGCCACGCCGGTGCGAGAAGGGTTGTTCTCCCTGCGGACGCAAGGGTTCGTCCGGCTGGAGCCGCGCCGCGGCTTCGTGGTCGTGCCGCTGACCGGCGATGACATCCGGGACCTGTTCGCCGCGCAGGCGCTCCTCGCCGGGGAATTGGCTGCACGAGCTGTGAAGAACAGTGACGCCGCCGCAGTAGCTCACCTCGAGGCCCTGCATGCCCAGCTGGAGGAGGCGGCCGACAGAGGGGCTCAAGACGAACTGGAGCACTTGAATTTCCAGTTCCACCGCGCCATCAACCACCTCGCTGGTGCGCCGAAGATCGCATGGCTGTTGGGGGTCTCAGTGTCGTACGTTCCTGTTCGCTTCTATTCCAGTATTGAGGGATGGCCGTCGGCGTCCGTGCACGACCATCGTGCGCTCTTGGACGCTTTCCGCAAGCGAGCGTCCAGGACCGCGCGGATCGCGATGACCGAGCACGTTCTGCATGCCGGTGAACTGCTCGCGGTCCATGTCGAGTCGGGAGCAGCGCGCCGAAGCAAGGCCACCGAGGCTCAGGACTCATAACCTCTCGCCTAAAGATCCAATATCCTATAGAGTACAGACG
>JAYUBO010000284.1:0-2344 GCA_043740815.1 Frankiales bacterium | reverse complement strand
GGGGATGCCGGCCTTCGTGGGCGCAGGGGACCAGCCCCTAGGAGTTCTAGAGGGTGCGGTCGCGGACGACTCGCTCTTCGGTGACCACCGGGGCGCCGCGGTCGCGGCGACCGAACACCAGGGTGGTCATGAACAGACCGACGACGCCAGCAGCCATCAGGATGTAACCGATGACGTGGATGTCCAGTCCGTTGACCGCGTAGTCGACCGCGAAAGCAAGGATCGCGCCGATAGCAAGCAGGAAGACGCTGACTCCGATGCCCATGGGGTTCCTCCGAAGAGACGTTGCGGCTCGTTGCCGCGGCTGACCGACCAGTACCCGCGCTCGCGTTCGTCAATCCCGATCGTTGGTGAGGTGTTAGAAGGCGGCCTCGTCGAGGTCCATCAGGCTGTTGTCCACGGCCTCGGCGATGGCGCGCTTGGCGGTCAGCTCGGGGAAGACGTTGGCAACGAACCACTTCGCCGCCGCGATCTTCCCCTCGTAGAACGCCTTGTCCTTAGCGGAACAGGTGGGGAGCTTGTCGACCGCGACAGCTGCCTGGCGCAGCAGCAACCAGCCGACGACGAGGTCTCCGAGGCCCATCAGCGCACGGGTGGTGTTGAGGCCCACCTTGTAGACGTTTCTGGCGTCCTCGACGGATGCCATGAGCTCGTTGACGCAGTGGCCCACGATGCCCTGAACGTCCTCGAGCGCCCGAGCGAGGAGCTCGAGCTCCTTGGTGAGGGCCGGGTTGTCGCTCTTGGACAGGTCCTGGATGTCCCCGGCCAGCTTTCCGAGCGCGGCACCCTGGTCGCGCACGATCTTGCGGAAGAACAGGTCCAGGCCCTGGATGGTCGTCGTGCCCTCGTACAGGGTGTCGATCTTGGCGTCGCGGATGTATTGCTCGATGGGGTAGTCCTGGGTGAAGCCGGAGCCGCCGAAGATCTGCAGCGAGGTCGCGAGCAGCTCGTAGGACTTCTCCGACCCGTAGCCCTTGACGATCGGCAGCAGCAGGTCGTTGAGGCGGACGGCCAAGTCGTCGACCGCACCGGCGTGGGTGCTGAGCTCGACCTGGTCCTGCACGGTTGCGGTGTAGAGCACCAGCGCGCGCATGCCCTCGGCCCAGGCCTTCTGGCGCATCAGCATGAGGCGCACGTCCGGGTGGTGGGTGATCGTGACGCGGGGCGCGGCCTTGTCGGTCAGCTGGGTCAGGTCGGCGCCCTGGACGCGGATCTTGGCGTATTCGAGGGCGTTGAGGTAGCCCGTCGACAGGGTTGCGATGGCCTTGGTGCCGACCATCATCCGGGCGTACTCGATCACCTGGAACATCTGGGCGATGCCGTTGTGCACGTCGCCGACGAGCGTGCCGACGGCGGGGGAGTGCTCGCCGAAGGTCAGCTCGCACGTCGTGGAGACCTTCAGACCCATCTTCTTCTCGACGTTGGTGACATAGACGCCGTTGCGGTTGCCGAGCTCACCGGTCTCGAGGTCGACCTGGATCTTGGGGACGAGGAAAAGGCTCAGTCCCTTGGTGCCCGGGCCACCGTGGCCCTCGACACCCACCGGGCGGGCGAGGACGAGGTGGAAGATGTTTTCGGGCCAGTCCCACTCGGCGCTGGTGATGAAGCGCTTCACGCCCTCGATGTGCCAGGTGCCGTCGGGTTGCTGGGTGGCGGTCGCCCGGCCGGCACCGACGTCTGAGCCGGCATCGGGCTCAGTCAGGACCATGGTCGCGCCCCAGCCACGCTCGATCGCCAGCTCGGCGAAGCGTTTCTGGTCGGCGTTGCCGTTGGTGTGCAGGATCTGCGCGAAGGCCGGGCCGCTGGAGTACATGTAAATCGCCGGGTTGGCGCCGAGGATCATCTCGCTGACGGCCCAGATCAGGCTCGGAGGGGCGCCGATTCCGCCCAGCTCCTCACTGAGCGAGAACTTGTCCCAGCCGCCTTCGTGGTAGGTCGCATAGCTCTTGGTGAAGGTCGCCGGCAGGGTGACCTCACCGGTGGCCTTGTCGAAGACCGGCGGGGTGCGGTCGCCGTCGACGAAGCTGGCCGCGAGGTCGTGGGTGCACAGCCGCTCGATCTCCCGGAGGACGTCCTTGGAGGAGTCGACGTCGAGGTTGGAGTACGGACCCTGTCCCAGGCTCTGGTCAGCGCCGAACACCTCGTACAGGTTGAACTCGATGTCGCGCAGGTTGCTCTTGTAGTGGCCCATGTCGGTGTGGACTCCTCAGGCAGGTCGAGGCGTTTCTACTCGCCGGTAACAAAAGGATGCTACCCGCCGGTAACAAACGCAAGCCTCACGGAGAGCAAAAGCTCGGTGGGGCGCCGAGCGGGGGTGCCGTTGGGTAGCGTTGCTCGGTATGAG
>JAYUBO010000283.1:0-2484 GCA_043740815.1 Frankiales bacterium | reverse complement strand
AGGCCACCGGAGACCGTGGTGAACCTGAACCCTGAGGCGCGATAGCGGGCGATGATCTCGGGCAGCGCCTGCACGGTCTGCGAGCGGTCGCCACCGGCGTCGTGCAGCAGGACCACCTGCCCGGCCGAGCCCCGGGGTTGCGCCCGCTGGACGATCGACGGCACACCAGGCCGTCGCCAGTCCTCTGCGTCGCGGTCGCTCAACACGACCAGGTAGCCGGCCTGGGTCTCCTCCTGCAGGACGGCCCGTTCGCGCGGCCCGATCGCCCCCGGTTCGGACGAATACGGTGGCCGCAGCAGAGCGCTGCTGATCCCGGCGCTGCCCTCGAGCCCGAGCTGGCCGAGGGAGAGCTCGAGCCGCCGCCGCCAGGCCGGCACCCCCGTGAGGTCGGTGTGGGACCAGGTGTGGTTGCCGACCTCATGGCCCTGGGCGAGCTCTCGACGTACCAGCTCGGGGTGCGCGGCGACGCGGGAGCCGACGACGAAGAATGTCGCGGGTACGTGCTCGCGTGCGAGCACGTCCAGCACCGCCGTGGTCCACCGCGGATCAGGCCCGTCGTCGAAGGTCAACGCCACGGTCTTGGCCGGCAGGGCCCTCGACGCGAGGCCGTCGGTGCCCTGGTACACGAGCGCCCCGCCGCCGGGAACCCCACCCCCCGCGGTTGGCCCCTGCGTGGACGTCGCGGCTCGTCCGACGCCGTCGGTGATGCTCTGCAGGAGCAGCGCCGCCAAGATCGCGAGCAGCGTCAACGCCAGCAGTCCCCAGTGCGCGGTAGGCCGACCCCTGCGGGTGGGGCCCGCCGTCACGGGTGTGGCGGCCGGGACCTGGACGGCCGAGGCGTCGGGTGCGTCGGGTGCGTCGTCGCCCGACTGCTCCCGCGGGGCGACGGCCTCGCGGTGGGCGCAGCGGTGGCTGCGGTCGTGGGCTGCGGCGTGGGCGAGGGCGTGGGCGAGGGCGGGGGGCCCGCGAAGGACGGCGCCGGTCGCGGCGGTGCAGGCGTGCTCACAGAGGGCGACCCGGGCGGCCCAGCGAGTGCTGACACATCGGTGGGTGGCGTAGGGGACGTCTCAGCCGTGCCTGTGGGGTTCGCCGTCGGGCTGGCCAACGCCGACCGGGGTGAGAGCTTGGCGCCTCCCGTCGTGGTCAGCTGCGGGGCAGCCGGGCCGGGCAGCAACGCCCCCAGGCCTGGGACGCCCAACCGAAGCACCCCAGCCGGGGCGACCAGTGACACGAAGACCAGCGCGGTGTAGCTGACCATGACAGCGCTCAGGGCCCAGCAGGCACGGGAAAACCAGCGGGCGCGGCGCCCTGACGGGTCGACGAAGACCGGCCGCGGCGCCGTTGCGTCCGAATCGAGCACTCTGTCCCCTTTCCACCGTCGCTATCGCTGAGCGCCTCTGTAGGGGTACACCCCTAGTCTGGCCGCTGTGCTGGTGCTGCTCCCACCCTCCGAGGGTAAGGCCGTCGGAGTCGACGGTCCTGTGCTGGACTTCGCCGGGCTGGCGTTCCCGGCCCTCACCCCAACCCGGCGCGGCCTGGTACGCGAACTGGTGCGGCTGGCCAAGCGGGAGCCGGCCGCCCTGCAGAAGGCGCTCGGGCTGTCGGACCGGCAGCACCACGAGCTGGACCGAAACACCCTGCTGCTGACGGCCCCGACCCTACCCGCCAGCGAGCTCTACACCGGGATCGTCTACGACAACCTCTCCTACTCGACCCTCACCGGCGCCGGGCTGGCGCGCGCGCGGGAGTCGCTCGTGGTCGCCTCCAGCCTGTTCGGGCTGCTCCGGCCGCAGGATCGCGTCCCGTCGTACCGGCTTTCTGCGGGCACGACCCTGCCGGGGGTGGGTGGCCTCGCGCCGATCTGGCGGCCGGTGCTCGAGAAGGAGCTCGCGAAGCAGGCTTTCGTCGTCGACCTCAGGAGTGGCGCCTACGCCAACCTGGCGCGCGTTCCCGGGGGGGTGCACGTGCGGGTGCTCAGGGACGACGGCGGCAGTCGCACCGTTGTCAGCCACGACAACAAGTGGACCAAAGGAAAGCTGGCGCGGGCCTTGTGCCTGCAGGGTGCGAGCTCCGTCGACGAGGTGGCCCAGATCGCCCGCGACGTCTGCGACGCGGTGGTAGTGGACGGCAACCGCATCGACCTGCTCTTGTACGGGTTGGCAAGCGCCCGCTGAGAGGACCCCCATGGATATCAGGACGATCCTGCGCTTTGACGGGACGCTCCCCGATCCGGGAGGCACCCCAGGCTTCAAGGGCGGCAAGAGCAGGGCAAGGGCCGACCTCGCGAAGATCGGTGCAGAGATGGCCGAGCTGCAGGAGAAGTTGTTTGCGAACGGCAGCGTGGGTGGGACCAAAAAGCTCTTGCTGGTCCTGCAGGGCATGGACGCCAGCGGGAAGGATGGAACCGTCAAGCACGTGGTCGGCCAGGTCAACCCGGCCGGGGTGCGGATCACCTCCTTCAAGCGGCCGACGAAGGACGAGCTC
>JAYUBO010000282.1:0-9512 GCA_043740815.1 Frankiales bacterium | reverse complement strand
GCCGGCACCCCGCACTGCCCGAAGTGCGGCCGCGTCATCGCCCGACAGCAGCCCAGCCAGATCGTCGACCGGGTCCTCGAGCTCGAGGAGGGCAGCCGGTTCCAGGTGCTCGCACCGGTGATCCGGGCCCGCAAGGGCGAGTACGTAGACCTGTTCGCCGACCTGCAGACCAAGGGCTTCAGCCGCGCCCGCGTCGACGGGGTGGTGCACCCACTGACCGACGTACCCAAGCTGAAGAAGCAGGAGAAGCACACCATCGAGGTGGTCATCGACCGCCTCACCGTCAAGGAGTCCAGCAAGCGCCGCCTGACGGACTCCGTGGAGACCGCTCTGCAGCTGGGCAACGGACTCGTCACCCTCGACTTCGTCGACCTCCCCGAGGACGACCCACATCGCGAACGCACCTTCTCCGAGCACCTCGCCTGCCTGTATGACGACCTGAGCTTCGAGGAGCTTGAGCCAAGGAGCTTCTCCTTCAACAGCCCGTTCGGTGCGTGCGTGGAATGCCACGGACTCGGGACCCGTAAGGAGGTCGACGCCGAGCTCGTCGTGCCCGATGCGGACAAGACCTTCGGCAACGGTGCCATCCAGCCCTGGTCGAGTGGCCACAACATCGAGTATTTCGGGCGGCTGATCGCCGCCCTGGGCGACGCGCTGGGCTTCACGCTCCAGAGCCGATGGCGTGATCTCAGCGCCACGCAGAAGCAGGCCGTACTGCAGGGACACGACACCGAAGTGCATGTCCGCTACCGCAACCGCTACGGCCGCGAGCGCAGCTACTACACCGCGTATGAGGGTGTCATCCCCTTCCTGGAACGCCGGCATACCGAGGCGGAGAGCGAGACGAGCCGGGAGCGGTACGAGGGCTACATGCGTGAGGTCCCGTGCCCCGCCTGCAAAGGGGCCCGGCTCAAGCCCGAGGTGCTGGCCGTCACCTTGAGCGGCAAGTCGATCGCGCAGATCGCCGCACTGAGCATCGCCGAGTGCGCCCAGTTCCTGCGCGCCCTCGAGCTCGACGACCGGCAGCGGATGATCGCCGAGCGGGTGCTGAAGGAAGTCAACGAGCGGATGGGCTTCCTGCTCGATGTCGGCCTGGACTACCTCTCCCTGGACCGGGCCGCGGGCACCCTCGCCGGCGGTGAGGCGCAGCGGATCAGGCTCGCCACGCAGATCGGCTCCGGGCTCGTCGGCGTCCTCTACGTGCTCGACGAGCCTTCGATCGGACTCCACCAGCGCGACAACCGTCGCCTGATCGACACGCTGATCCGGCTGCGTGACCTCGGCAACACGCTCATCGTCGTCGAGCACGACGAGGACACCATTCACACCGCTGACTGGGTCGTGGACATCGGACCGGGCGCGGGGGAGCACGGCGGCCAGGTCGTCGTCAGCGGCAGCGTGCAGGACCTGCTGGACTCCAAGGACAGCATCACCGGCCAGTACCTCAGTGGCCGTCGCTCCATCGAGGTCCCCGCGGTACGCCGCCCGCGTGACCGCAAGCGGCAGCTCACGATCGTGGGCGCCCGCGAGCACAACCTGCGCGAGGTCACGGTAGACGTGCCGCTCGGGCAGCTCGTCGCGGTCACCGGCGTCAGCGGCTCCGGCAAGTCCACGCTGATCAACGACATCCTGGCCGCCGTCCTGGTCAACCAGCTCAACGGCAACCGGGAGGTCCCTGGCCGACACACCCGCATCACCGGGCTGGACCACCTGGACAAGGTGGTTCGTGTCGACCAGTCACCGATCGGCCGGACCCCGCGGTCCAACCCGGCGACGTACACGGGCGTCTTTGACCACATGCGCAAGCTGTTCGCCGAGACCACCGAGGCCAAGGTCCGCGGCTACCTGCCGGGGCGCTTTAGCTTCAACGTCAAGGGTGGACGCTGCGAGAACTGCTCCGGCGACGGCACCATCAAGATCGAGATGAACTTCCTACCCGACGTCTACGTCCCCTGCGAAATCTGCCACGGGGCGCGCTACAACCGCGAGACCCTCGAGGTGCACTTCAAGGGAAAGACCATCTCCGAGGTGCTCGACATGCCGATCGAGGAGGCGGCGTCCTTCTTCGAGGCTGTCCCCGCGATCAGCCGGCACCTGAAGACCCTCGTCGATGTCGGCCTCGGCTACGTCCGCCTCGGGCAGCCCGCACCGACCCTGTCCGGGGGAGAGGCGCAGCGCGTCAAGCTCGCGAGCGAGCTGCAGAAGCGGCAGACCGGCCGGACGATCTACGTCCTCGACGAACCCACGACCGGCCTGCACTTCGAAGACATCCGCAAGCTGCTCGTGGTCCTGGGGCGGCTCGTCGACCAGGGGAACAGCGTCATCGTCATCGAGCACAACCTCGACGTGATCAAGACCGCTGACTGGGTCATCGACATGGGCCCCGAGGGCGGCTCCGGGGGCGGGACCGTTGTTGCTGAGGGCACCCCCGAGCACGTCGCCGGCGTGCAGGCTAGCCATACCGGCCGGTTCCTGAAGACGGTCCTGGCCGGGCGGGGCGCCACCCCCACCGCAGCGCCGACCAAGGTCCTGAAGGCGCCCGCCAAGAAGACGCCCGCGACCAGAGCCCCAGCCACGAGGGCCCCGGCGAAGCAACCCCCCGCAAAAGCTGCCAGCCGCTGACCGAAGTCGCTCGCGCAAAAAAAGTCGTCAGCATCGTGTCGCTGTGTTGACAACGTGGCCCGGTTGGGGTCTTCCTGCCGTTAGGATCCGCACACCTGCGTCAGGTTCAGCCCAGTTTCGGGGTGACCCGTGCGTCGCCCCTGCGGAAGGCTCGGCATGTCGCTCACCCTCGTCTGCGTCGCCCCGCGCAGGACTCTTGCCCGCACGGCCCTGGTCCGCACGGCCCTGGTCGCCGGGGGCACCGCCCTGCTCGTCGGCCTCCCTGTCCTGCCCGCCCTCCCCGCCTGGGCCGCTACCGCACCGACCGCCGCCACGGCGCTGAACGTGACCATCGGCAACCACGTCGCCGACTTGGCGTGGACCGACGGCGACGGCACCGGCGCCATCGTCCGCGACGTCACCGGCCTCCTGGCCTCAGCGATCACGATCACAGCCGGTCGCCCGGTGCCGGTGGCGAGCGCAACCACGGCGCACGACACCGGCTTCACAAACGCGCCGACGACGACCTACGCAGTGTGGTCCACCGCCAGTGACGGCACCCCGAGCGACACCGCCCTCATCAAGGACGTCGTAGCGGCCCCGGTGGTCCCGACGGCATTGACGCTGGCGCTCTCCCTGGCCGTCCAGCGCCAGGGCTTGCCGGTGACCGCTTCAGGACGCCTCACTCGCGCCGGAGTGGCCCTGCCCGGTGCGACGGTGACCCTGCGGGCCAGGCGAGGAGGCACCAACACCGTCTTCATCGTCAGGCGCCTGGTCACCGCGGTGGACGGCAGAGTCCGGACCACGTTCGTGCCCGACCGCTCGTGGGGACTGACCCTCGACTACGCCGGGGACGCCTTCTCGGCGCGCTCGGTGACCCCCCTCCGCATCGTGCGGCTACTACCCCGGCTGACGACGGCTTTGGCCCCGACGACGATCGTGAAGGGTGAGACGGCCGTCGTGAGCGGCAGCATGCGGCCCGCCTTGTCGGGCGCGGCCATCCTGCTCCAGCTCCACAACAGCACCGGTTGGCACACCCAGCAGCTCACCCACACTTCCTTGACCGGTGCGTACGCCTTCCGGGTCGCGCCCGCGATCGGGGCCTACGCGTACCGCGTGGTCGTCGTCCCAACTCCCGGCTGGCTCCTGCTGCTCGGCACCCCGGTCGTGCTCACCGTCAACGCCCGCAACCTGGCTTACGGCAACACGGGCGCTGACGTGCTGGCGCTGCAGCGGCGGCTCACCGCGCTGCACTACCTGCCGGGGGGGCTCGACGGTGTCTTCGGTCGGGACCTGCTGCACGCCGTCTATGCGTTTCAGAAGGTCGAGCGGCTCAGCCGGACCGGCACCTGGACGAAGGTCGAGCGGTTCCGCGTAGCGCTCCCGACGGGCTACGTCGTCCGCTACGGCAGCTCGGGACGCTCCTTCGAGGTCGACGTGACCCGTCAGGTGATCGTCTACAGCGTCAACCGCGTCGTCACCCTCATCGCGGACGTGTCGACCGGCGGGGAGTACAGCTACACCTCCCAGGGCGTGACGTCGGTGGCGCACACACCCCGCGGGCGCTTCTTCATCGAGCGCAAGTTCGACGGTGTCCAGATCAGCCCGCTGGGCTACCTGTACCGCCCGTCCTACTTCTACCGGGGCTATGCCGTGCACGGCGAAGGGTACGACGTCCCGCCGCGCCCGATCAGCCACGGCTGCGTGCGCGTCACCAACCACAACGCCGACATCTTCTACCCGCTCCTCACCAGGGGCATCGCGGTCACCGTCTTCGACGAGTAGGACGGTCGCACCCGCGACGTAGGGTTGACGGTGTGGCTGACCCGTCGACCTACCGCCCGGCGGCAGGCTCGATCCCGGTCGCCCCAGGGGTCTACCGGTTCCGGGACGACAAGGGACGGGTCGTCTATGTCGGCAAGGCCAAGAGCCTGCGCAGCCGGGTCAGTTCCTACTTCCAGGACGTCCGCCACCTGCACCCCCGGACTCGGCAGATGGTCACGACGGCAGCCTCGGTGGAGTGGACGGTCGTCGCGACCGAGGTCGAGGCGCTGCAGCTGGAGTATTCCTGGATCAAGGAGTACGACCCCCGCTTCAACGTCAAGTACCGAGACGACAAGAGCTACCCGAGCCTGGCCGTGACGCTGCACGAGGACTTCCCGCGGCTGCAGGTCATGCGCGGCCCGAAGAAGAAGGGCGTGCGGTACTTCGGGCCCTACAGCCACGCTTGGGCGATCCGGGAGACCCTGGACCTGCTGCTGCGCGTCTTTCCCGCCCGCACCTGCAGCGCCGGGGTCTTCACGCGGGCCGGGCAGGTGGGGCGCCCCTGCCTGCTCGGCTACATCGACAAATGCTCGGCCCCCTGCGTGGGCAAGGTGTCGATGCAGGAGCACCGGGCGATCGTCGATGACTTCTGCGACTTCATGGCCGGCTCCTCGACCAGATTCGTCAAGCGGCTCGAGCAGCAGATGGCCGACGCCGCGGACCTGCAGGACTACGAGCGGGCGGCCCGGCTCCGCGACGACGTGGGTGCCATGCGCAAGGCGCTCGAGAAGCAGACCGTCGTGCTCGCCGACGGCACCGACGCGGACGTCATCGGGCTCGTCGAGGACGGCCTGGAAGCCGCCCTGCAGGTCTTCCACGTGCGCGGTGGCCGGATCCGTGGCCAGCACGGCTACGTCGTGGACAAGGTCGAGGACGTCACCACCGGCGAGCTCGTCGGTCAGTTCCTCACCCAGGTCTACGGCGAAGACGAGGACGAGTACGGCGACCCCGTCCCCGACCGGCGGATGGTCCCCGGGGCGGGCGTGTCCGTCGGTGCGACGGACATCCCGCGCGAGGTGCTGGTGCCTGCGCTGCCCCCTGATGCTGAGGCGATCACGGCCTGGATGAAGCAGCTTCGTGGCACCAACGTGGACCTTCGGATCCCGCAGCGGGGTGACAAGAAGGCCCTCATGGCGACCGTCGAGCGCAACGCGCAGCAGGCCTTCGCGCTCCACAAGACCAAGCGGGCGAGTGACCTCACCGCCCGCTCGAAGGCGCTGGCCGAGATCCAGGAGGCGCTCGAGCTCGACGAGGCCCCGCTGCGGATCGAGTGCTTCGATATCTCGAACCTGCAGGGCACGAGCGTCGTGGCGAGCATGGTCGTTTTCGAGGACGGCCTGGCCCGCAAGTCGGAGTACCGCCGTTTCGCCGTCAAAGGCGTTGACGGCCAGGACGACACTGCCTCCATGCACGAGGTGCTCACCCGGCGCTTCGCGCGCCACCTCGTGGAGGCGGCCCAGCCCGAGCTCGACGAACAGACCGGCCGGCCCCGCCGCTTCGCCTACCCGCCCCACCTGGTCGTGGTCGACGGCGGGCAGCCGCAGGTTGCGGCGGCGCAACGGGCCCTCGACGCTCTCGGTGTCGTCGATGTGGCGCTGTGTGGCCTGGCCAAGCGGCTCGAGGAGGTCTGGCTGCCGGGCCAGCAGGATCCGGTGATCCTGCCCCGCAGCAGCGAGGGCCTCTACCTGCTTCAGCGGGTGCGCGACGAGGCGCACCGCTTCGCGATCGCCTACCACCGCCAGAAACGCTCCAAGGCGATGACGACCAGCGCCCTGGATGACATCGCCGGTCTTGGGGAGACCCGCCGCAAGGCAGTGCTGCGACACTTCGGCTCGCTGAAGAATCTGAAGGCAGCGTCGGTGGAGGAGGTCATGGTCGTGCCGGGGATCGGGCGTACGACCGCGGCGACAGTCGTGGCCGCTCTGGCCGGCGAGAGGGCGGACATGACGGCCGTACCTGCGGTGCCTGCCTTCGACCCGACGACCGGCGAGGTGATTGCGTGAGCCTTCAGGTCGTGGTGGTCACCGGCATGTCCGGCGCGGGGAGGTCTTCTGCGGCGCACTGCCTCGAGGACCTCGGCTGGTTCGTCGTCGACAACCTGCCGCCGTCACTGCTCGGCACGATGGTCGACCTCGCGGTCGGCTCCGAGGGCGCCGTGCCCAAGGTCGCTGTCGTCACCGACCTGCGTTCCCGGCCGTTCGCGGGGGAGCTCCGGGCCGCTCTTGCTGACCTCGCCCAACGCGGTACGACGGCCCGGGTGCTGTTCCTCGAAGCCTCCGACGAGGCCCTCGTGCGCCGGTTCGACTCCGTCCGCCGACCGCACCCGATGCGGGGCGAGGGAGGCCTGGTCGAGGCGATCGCCCTCGAGCGGGACCTGCTGCGGGAGGAACGCGGTGAGGCTGACCTCGTCCTGGACACCAGCGTCCTGAACGTCTACGAGCTGCGGGCTCGCGTCGGTGCCGCCTTCGACGAGACCGCCGCGGCCGCGCCGCTCCAGCTGACAGTCATGTCGTTCGGTTACAAGTACGGCCTGCCGGTCGACGCCGACCTGGTCGTCGACTGCCGGTTCCTGCCCAACCCGCACTGGGTCCCGGCGCTGCGGCCCCACACCGGCCAGGACCAGGACGTTCGCGACTTCGTGCTCTCCCGCGAGGGAGCGGCAGAGTTCCTCGACCGCTACCAGGGCGTCGTGGAGCTGCTCGCAGACGGTTATGTCCGAGAGGGCAAGCGCTACGCGCTGCTGGCCGTCGGCTGCACGGGCGGCAAGCACCGCAGCGTGGCGATCTCCGAGGAGCTCGGCCGGCGGCTGCACGGACAAGGCATCGACGTGCAGGTCCACCACCGCGACCTGGGACGCGAGTGAAGGTCGTCGCCCTCGGTGGTGGGCATGGCCTGTCGGCGAGCTTGCGCGCGCTGCGCCAGCTCCCCGCGGACCTGACGGCGGTGGTGACCGTCGCCGACGACGGCGGCTCCAGTGGCCGGCTCCGGACCGAGCTCGGCGCCCTGCCGCCCGGGGACCTGCGGATGGCCCTGGCCGCGCTGGCCGGTGACGACGTCTGGTCGGTCACCTGGCAGCGCCTGATCCAGCACCGCTTCACCGGTTCCGGTGCGCTCGCCGGGCACGCCGTCGGCAACCTACTGCTGACCGCCCTGACCGAGACCACGAGCGGCGTCGTCGAGGCACTCGACCTCGTCGGCCGCCTTGTGGGCGCACGTGGTCGGGTCCTGCCGGCGAGCACCACCCCCTTGCAGATCGTGGCGGAGGTGGTCGGTCTCAACCCGGCCGACCTCCGCGAGGTCACGCAGGTACTCGGTCAGGTTGCTGTGGCCACGACCGGGGGCTCGGTGTGCGCGCTGCGGCTCCTGCCCGAGGACCCACCTGCGTGCCAGGAGGCGGTTCAGGCCGTCCTCGACGCCGACTTCGTGGTCCTTGGTCCGGGCTCGTGGTTCACCAGCGTGCTCACCCACCTGCTCGTCCCCGACCTCCGCGACGCCCTCGTCACGACCGCCGCGCAGCGGGTGGTGGCCCTCAACCTGGCTCCGCAGGCGGGGGAAACCGACGGCTTTTCACCTGAAGCGCACCTGGAGGTCCTCGCCGGCCATGCGCCCGACCTCGTCCTGGACGTCGTGCTGGCGGACGAGGACGCGGTGCTGGACAGTCGTGGTCTGATGTCGTCAGCGTTGAGCGACTCCGTCGAGTCGGCGGGGGGTCGGCTGGTGCTGGCGTCCGTCGCCGTCGGGGACGGCACCGCCCGGCACGACCCAGCACGGCTGGCGCAGGCCTTCGCTGCGATCATGGGCACCACCCTGGCACGGACCGACCGTTCGTGAGCCGGGCACAGCAGAAGGGTGGACCCGCATGGCGATGACGAGTGCCGTCAAGGATGAGCTGTCGCGGCTCACGATCACCAAGCCGTGCTGCCGCAAAGCGGAGATGGCCTCCCTGCTTCGCTTTGCCGGCGGGCTCCATCTGGTTTCGGGCAGGATTGTCATCGAGGCCGACCTCGACGCCGGCAGCACCGCCCGGCGGCTGCGCAAGGAGATCGCCGAGGTCTACGGGCACGCCAGTGACGTCCACGTCATCGCGCCCGGCGGTCTGCGCAAGGGCAACCGCTGGGTCGTGCGGGTCTCCAAGGACGGCAACGGCCTGGCCCGCCAGGCCGGCCTCGTGGACAGCAACGGTCGGCCGGTCCGGGGCCTCCCGCCGGCGGTGGTCAGCGGCGGCACCTGCGACGCGGCGGCCGCGTGGCGCGGTGCGTTCCTCGCCCACGGCTCGCTCACCGAGCCGGGTCGCTCCTCCTCCCTTGAGATCACCTGTCCCGGACCGGAGGCGGCGCTCGCCCTGGTCGGTGCGGCCCGCCGGCTCGGGGTGCAGGCCAAGCACCGCGAGGTGCGCGGGGTCGACCGTGTCGTGATCCGCGACGGGGACGCCATCGCTGTCCTGCTCACCCGACTCGGCGCGCATGAGGCCCTGATGGCGTGGGAGGACCGCCGGATGCGCCGCGAGGTGCGGGCCACCGCCAACCGGCTCGCCAACTTCGACGACGCCAACCTGCGGCGCTCGGCCCGCGCGGCCGTTGCCGCGGGAGCCCGGGTCGCTCGCGCCCTGGAACTTCTGGGGGAGGACGCCCCCGAGCACCTGCTGTCCGCTGGACGCCTGCGGATCGAGCACTCCAATGCCTCTCTCGAGGAGCTCGGTGCGCTCGCCGACCCGCCGATGACCAAGGACGCTGTCGCCGGCCGGATCCGCCGCCTGCTCGCGATGGCCGACAAGCACGCGGGCGACCTGGGCATCCCCGACACGGAGGCGTCGGTCACCGCCGACATGCTCGGACCCTGAGCTCGCGGATAGCGCTCGCCGGGGCCGTCGACGGCGCCCTCCTGCGCGCTGCCGGCTGGCAGGTCAGCGGCGCGCTCCACCTCACGCCGTACGACGACCTGCGGGACGTGCCGTCCTACGCCGGGATCGAGGACCTGCTCGCCGACCCCTTGCTGGACGCGGTGGCGCTCAACAGCGCCGACCCGCTCCTGGCGCGGCACCTGCCGACGCTGCTCGAGCATGGGCTGCACGTCCTGCTCCCCTGGCC
>JAYUBO010000281.1:0-2149 GCA_043740815.1 Frankiales bacterium | reverse complement strand
GATCGTGCCGTCGAAATACTTCAGGGCGACGGCGCTCGGGTCCTTGGCGACGCCAGCCCGGTACATCGCAAGGGCATTGTCGTACTCCAGCAGGTAGTCGGCGGCCTGGCCGTTGTAGAGAGCCAGCCACGGACGGTCGTCGTACGCGCTCACGGAAGCTCCCTACTTGATGACGACGGGATTGACCGGCGAGCCGCTGCCTTTGGCGACCTTCAGCGGCGCCGCGACGTAGAGGAAGGCGTACTGCTTGTCGGCGGCGCAGTCCTCGGCCAACAACTCAAGGTCAGCGATTTCGGTGAGGGTCACGCCGAGGTTACGCATCAGGGCGTTGTGCAGGACCAGGGCCACGCCGTTGTTGGGGTCCATCGTGACCTCGTTGGCGATCGTGTCGGTCACCAGGTTGGGGATCTCCATGTCGGCGAACCACTGCACCAGCTCGGGGCTGTAGACCAGGCCCGGCTCGCAGAACCCTTCGTAGAACTTGTCACCGAGCTCGAAGAACAACTTCAGGAAGTTGGTCCGGATGATCAGGATGTCGCGCTTTTCGATCGTGACGCCCTGGGCCTTCGCGCAGGCCAGCAGGTCCTCGTGGGTGAACGTCTCGGCCGCAGCCAGGTTGTCCTTGCCCAGGAACCGGGCCATGTCGAGCAGCACCGCTCGGCCGACGATGCCGCGCTGGGCAATCGGCTCGACGCTGGCCTTGTCCAGCCCACCGATCGTGGTGCGTGCGTCGTAGCCGTTCCAGATCTTGCCGTCGAACCACACGTGCCCCAGGGCGTCGTACTGCGTCGAGCCCTGCAGGAAGGCGTTGATCTTGTCGTCGGCGTAGTGCAGCCCACCCGGGTACGCCGGGCCCTTGCCGCCCTCGTCCCAGTCGGACTCGTCCAGGATCTGGGTGCGCTCGGCCGGCGTGCGGCCGGGCCAGACCGGGTCGCCCTTCGGGTCGCCGATCAGGCGCTGCAGGGTGAAGGTCTTGCCCGAGGTCACCAGGCGGGCGGCGGCGAGAACCTGCTCAGGCCCGAGGTAGTTGAGCGCACCCACCTCGTCGTCCGGGCCCCACTTGCCCCAGTTGCTCGGGGAGTCCTTGAGTAGATCGCCGAGAAAGGGGGCGGTGGGCTGCGGCTCGGTCACGATGTCTCCAGCGGCGTCAGGGGACCCGACGTGGCACGGTTCGGGTCAGGGATTCGCACCATACTCACGGCCGTGACAGCCGTCACAGTTGGTCGGTTCAGCCCAGCGGCACGATGTCCGGCGCGCCGAGCCGGCTCGCAGCGGCGGGTCTCGTCGCTCGGTTGGGCGCTGCGCGTCACGGGCGGACGTCCCTGAGCATTCGCGCGGCCAGCTCCGGCGCGACGTCGTTGATGAACACACCCATTCCCGACTCCGAACCGGCCAGGTGTTTGAGCTTGCCGGGCGCCCGGCGGCTGCTGAAGAGCACGAGATGCAGTGCAGCGTCGGCCGGGTCGGCGGTGGCGGGGGCCTGGTGCCAACCCGACACGTACGGCATCGGTACGTCGAAGAGCCCATCGAGCCTGCGCAGCACCTCGACGTAGATCGGCCCGAACGCCTCGCGCTCGTCGTCGGTGAGTGCCGGCAGGTCGGGCACCCGGCGACGGGGATACAGATGCACCTCGAACGGCCAGCGGGCAGCGGCCGGTACGAACGCGGTCCACGCGTCGTTCTCGGCCACGATGCGCCGCCCGTCGGCTCGCTCGGCCGCCAGGATGTCGTCGGACAGGTGTCGCCCGGTCCGCTCGACGTGTCGCCGCTCGGCCGCCAGCAACAGCGCCGTACGGGGTGGGACGAACGGATAGGCGTAGATCTGCCCGTGCGGGTGGGCCAGGGTCACGCCGATCTCGGCTCCGCGGTTCTCGAAGGGGAAGACCTGCACGACCCCGGGCAACGTGCGCAGCTCCAGGGTGCGATCGATCCAGGCCTCCATCACGGTGCGCACCTGCCGCGGCGCCAGCGAAGCGAACGACGCGTCGTGGTCGGGGGTGAAGCACACGACCTCACACCGACCGGTCCCGGGTCGGACGGCCGCGGGCTCGGCGAGGCTGACGCCGGGGTGGTCGGGCAGCGAGGCGTCCATCGACAGCGATGGGAAACGGTTCTCGAACACCACCACCTCGTAGTCGTCGGACGGGAC
>JAYUBO010000280.1:0-6793 GCA_043740815.1 Frankiales bacterium | reverse complement strand
TAAGGTCGCTCGCCACCGGACGTGCCGGGTCGTGCATCGCGCCAGCGTAGGGGGTGGCCCCGCGGCCCTGCTCACGGCTGTCACCACTTCGCGCGCAGGAGGGCGTCCAGCACCACCCCTGCCCCCAACTGAAGCCCCAGCCACTGCCGGGGCTGTGGCAGCCGGGCGGTCGCGACGAGCAGCCACGGAACGAACGGCAGCCAGATCCGCTCGACCTCCCCACGAGAGGCGCCCGACAGGTCCGACACCGCAACCGCCACAGCCACCGGCACGACCAGCCACGCCACGGCGCCGCGCGGGCGCGAGACCAGCGCTGTCACCCCGGCCGGTCCCAGCGCGACCGCCAGGACGGCAAGGTTCGCGAACAGGAAGTACTCATAGGGCCGCGACCCACCGTCACCGGCACGGACCCTCACCAGCGTCTGGTCGAGCCCAGCCGGGTAGAAGAACCCGAAATACCAGAAGAACCCGAGCACACCGAGCACACCGACGGCGGCCCAGACCAGGGGCCGGACCCGGCGGGTGACGGCCAGCACGAGCAACCCCAGCGGGATCACGCTGTAGCTGAGCATCAAGGCGACCCCGATCACGACCCCCCCGACCAGCGCCCCCCGTCGCATGGCCACCAGTGCGATCCCCCAGGCCATGACCGCCATGAAGAGCGCATCCGCGCTGACGGCGACCCACAGCGCCGCCGGCGCAAGCGCCACGAACGGCGCGCAGGCCCGCGCGCTGGGCTCGTCCACGACCGACCGCACCGTCACGAGGACGGCCGCGACCGCCGTACACCCGACGCCGACGAACAGCGCCGCCGCAGGTCCGGGCCCACCGAGCCCGACAGCCCGCAAGCCGGCGAGCACGAGCAGCAGCAGCGGCGGGTGACCGGCCACCTGAGTCGTCCAGGGGTGCGGCCCGTGCGCGATCGTCCTGGTGAACCCACCCAGGAAGCTCTCGAATCCGTCCACCCGCGGCACGTCGTGCAGGTACTCCCCACTCGGCAGCAGCGGGTCCCGAAGAGCTGCTGGCCCGTCCATCAGGGCCAACGCCACGCTCCACAGCACCGCAGCGCCGGTCGACGCGACCAGCAACCGCCCCCACGGCAAGGTCACCAGCCACGGCGTGCGGCGGTAGAGCAGCACCCCCGCAAGGACGGGTACGACGGTCCACGCCCCTACCCGCGGGCCGTAGTGGCCAGCGAACGGCGGGGCGTAGAGATCTATCTTCGGGTTGTTCCAGAACAGTGCCCAGAGCCCGACGACCAGCGGGAGGACGACGACCGCGGATGCGGGCCACCACCGCCTTGTCGTGAGCACCCCGCCACGTTAGTGACGGCCGGCGGAGCGTGGGCGGGCCTGCCAGGGGGCGTCAGCGGGCCGTAACCCCTCGAAGCTCCGCGCGACCGACGCGGCCGCCGCCAGGATCCCGACGGCGGCGGCGGCGTTCTCCAGGGTGCCGGACAGAACGGCCGAGACGGCGTCCGCGAGCGGCAGCCAACGAGCCGTCAGCTCCAACTCCTCGTGCTCCTGAACGTCGCGCTCGACGAGCCGAACGTCCCGGGCGAGGTAGAGCCGGATCGCCTCGTTGGTCATCCCCGGGCTGGTCAGCAGGTCGGCCAGCACGTGCCAGGTGTCCGCCGCGTAGCCAGCCTCCTCCTTGAGCTCGCGCTGGGCAGCCAGCAGGCCGGGCTCGCCGACCACGTCCAGCAGGCCCGCGGGGAGCTCGTCGAGTCGGCGACCCACCGGGTGCCGATACTGCGTGACGACCAGGACCTGGTCACCGTCGAGGGCCACCACCCCGACCGCCCCTGGGTGGACGACGACGTCGCGTTGCGAGGAGGTCTCCCCCGGCATCGTGACGATGTCCCGACGCATGTCGATGATGCGACCGTGGTAGACGGTCTCGGAGCTCAGGACCTCGTAGTCATGCACCCGTTCACCCTCTCAGACGGCCACGATCCCCAGGGTGAGCTCTGCTCACCCGTGCGTAACACCGCTTTGTCGCGTGTGTTTCACGGCGTACCGTTCGACCTGTGCCCGCACAGACCGCGCAGGTGACGACGCTGACACAAGCACGCGCGGAGTTCTTCCGGCACCCCACTGCCCGGATCCTCGCGGGACAGTTGCTCGCTTTCGGAGCGCTCCGGGTGACAATAAGCCGCTGGTCGTGGGCCGATGCGCTCGTCACCGCCGTACTCGTGGGGCTGCAGCCGTTCACCGAGTGGCTGATCCACGTTTTCGTGCTGCACTGCCCTGCCGACGGGCGGCTCCGCGACCGGCTCGCAGGCTCCAGCCACCGCCGGCACCACGAGGATCCACGCGACCTGCGCTTCCAGTTCCTGCACCCCTACGCCCTCTACGCCCTGACTGCCGTCCTCGTCCTGCTCGTCCTCGCGCTGCAGACCCCCTCGACCGTCACCGGAGCGCTCGTCGCGGTCGCGCTCACAGCCACCTACGAGTGGGTGCACTTCCTGATCCACACCGACTACCCGCCACGTCGCGGGCCTTACCGGCGGCTCCACCGTGCGCACCGGCTTCACCATTTCCGCAACGAGCGCTACTGGCTCGGGGTCACTGCCCGGACCGGCGACCGCCTGCTCGGCACGAACCCCCGCAAGGACAACGTCGAGGTCTCCCCCACAGCCCGCTCGGCGCTTGTACGCCGATGACCCAGGAGCCGCTGGCCTCCCGTCCAGGGTTCATGACGGCTGTCCTCGATGCGCTCCCCGCACAGACAGCGGTCGTCGACGGGCACGGCACCATCGTGGCCGTCAACGTGGCCTGGTCGCGGTTTATGACCGAGCGCGGTGGCCAGCCTCGGCGATGCGCCCAGGGCGTCAACGTCTTCGAGGTTCTGTCCCGGGTCCGCGGCCGCGACCGGGCGTCCGCTCACGAAGCGGCAGAAGGGCTGCGGGCGGTCCTGCGTGGCGAGACCGCCGAATTCGACCGCGATATCACCTGCGTGTTGCGCCAGGACGACCCGCTGTTCTTCTCGCTGCAGATGGTGCCGCTCGACACCGACGGTGGCGGGGCCGTTCTCTGCTACACCGACATCACCGCTCGCAAGCAGCTCGAGCTCGAGGCCGAGCGACGGGCCGTCCACGACGACCTCACCGGCCTGCCGAACCGGGTGCTGCTCCTGGACCGCCTGCAGCAGGCCATGGGGTCGCGTGACGCCAGCCGCGCCGCCGTCCTGTTCATCGACCTCGACCAGTTCAAGCTCGTCAACGACGGCTACGGGCACGCCGCCGGCGACCAGGTCCTGCAACAGCTCGCCCGACGACTGCTGGCCGTGGTGCGCCCTTCGGACACCGTCGCCCGGCTGGCCGGGGACGAGTTCGTCATCCTGTGCGAGCGGCTGCCGTTCCTCACCGAGGCCTACCGGCTGGCCCAGCGGGTCCTCGCCACCGTCACCGAGCCGTTCAGCGTCGATGGCGCCCGCCTCTCCCTTGGCGCGAGCATCGGGATCGCCACCGCCGAGGACCATCCAACCGCCCGCGCGGAAGACCTTCTGAGGGCCGCCGACCAGGCGATGTTCGAGGCCAAGGCCCGGGGCCGCAACCAGTTCGCGGTCCACGACAGCGGCGTGCAGTCCCGCAGCCAGGCCCGCGTCGAGCAGTCACTGCAGCTACGTCGCCTGGCGACGTCCGACCGGCTCGGCGTCCACTACCAGCCGTTGGTGGACCTGCGGGACGGCCACATCACCGGCGTCGAGGCGCTGCTGCGCTGGAAGACCGACGGCGATCCCGTCGACACTGCGGCCAGCGTGGCGCTCGCCGAGCAGATCGGTGTCATCAGCGAGATCGGCCGGCGGGTCCTGCGCGAGGCGTGCGAGCAAGGGGCGACGTTCCTGCGGTCCGACGGCTCCGTGCTGCCGCTGTCGGTCAACCTCGCCCCGCAGCAGCTCGACCGGTTCCTCGTCGCCACCGTCCGCGAGGTCGCCGAGTCCACCGGCTTTCCGCTATCGGCCCTGACGCTGGAGCTCACCGAGCGCTCGGTCATGTCCGACCCAGCCGCCTCCATCGCTGTCCTCTCAGAGCTGCGCGACCTGGGCGTCCTGATCGCCATCGACGACTTCGGCGTGGGCTACTCCTCGCTGGCGTCCCTGCGCGACCTGCCGCTGGACACCCTCAAGATCGACCGCGATTTTGTTCGTGCGCTGGCGACGCCGTCCGCAGACGACCGCATCATCCGCGCGGTCATCCAGCTCGCCGACGCCTTGGAGCTGCACGTCGTGGCCGAGGGCATCGAGCTCGACGAACAACGGACCCGGCTGATCGACCTCGGGTGCAACCATGGGCAGGGCTTTTTGTTCTCCAGCGCCCGTCCCGCCGCCGAGATCCGCCGCCTCGTCCAACGCTGACAGCGCGAACCCAGCGTTATAGGGGCAGGCGCTGGGAGTCGGCGCGCTGGACGGCCGCCGCAACAAGGGCCGCGAACAACGGGTGCGCTCGGGTCGGTCGTGACCGAAACTCGGGGTGCGCCTGGGTGCCCACGAAGAACGGGTGGACCTCAGCGGGCAGCTCCACGATCTCGACCAGCGCCCCGTCCGGGGACGTGCCTGAGAAGACCAGACCGGCTGCTTCGAGGGCGGGCCGGTAGGTGTTGTTGACCTCGTACCGGTGCCGGTGCCGTTCGGTGGCAGAAGCATCGCCGTACGCGAGCGCCGCGACCGAGCCTTTGCGGAGCTTGGTGGGCCAGAGCCCCAGGCGCATGGTGCCGCCCATGTCGCGCTCACCGGCAACGACGTCCTGCTGGTCGGCCATGGTGGCGATCACCGGGTCCGGTGTCTCGGGGTCGAACTCGGCGCTGCTGGCTTTGACGATCCCGGCGAGCGATCGGGCCGCCTCGATGACCATGCACTGCAGGCCAAGGCAGAGCCCGAGCGTGGGGATGAGGTTCACCCTGGCGTAGGTGATCGCGCCCAGCTTGCCCTCGATCCCGCGGACCCCGAACCCCCCAGGGATCAGCACCCCGTCGACGCTCTCGAGCGCCCGGGCCGCGCCTTCGGAGCTCTCACACTCATCCGAGGGGACCCAGCGGATGACGACCTTGGCGTCGTTGTGGAACCCGCCGGCGCGCAGCGCCTCGGTCACCGACAGGTAGGCGTCGGGCAGGTCGACGTACTTGCCGACGAGCGCGATGGTGACCACGCGGGCGGGGTGGTGCACGCGCTGCAGCAGCCGGTCCCAGTCGGTCCAGTCGACATCACGAAAGGGCAGGCCGAGCCGCCGTACGACGTAGGCGTCCAGGCCCTCGCCGTGCAGGACCCGCGGGATGTCGTAGATGGAGGCGGCATCAACGGCCGACACGACAGCGTCGATGTCGACATCGCACATCGCAGCGATCTTGCGCTTGATGCCGTCGTTGATCGGCCGGTCGGAGCGACAGACGATCGCGTCCGGGGTGATGCCGATGGTGCGCAGGGCCTGGACGGAGTGCTGTGTCGGTTTGGTCTTGAGCTCACCAGAGGGCCCGATGTAGGGGATCAGGCTGACATGCAGGAAGAAGCAGCGGTCGCGACCGACCTGCTGGCGCACCTGCCGCGCGGCCTCGAGAAACGGCAGCGACTCGATGTCGCCGACGGTCCCGCCGACCTCGGTGATGACCACGTCGACGCCCTCCCCGCCGAGAGCGAGGATCCGGCCCTTGATCTCGTCGGTGATGTGCGGGATGACCTGCACGGTGTCGCCGAGGTACTCCCCGCGCCGCTCCTTGGCGATCACGGCGCTGTAAACCTGGCCCGTCGTGACGTTGGCGTCGCCGTGCAGGTCCTCGTCAAGGAACCGCTCGTAGTGGCCGACGTCGAGGTCGGTCTCGGCTCCGTCGTTGGTGACGAAGACCTCACCGTGCTGGAAGGGGTTCATCGTCCCGGGATCGACGTTGAGGTAGGGGTCGAGCTTTTGCATCGTGACCCGCAGTCCGCGCGCCTTCAGCAGCCTGCCGAGCGAGGACGCGGTGAGGCCCTTGCCCAGCGAGGAGGCGACGCCCCCGGTCACGAACAGGTGACAGGTCTGGCCCTCGGTATTACGTGCCAAGGTGGGCTCCCCGTGCTCAGTGCTGACTGACCAGCAGGGCCAACGCCTGCTGCACGGAAGTCCACTCTAACAACCCTGCCGCCAAGCTGTGTGGGGACGCGCTCAGAAGTAGTCGAGCATCTCCGGTGGTGGGCCGGCGAAGGCCGCCTCAAGTTCGGGAACTGGCTGGTCGGCGTACCCGCTTCGGTGCAGTGCACGCCCGACGCCGGCGAACAGCAGCGCCAATCCCTGCGGTGTGAGGGTAGGCAGTCCGTCCGCCGGCCTTGGTTCGAGGACCCCGCGACCCTCGCGTACGACGAGCTGGTGACCGGCGCCGGCCAGGCCGAATGCCGCGGTCGCGTCCAGCCCGAAGCCACGCGCGAGGATCGCAGCCGCCGGGTCGAGGATCCGCAGCATCCATGGCTGCACGCTGCTCGGCGCGGGCACCCGGAACCCCAGGAGCAGCTGCAGGTCGGTGGTGGTCCCCCGCCAGACCATCGTGTCGACGAGTGCGCTCCACGACCCGAGGCTGCCGACCAGCGCGCTCAGAGCGCCACGGGTGTTGGCAAGGCAGTCCCAGACCTTGATCTGGTGTGCGTCGTAGCTGCCCCGGGCGTAGGCGACGTAGCCGACGAGCTCACCGTCCTGCTCCGCGACGGTCACGACGTCACGGTCCAGCACCGTGGATCCAAAGCTCGTCCCGTTGCGGGTGAGCAGCCCCGACCCGGTGCGGCCGCGCGCGGCGTACAGCTCCCGCAGGGCGTCGAGATCTGCGGGCAC
>JAYUBO010000279.1:0-2500 GCA_043740815.1 Frankiales bacterium | reverse complement strand
CACGACCGCTCACGTCCTAGGAACTGCTCCGGAGGGTTGGCGTGAGAAGTAGGACGCAGATGTTTGGGACCGTCTTGGTGGCCAATCGGGGCGAGATCGCGGTCCGCATCATGCGGACGCTGAGGGCCATGGGGATCCGCACGGTCGGGGTCTACTCCGACGCCGACGCGGGCGCCCGACACGTCCGCGAGGCCGACGTGGCCCTGCGGATCGGGCCGGCACCCGCGCGGGATTCCTACCTGTCGATCGACGCTGTCGTGCGGGCCTGCCGGCAGTCCGGGGCGCAGGCCGTCCACCCCGGCTACGGCTTCCTGGCCGAGAACGCCGACTTCGCGCAGGCCCTTGCTGACCACGGCATCGTCTTCATCGGCCCGCCGGTGGAGGCCGTCCGCATCATGGGTGACAAGATCAGCGCAAAGCGGACCGTGTCGAAGGCGGGGGTGCCCGTCGTACCGGGTCGTACTGACGCGGCGATGACGGACGCCGACCTGCTCGAGGCGGCGGGAGAGGTCGGCTTCCCCGTGCTGGTCAAGCCGAGCGCGGGCGGTGGGGGAAAGGGAATGTTCCTCGTCGAGGACCCTGCTGACCTGCCGGCCGCCCTGGTCTCGGCCCGGCGCACGGCGGCCGCTGCCTTCGGGGACGACACGCTGTTCCTCGAGCGGTACGTCACGACCCCCCGACACATCGAGGTGCAGGTCCTCGCCGACGGACATGGCACGACGATCCACCTGGGGGAGCGCGAGTGCTCGCTGCAGCGCCGACATCAGAAGGTCGTCGAGGAGGCGCCGTCGGTCCTGCTGGACGAGGCCACCCGCGCGCGGATCGGCGCGTCGGCGGTGGCGACCGCTCAGGCCGTCGGCTACGTCGGCGCGGGCACCGTGGAGTTCATCGTCAGCGCGGACCGGCCGGCGGAGTTCTTCTTCATGGAGATGAACACCCGGCTGCAGGTCGAGCACCCCGTGACCGAGCTCGTCACCGGAATCGACCTGGTCGAGCAGCAGGTCCGGGTCGCCGCCGGCCTTCCCCTCGGCCTGACGCAGCAGGACATCGTGCTCGACGGTCACGCTGTCGAGGTCCGCACCTACGCAGAGGACCCGGCCCGCGGATTCCTGCCCACCGGTGGGACCGTGCTGCGCCTGCACGAGCCGACCGGCGAGGACGTGCGGGTCGACAGCAGCCTGCTCGAGGGGACAGTCACCGGCAGTACCTACGACCCGATGCTGAACAAGGTCATCACCTGGGGGCCCGACCGGGCGACCGCGCTCGCCAAGCTCGACCGGGCCCTGGCCGAGCAGGTGGTCCTCGGCGTGAGGACCAACACCGCTTTCCTGCGTCGGTTGATCACGCACCCGCAGGTGCTCGCGGGCGAGCTCGACACCGGTTTCATCGAGCGGCACCTGGACGAGCTCACCACCGACCAGGTGCCGGTGGCGGCGCTTGCGGCGTACGCGCTGTATCACCGCCTCACGACCCGCGGCGACGTGTGGCAGACGGCCTGGCGCCCGGTCGGTCCGGCGGCCCTCAGCTGGCTGCTGGCCCTACCCGACGGCGGCACGCGGGCCGTCGAGCTGCAGGCCGAGGAGATGCTGCGGGTCGACGGCGAGCTGCACCGGGTTGCCGGAGCTCTGGTCGGCGACGACCTGCTCGTGACCTTGGACGGCAGCACAACCCGCTGGTGCGTCGCCGTCGACGGTGCGGCGACCTGGGTCGGTAGTGACGGCGCGGCCTGGGCCCTGTCCGAGCAGGTCCGGGTCCTCAAAGCCCAGGACGGCCACGCCCACGACGGGGACATCACCAGCCCCATGCCGGGCACCGTCCTGGCGGTGCACGTGCAGCAGGACGAGACTGTCAGCAAGGGCCAGCCGCTCGTGGTCGTGGAGGCGATGAAGATGGAGCACACCCTGACCGCGCCGCGGGACGGCACCGTCGGGGAGCTGCTCGTACGGGTCGGCCAGCAGGTCAAGGTCGACGAGCTGCTCGTCACGGTTACTGCCCCCCCGCACGCCTCGGGCACCTCATGACCAGCCCGTACGGCGTGACGGCCCTCCAAGGGTTGCCGTCCCGGGTCACGATCTACGAGGTCGGAGCCCGCGACGGCCTGCAGAACGAGAAGACCCTCGTCCCGGTCGAGGTCAAGGCCGAGCTCGTTCGGCGGCTGCTTGCCGCAGGCCACACCGCGGTCGAGACGACCAGCTTCGTGAGCCCCACCTGGGTGCCGCAGCTCGCCGACGCCGCTGAGCTGCTGGAGCTCCTGGGGGACGGTCCCGAGGGTGTCCGGATGCCGGTGCTCGTACCCAACGCGAAGGGCCTCGAGCGGGCGCTGGCCGCAGGCGTCAAGGAGGTGGCGGTCTTCGGCAGCGCTACGGAGACGTTCGCGCACAAAAACCTCAACCGGTCGGTGGCCGAGTCCCTGGAGATGTTCCGGCCGGTCGTCGCGACGGCTCGCGAGCACGGCGTTGCCGTCCGCGGCTACCTGTCCATGTGCTTCGGCGACCCGTGG
>JAYUBO010000278.1:0-1803 GCA_043740815.1 Frankiales bacterium | reverse complement strand
CGCGTCGACGGCGACGTCCGTGCCGGCCTTCCCGGAGCGTAGGGGCAGACGTAGTCCACAACAACCGTCCACGGGACGTGCGACCCCGCCCCAAGAGTTCGCGGGCCGCCTCCTGGTAGGTCCGGCCGTTTGTGGATAGACATGGTCTATGACCGACGACCTGCTCCCCCTCACCCACGACCAGGACAGCACAGAGTTCAACGTGGTGATGCGCGGCTACGACCGGCGCGAGGTCAACGACTACCTCGAGCGGTACGACGTCATCCTGGCCGACGCCGAACGGCTGCATACCGAGGATGGGGTGCGCCTGGCTGTCCTCGAACGGGAGGTTGCGACCTTGCAGGAGCGGTTGGCGGAGGCGGAGCAGCATGCCGCGGGCCTGCCCGAGCCGGCGAGTCGGATCGGTGAGCGGCTGGCCACCATGCTCCGGCTGGCCGAGGAGGAAGCCGAGCAGATCGTGACCCAGGCCCGCGAGCGGGCAGCCGCCAGCTCGTCCGAACGCAGCGCGGAGCTCGACGCCCGGGAGGCCATCCTCGACGGTCGCCGTGACGAGGCTGACCAGCTCCGCGTGGAGGCCCAGCGCGACGCCGAGTCCGTCCGCAGCCAGGCCCAGCAGGAGGTCCAGGACCTGCGGACGTCGACTCGCGAGCAGGTCGACGGCGACATCGCGCGGGCACGGGAGGAGGCCGAGCGCCTCGTCAGCACGGCCCGGGAGCAGGCCGATGCCAAGCGAAGGACCGCCGAGGAGGACATTTCCATCCTGCACGAGCAAGCACGCGGGCAGGCTGCGGAACGGCTGGCTGACTCCCAGCGGGCGGTCGACGACCTGCAGCGCCAGTACGACACAATCAATGCCCAGATGGAGGCACTGCAGCGGACGCTGTCCGCCGTGGTGCGCCCTCCGGCCACGCCCCCTCCCGTCGCCTGACCCAGGGACCCAGATGCCGCTCGACCCCGTGACCCAGTGACCGACCACCTCGACGAGACGCTCTCCAAGGCGCAGGACGCTGCCGATCGGGCCGAGTCCGCCGAAGGGCGAGCCGAGGCTGCGGAGGAGCGCGCCGAGCAGGCCGAGGATCGGGCTGAGGACGCCGAGGTTGGCGCCAAGCAGGCCGAAGGTAGTGCCGAACGCGCCCGCGAGGGCGCCGAGCGGGCACTGCACGGGGCCGAGCGGGCGCGCGACGGCGCCGACGCCGCCTCCGAGGTCGCGTCGGCCGCTGCGGCTGCCGTCCTCGAGTCCGACGACCCCCTTCTCGACTCGGCGATGCACGAGATCGCTGCGGAAGCCAGCGAGGAGCAGCCCTTCGGCAAGCTGGGGCCTCCCACGAGTAAGTCCTCGCCGTACCGCATGGGACTGCTGGGCGGGCTCGGGCTGCTGACCGCCTACGGGCTGCTGCAGGCGCTGGCCACTGTGCAGTCGGTGCTCATCCTGCTGCTGATCTCAGGATTCCTCGCGGTTGGGCTCAACCCGATGGTGGAGTTCTTCGAGCGACGTGGGATCCGGCGCGGCCGCGCCGTCGGGATCGTCGCGGTAATCGTGCTGCTGGCCTTCATCGGATTCCTGTTCGCGATCGTCCCGCCGATCCTCGACCAGAGCTCGCAGTTCGTGAAGCAGGCCCCGAACTATCTCGATGACCTGCGGCGCAACCGGACGGTCGCCGACCTCGACAACCGGTTCCACGTCATCAAGCAGGCCAAGGCGTTCATCGACTCCCCCACCTCGGCGAGCACCGCGGTCGGCGGGGTGTTGGGGGTGGGCAAGTTCGTGTTCAGCGCAATTTTTTCCATCATCACGGTGCTGAC
>JAYUBO010000277.1:0-3433 GCA_043740815.1 Frankiales bacterium | reverse complement strand
CCGTAGCGCGCGGCGTACATCGCCCCGAGGGGGCTGGCCGTGAACGACGAGCCCATCGGGGTACGGCTCATCATCTCCACGCCACCGGCCACGGCGAGGTCGTAGTGGCCGGCGATAACACCCGCCGCAGCGAAGTGGACGGCCTGTTGGCTGGAGCCGCACTGGCGGTCGACGGTGGTGCCGGGCACGTGCTCGGGCCAGCCGGCGGACAGGACTGCGGTGCGGGCGATGTCGAAGGTCTGCTCACCGATCTGCGTGACGCAACCCCAGACGACATCGTCGACCAGCCCCGGGTCGATGCCGCTGCGCTCGGCGATGGCTTGCAGGACCAGGGCGCTGATGTCAGCTGAGTGAAGGCCCGACAGGCCACCCCCGCGCTTGCCGACGGGCGTGCGGACAGCTTCGACGATGACGGCGTCACGCATGGAGCTCCTCGAGGTCAGCCTGCGCCGCAAGCCGACGCACCCCTACCGTAAGTCGCTGTTCACGCCTGCCGCGTCCGGGTCCCACGACGCGGGCCACGCCGCGTCCCCTCGTCCGCCCCTGAGGTGGCCTGGCAGACTGTGATCGCAGCAAGGGTTCGTGCGCGTCGCGGGCCCCTTGCCCCCGAAGCATTAAGGTGATGCAAGGACCTTTTAAGTCCTGGAAGACGGATCCATACCGTCCGGGGGTACGCGAGCGGGGCCACGTGGGGCCGCACAGGTCGATGTCGCAATGCCGCCAGACCCCGACGGTCGGAACGGGCATGCTGAGGTCATGTACCAGGACGTGGAGCAGTGCCTGCGGGCCGTGCAGGGCAAGGATGCCCGCTTCGACGGCTGGTTCTTCACCGCCGTCGTGACGACCGGGATCTACTGCCGCCCGAGCTGCCCCGCCGTAGCGCCGAAGGCCAAGAACGTCAGGTTCCACGCGACGGCTGCCTCCGCGCAGGCCGCCGGCTTCCGGGCCTGCAAGCGCTGCCGTCCGGATGCCTCCCCCGGCTCGCCCGAGTGGGACCAGCGCTCGGACCTGGTCGCCCGCGCGGTCCGGCTGATCGCCGACGGGGTCGTCGACCGCGAAGGTGTCCCCGGGCTGTCCCATCGGCTCGGCTACAGCCGTCGGCAGCTCGAGCGACTGCTGCACGCCGAGCTCGGAGCCGGACCGCTGGGGCTGGCGCGGGCGCAGCGGGCGCAGACCGCGAGGCTGCTCGTCGAGACCACCGGACTGCCCCTGGGGGACGTGGCTCTGGCGGCCGGCTTCGGGAGCATCCGGCAGTTCAACGACACGATCCAGGAGGTGTTCGCCACGACGCCCGGCGACCTGCGGCTTCGAGCCAGGCGCGACCTGCCGCCCACCCGGGGCAGCGTCACCGTCCGCCTGCCGTTTCGGCAGCCGCTGTTCCCGAACAACCTGTTCGGCCACCTCGTCGCGACGGCCATCCCCGGCGTCGAACAGTGGCACGACGGCGCCTATCGCCGGACGCTCCGGCTGCCCCGCGGTAGCGGGGTCGTCGCCCTGACGCCGCATCAGGACCACGTGGGCTGCACCCTGCAGCTCACCGACCTGCGGGACCTGTCGGTGGCCGTCGCCCGGTGCCGACGGCTGCTCGACCTCGACGCCGACCCGGTCGCGGTGGACGCCCTGCTGAGCGAAGACTCCTTCCTGGAGCCACTGGTGGCCAAGGCTCCCGGCCGGCGCGTCCCCCGGACCGTGGACGAGAACGAGATGGCGATCCGGGCGGTCCTTGGTCAGCAGGTCAGCACCGCTGCGGCCCGGACCCACGCAGCTCGTCTCGTCGCGGCGATGGGTGAGCAGATCCCTGATGCCGCAGGTGGTCTGACCCACCTGTTCCCCACGATGGAAGCTCTCGCGGAGGCCGACCCCACGACGATGGCGCTGCCCCGGTCACGGGGGGACGCGATCGTACGGCTCGCGCGCGCACTCGCCGGCGGCCAGGTCGCCCTCGACCCGGGCACGGACCGGCACGAGGCCCGTCGGCAGCTCTCGGTCCTGAAGGGGATCGGCCCCTGGACCGTCGAGACCATCGCGATGCGGGCGCTCGGTGACCCCGACGCCTTCCTGCCCACCGACCTCGGGGTGGTCCAGCTCGCTGCCACCCTCGGGCTACCCACGGGTGCCGGCCTGCTCGCGCATGCCGAGCGCTGGCGCCCCTGGCGCGCCTACGCCGTCCAGCACCTCTGGGCGGTCGGTCACCACGCCGTCAACCAGCTGCCCACAGGAGACACCGGATGAGGACCCTGCCCGCCAACGCCACTGTCACCGTCGTCGACAGCCCGATCGGACTGCTGACGCTCGTCGCGACCGAGGGGGTCTTGAGCGGCCTCTACATGGTCGGACAGCGGCACCGCCCGGCGCTGGATATGCCCCGCGACGACCACGCCCTGCCGGCCGCCCGCGAACAGCTCGCGGCCTACTTCGACGGTGGGCGGAAGGACTTCGACGTACCTGTTGCTCTGGTCGGAACGCCGTTTCAGCAGCAGGTCTGGGCGGCGTTGACGGCGATTCCCTACGGCGACACCTGGACCTACGGCGAGCTGGCCGCCCGTCTCGGCCGCCCCGCCGCGAGCCGCGCGGTGGGGCTCGCGAACGGCCGTAACCCCATCAGCATCGTGGTGCCGTGTCACCGGGTGGTGGGCAGCAACGGCAACCTCACCGGGTACGGCGGTGGGCTGGCCCGAAAGACCTGGCTGCTCGCTCTTGAGACAGGCGCCCGGGGACCGCTGCCGGAGTAGCGTCGCCGTCATGGGCGGTGACGGCGGGAACGTCGCGAGGCAGGGTGAGAGCAACCTGTCTAGGGTCCCTTCCGACCACCTTGGAGAACCATGAACGTGCTGGCCTTCGACCGCGGTCCGGACACCCCGGCCCTGCCGACGACGACCATCGGCGGGGCCTTTGACGAGGCCGTGCGTCGGCACCCCGACCGCGAGGCCCTCGTGAGTGTCGAGCAGGGCCTGCGCTTCACCTACGCGGAGCTGTCGGCAGCCGTCGACGACGTCGCACGGGGCCTGCTTGCCCGCGGCGTCGCCAAGGGCGACCGGGTCGGGATCTGGGCACCGAACTGCGCCGAGTGGGTCCTCGTGCAGTACGCCACGGCCCGGATCGGGGCGGTGTTGGTCACCGTCAACCCGGCTTACCGCACGCACGAGTTGGCCTATGTACTGAAGCAGGCCGGCGTCAGCCTGCTCATCGCGGCGCCCTCCTTCAAGAGCTCCGACTACGTCGCGATGGCCGCTGAGGCGGCACCTGACACCGATACCGTCTTCTTCGGATCGCCCGACTGGCAGGCTCTCTCGTGTCCCGGCGACCCGCTCCCGGACCGTGGCCTGACGCCCGACGAGGCGGTCAACCTGCAGTACACGAGCGGCACCACAGGCTTTCCGAAGGGGGCGACGCTGAGCCATCGAAACATCCTCGGCAACGGCTTCCTGGTGGG
>JAYUBO010000276.1:0-2017 GCA_043740815.1 Frankiales bacterium | reverse complement strand
ACCAAGATCCCCAGCACCGCCAGCATGACGACACCGAGACCGGCCCCGAAATAGGCGCCGTAGACGGCCCCGACCCCGATCGCGACCTGCGCCTGCCAGCCCGGGTGATCAGCCGCAACCCCACGCTCGGCGAGCAGAACAGCGACCCGGGGCTGGACGGCCAGCAGCAGGCAGGCCAGCAGCACCAAGTAGGGCACGACAGCCCGGAACCCGTCGCCCGGGGTGAGGAGCAGCAGCACCGCGCCGACCAGGCCACCGAGCAGCCCCGCTCTCACCAAGCCGCGAGCGCGCGAGCCCTGACCGACGAGCTCCCGGCGGTAGGCCACCGATCCCCCGGCATAGCCGGTGAGCAGGCCCACCGAGCAGGTGATGTTGGCCGTCACGGGCGGGACGCCGACGGCGAGCAGGGCGGGGAACGCGACCAGCGTCCCACCCCCGGCCAGGGCATTCACCGCACCCGCGACGAACCCGGCCGTGCTGACGAGCACCGCGGCACCGGGGGTCACTTCGGGGACGGTAGGCCCTGCCGACGACCACCGTGACAGCCGCCGCTCCGCACTCACCTCCTCGCCGAGCCCGTCATCCCTGGCGCCCGACCGGTCCTGACCTGACGCGAGGGTCAGGAATCCTGGCTTCGGTGCCGCAGCAGGCCCGCCGTGTACGCCTGCTCGAGGGCCTGCCAGGAGGCTTCGATGACGTTCTCGTGGACCCCGACGGTGCTCCACTCCGTCCTGCCGTCCGAGGTCTCGACCAGGACGCGCGTGACGGCGTCGGTGCCGTGCGCACCGCTCACGATGCGCACCTTGTAGTCGACCAGGTCGAAGCCGGCCAGTGCCGGGTAGAGCTCAAGCAGGCCCTGCCGCAGGGCGTTGTCGAGGGCGTTGACCGGGCCGTTGCCCTCACCTGTCGCGACGATCCGAGTGCCCTGCGCGTGGAGCTTCACCGTCGCCTCACTCACGACCGTTCCGTCACGGTGCTCGACGATGACGCGCCAGCTCTCCAGGTCAAAAAAGCGCGGCCGCTGCCCCATCTCGGCCCGCAGTAACAGCTCGAAGGACGCCTCCGCGGCCTCGAAGCTGTAACCGACGGACTCCAGGAGCTTCACCCGGTCAAGGACGCGCAGCACGGTCGGCCCGTCCGGGTCGAGGCCGAGCGCCTTGCCCTTGAGCTCGACGGTCGCCCGCCCGGCCAGCTCGGAGATGAGCAGTCTGATGTCGTTGCCGACGAGACCGGGGTCGGCGTGCTGGTAGAGGTCGGGGTCGGCCTTGATGGCACTGACGTGCAGCCCCGCCTTGTGCGCGAAGGCGCTGCCCCCTACCCATGGCTGGTGCGGGTCGGGAGCGATGTTGGCCACCTCGGCGATGGCGTGCGCAACCCGGCCGAGCTCGGCCAGCCGTCCGGTCGGCAGCACCTGCCGGCCGAGCTTGGTCTCGAGCGCTGCGACAACGCTGAACAGGTCGGCGTTGCCACACCTCTCGCCGTACCCGTTGGCGGTGCCCTGCACATGGGTCGCGCCGACCTCGATCGCGGTGAGTGAGTTGGCGACCGCACAGGCGACATCGTTGTGGGCGTGGATCCCGACCCGAAGCCCTTCGCCGACGACCGCGCCGACGATGTCCTGCAGCCGGCTCGGGAGCATGCCGCCGTTGGTGTCGCACAGGACGAGCACCGCCGCGCCTGCCTCGGCCGCAACCCGCAACACCTCCAGCGCGTAGGCCGGGTCGGCGAGGTAGCCGTCGAAGAAGTGCTCCGCGTCGAGGAAGACCCGCTGACCCTCAGCCGTCAGGTGTGCCACGGAGTCACGGACCATCGCGAGGTTCTCCTCACGGGTGGTGCGCAACGCCCGCTCGACGTGCCGCACGTCGCTCTTGGCGACCAGGGTCGCGACCGGCGCCCCGGACTCGCGCAGGTGCGCCACGTCGTCCGCTGTCACCCCGGCCGGCTTGCGGGTCGAACCGAACGCCGTCAGCTGCGCGGTCTTGAGCTGCAGCTCGGTGCGTGCCCGCCGGAAGAACTC
>JAYUBO010000275.1:0-27765 GCA_043740815.1 Frankiales bacterium | reverse complement strand
GGCGGAGCGGACCCTGTCCTGCTGGCTGAGCTGGCGGACCAGGTCGAGGCCGCCGACGGGCTCGTGCTGGGTGGGCTGATGGCTGTCGCCCCTCTCGGCGGCGATCCGTTTTCCGCGTTCACCCGGCTCGCGGAGCTTGGTAGGGCTCTTGTCCAGCAGCACCCCCAGGCCACCATGCTGAGCGCCGGGATGAGCGGCGACCTCGAGGCCGCGATTGTGGCCGGAGCGACGCATGTGCGTGTCGGGACCGCACTGTTGGGCCCTCGGGCCGCTGTACTCGGCTAGGCTGGTGTCCTCACGAGACACACGTTCGTCTGCCGATGACGTCCGACCTACAAGTGGAGCTCCAGATGCCTGGCGTGATGCGCAAGATGGGCCTCTACCTTGGCCTGGTGGAGGACGACGAGCACGACCGTCACGACGCCTACGACGAGTACGCCGAGCAGGAGGACTTCGAAGCGGCGCCGGCGCGTCGGCACGCCCCCGCTGCGGCCCCTGCGGTCGCCCCTCGACGTTCCTTCGATGCCGGCCCACGCAGCCATGGTGCCGTGGCCCTGGACACCTCCACCCGGCCGCAGGCCGTGCCCGCCTACGAGGACGGCCATCGGATCACGACCCTGCACCCGCACAGCTACAACGACGCCCGCGCCATCGGAGAGCACTTCCGCACGGGCACCCCGGTCATCATGAACCTCACCGAGATGGACGACGGCGACGCCAAGCGCCTCGTCGACTTCGCCGCCGGCCTCATCTTCGGGCTGCATGGTCGCCTCGAGCGCATCACCAACAAAGTTTTCCTGCTGTCGCCGGAGCACGTCGAGGTCACGGCAGAGGACAAGGCGCGCATCGTCGAGGGCGGCTTTTTCAACCAATCCTGACCCTGCCATCCCTGTCGGAAAGCAGCACCCGTGTCGGTCGTCGCGTCCGTCCTCTACTTCGTCATCCTCGTCTTCTTGCTGCTGCTGATTTTTCGCCTCATCATGGAGTACGTCTTCATGCTCGCCCGCAGCTACCGACCGGCCGGACCGGTCGCCATCGCGCTGGAGCTGACGTACTCCGTGACGGACCCCCCGCTCAACGCTCTGCGGCGGGTTCTTCCCCCGCTGCGGATCGGCAATGTCTCCCTGGATCTGGGCTTCATTGTGCTCTTCTTCGTGACGAGCATCCTGTTGAACATCGTGGGCGCACAGCGATGACCGCATCGGCTGTCATGCTGTCGCCATCGGGTCTTCTCTCGGCCCGCCCTGCTGCTGTCTGCTGCCCCGTCCCCGACTGGATGTGACTCTCGTGCCCCTCACCCCTGCCGACGTGGCGACCAAGAAGTTCTCGACGAAGCGAATGGGCAGCGGCTACGACCAGGAGGAGGTCGACGGCTTCCTGGACCTCGTCGAGGCCGAGATCGCCCGGCTGCTCACGGAGAACGCCGCCCTCAGCAGCAAGCTCAACGAAGCCCAAGCAGCTCCCTCGGCCGCCGTGTCGGCGCCGCTCGAGCAGGTGCCCGCGCCCTTGGCGGCTCCCGTCGCCGAAGCCGCCCCCGCGCCGGGCGAGACCCAGGAGGCCGCGCTGCGCACCCTGCTGATGGCGCAACGCACCGCCGACCAGGCCGTGGCAGAGGCCCGAGCTGAGGCCGACACCATGCTTTCCGACGCGCGGGCCCGCTCCACCCAGGTCGAGAACGAGGTCAACGCGCGCACGACGGCGGCCCTTGCCGAGCTCGACAGCCGGCGACGCGAGCTCGAGTCGCGGATCGAGGACCTGCGGGCTTTCGAGCGCGAATACCGCCTGCGCCTGAAGGCCTACCTCGAGTCCCAGCTCACCGACCTCGACAAGCGCGGCGGCGGTGCCGAGGACGGTGGGGCCGGTGTGCCGGCTGCGGCTCGCACCGCGGCGGTAGGAGCTATGCCTGCCGGCGTCGCTGACCGTGGGGCCGCTCGCCCCGCCCCACCTGCGGCGCCTCCGGGGACGCAGACGTCTGCTCCCGTCCCGGTTGCACCTGCGCCACCTGCGCCACCTGCGCACCCCGCTGCGCCTGCGATGGCTGCGGTCCCCGAACCGGCACCGCCGGTGACCGCACCGGCCTCGTTCACGCCGGCGTCTGTGACTGCCCCCCAGGCTTCCGCACCGGCTGCGTCGCGGCCCGCACCGACGGCACCCGACGCCCTTCCAGAGGTCCTGCCGCCGGAGTGGGCAGAGCTGAACCAGGCCGACGAACCTGGGCACGACACGCCCAGGTTGGCTCCGGACGGTCCGTCCGGACCCCCGCAGGAGGCGCCGGGTGTCGCCGTGCCTCCGGCGTTGCGTGCGGTGCCGCCGCTGTCTCGGGAGCCGGAGCCGATGGGTCCGTTCACGGTCGTCCCAGCTTCGGTCGTCCTCGAGCAGGTTGACGACGGGCCGGAGCCGCCCAGCCAGTCCTGAGTGGGCGTCCTTTCGCGTGAGAGCTGCCGGAGCCCGGCATCAGTAGGATGCGCGGGCCTGCCAACGCACCCTTTGTCGGAGGACCTTCCACGTGATCGTCATCAGCGGGGCACTCGTCCTCGTCGCACTTGTCCTGCTCGTTATCGGGCTGATCGGCACGACGCTCACGTTCGTCTATGCCTCGATTGCCGTCAGCCTCGCGTCGTTCGCTTTTTTGATCTTCGGGATCCTGCAGCGCCGCAAGGAGACGCTGCCGCCCAGTGCAGGTGCAGGTGCAGGTGTGTCGCTCAGCAAGGGGGACTCGGCACCCGGGGGCACGCCCCTCACGGTCGGCAACGCTGGGTTTGCCCGCTCCGTCTCGCCGACGGACGAGGCGGAGGGCATCACGACGGTGTCCGCGGTGTATGCCCCGCCCGTCGCGGGCGCTGCGCCCGCCGCGGCTGAAGACGACCGTACGCAGGTGGCGGCGGCTACGGTGCTCGTCGTCGCCGGGCGCCCGCGGCACCACGTCGCGGGCTGCCGCTACCTGGCGGGCAAGGACGCGGAGACCGTCGATGTCGCCGACGCCCGCCAAGAGGGCTTCACCGCCTGTGGCGTGTGCCAGCCCGACGCTGTCGACCGGGCCGCCGGCCGCCCGCAGGTGCCAACCGCGCCGCTTGCCGCTGTCGAAGAGCCCTCCGCGTCACCTGCCACGGTTGCCAACGCGCCCCGAGCTGCCACGGTGAAGGCTCCGGTCAACGGCACTCAAAGCAAGGCTGCTGCGGGGAAAGCAGCTCCCGTGAAGGCAGCGAAGGCTGTCCCCACTGCCGCCTCCACCAAGCGGGGTGGCGTGTTCGTGATCCCGGACCGCGGCAAGTTCCACACGCCCAGCTGCCGTTACGTGCGCGCGGCCGAGGGCGCGCTGGAGCTCACCAAGGCCGCCGCCACCAAGCAGGGATACGTCGCCTGCGGGGTGTGCAACCCCTGAGGCCGGCCAGCACGACGACCGCACGCTGAGCAGCGGCCGCCTCCCCGTGACGGGGAGACGGCCGCTGTCGTCGTACAAGGGTGCTCGGAGCACAAGGGGGGGAGGCTCCGAGCACCCGTCGTCCCGCGGGCCAGCCCACGGTGCTCAAGGTCAGCCCCGCATCAGTGGCCTGGTCAGATCCGCTCACGGAAGGCGGCTGAGCGGAACGGGTCACGCGGTGGGGGTAGCGGCATCGACAGCACCTCCCCTGAGGTGCCGAGGCCAGCCAGCCCGAGGACCCGCCCGAGCAGCAAATGGGTGTCCTCGCCGCTCTGGACGCCCTGCGGCGTCACCAGCACCCGGTAGATCGTGATGTAGTGCCGGACAGGGGTGTCGTAGCTCCAGTCCACCGAGCCCAGGTGCACAGCGTCGCCGCGGCTGCCGCCGATGCCCTCCCACGGGCCGCTCCAGACCTGCACGCCGGCCGGGCCGGCGGAGTAGCAACCGCCGCATGACACGTCCTGGCGTTGGGCCGCGAGCAGCAGCGCGCGTCCCTCACGCTCGGGCAGGACCAGGGCCGGTCGGATTTGGCTCTCCAGCGCGACAGCCGCGCCGGGTCGGGTCAGGCGGAACGAACGGTGCACGGGCTTGGGCTCGGCCAGCTCGACGGTGTGAACGGTCACCGGTTCCTCCTGGCTGTCGCACTGCGCTGGTTGGAGCAGTGCCGGGTGTCACCAGGACTATCGGCAGGGGCGGGGGCAGTTCTTGTGCGGCCAAACGGGTGATTCAGCCACCGGCAACCCGGAGCCAGAACCGCAGCCCGAGGTCTCGGTCGTCATGGTGGGCCAGGTCTGCCGTGGGGTGGCCCTGCACGACGCTGACTGCCAGGACCTCCTCGGCAAGTCGCAGCGAGCCCTCATGCAGCGCCTCGGCCAGCTCACCGTCGGCTGCCCACCACAGCTCGATGCGGTCGCTCACGTCGAGGCCGGTGCCCTTGCGCGCGTCCTGGACGAGTCGGATGACGTCGCGCACCAGGCCGGCCCGGCGCAGTGCCGGGGTGATGTCGAGGTCGAGTGCGACGGTTTCGCCGGCCGCGCTGGCGACCGCCCAGCCCGAGCGCGGTGTCTCGGTGACGATGACCTCCTCTGCCGACAGCAGCACCGCGGCGCCGTCGACCAGGACCGTCGCCGTACCTGCCTTCAGGGCCCTCGACAGCGGGGCCGCATCGCAGGCGGCGACAGCGGCGGCGACCTCCTGCACACCTTTGCCGAAGCGTTTTCCCAGGGCCCGGAAGTTGGCTTTGACGCTCACCTCGACCAGGTCCCCGGACAGGCCCTCCAGGGTGCCGACGTTGAGCTCGGCGGCCACCAGGTTTTTGAGCTCCTGGGGCAGTGTGGCCCAGCCCTGGGCTGACACCAGCGCGCGGCCGAGGGGCTGGCGGGTCTTGGTCTTCGACTCGGCCCGGGCCGTGCGACCCAGGTCGACGAGCCTGCGGGTCAAGGCCACCTGCGCGGCCAGGTCCGCGTCGACCAGGGACCCGTCGACCGTGGGCCAGTCGCGCAGGTGGACCGAGTCGGGTAGGTCGTCCCAGACGCTGACGACGAGGGCGTCGTGCACTGCTTCGGTCAGGAAGGGCAGGAAAGGTGCCAGCAGCCGTGTCAGCACCTCCAGGCACTCGTGCAGCGTCGCCAACGCGGCCGGGTCACCGTCCCAGAAACGCCGGCGCGAGGTCCGGACATACCAGTTGGACAGGTCGTCGATGAGCTGTGTCAACCGCTTACCTGCACGCAGTGAGTCAAAGCCCTCGAGGGCCTCGGTCACGACCAGGACGGTGTCGTGCAGCTCGCTGATCGCCCATCGGTCCAGCACGGTCCGCTCGGTGGGCTCGGACCTACCTGGAACCCAGTGGTTCGCGCCGGCGTAGAGCGTCAGGAAGGCCGCGGTGTTCCAGTAGGTGAGGAGGACCTTGCGGACTGCTTCCTCGAGCTGTTCGTGGCCGACTCTTCTTGCAGCCCACGGGTTTCCACCGCAGAGCATGTACCAGCGAAGGGCATCCGCGCCGTGCCGATCCATCAGCTCGTGGGGGTCCAGGACGTTGCCTAAATGCTTGCTCATCTTGCGACCTTCGGCGTCCAGGATGTGCCCGAGACACAGGACGGTTTCGTAGGCGCTGCGGTCAAAGACGAGAGTGCCGATGGCCATCAGCGTGTAGAACCAGCCACGGGTCTGGTCGATCGCCTCGCAGATGTAGTGCGCGGGGTATGCCGGCTCGACGCCGCTGTGCGGATAGCCGACCTGGGCGAACGGCATCGACCCGGCGTCGTACCAGCAGTCGATCACCTCGGGGACCCGGGTCGCGAGCTGGCCGCACTCCGGGCAATCAAGAGTGACGTCGTCGACGAAGGGCCGGTGCGGGTCGAGAGCTGAGACATCTCGTCCCGCAAGCGATCCCAGCTCGGCCAGGGACCCCACAACAGTCAGGTGTCCGCCCTCGCACCGCCAGATCGGCAGGGGAGTGCCCCAGTAACGGTCTCGGGACAGCGCCCAGTCGATGTTGTTGGTGAGCCAGTCGCCGTACCGGCCGTTCTGGATGGTCGCAGGGTGCCAGTCGGTCTTGGCGTTCTCTTCCAGCAGGCGGTCCTTGATGGCCGTGGTGCGGATGTACCAGGAGGGCAGCGCGTAGTAGAGCAGCGCGGTGTCGCAGCGCCAGCAGTGCGGGTAGGGATGCTCATACGGCTTCTGGAGGAACAGCAGCCCACGGCTGTCGAGGTCCTGCACGAGGGCCCCGTCGGCGGCCTTGAAGAACAAGCCGCCCACCAAGGGCACGTCCACGGTGAAGGTGCCGTCCGGCTGGATCGGGTTGACGACGGGCAGGCCGTACTTGCGGGCGACCTGCAGGTCCTCTGCGCCGAACGCCGGTGCCTGGTGGACCAGGCCGGTGCCGGACTCGGTGGTGACGTAGTCGGCGAGTCCGACGTAGTGGGCACCGTCGATCGTCAGCCAGTCGAACGGCCGACGGTACGTCGTGTGCTCCAGGGCCGACCCCGGGAAGCGCTCGAGGACCTCGTGCTCACCGAGGACCGCTTCGGCGAGGGGCTCCGCGACGACGAGCACCTCCGTCGGGGTCCTCGCCACGACGTAGGTCACCGCCGGGTGGACTGCTACCGCCGTGTTGGAGACCAGCGTCCAGGGAGTCGTTGTCCAGACCAGCAGGGCTGCTCCCAAGGCCTGCAGGGGGCCGCTGGTGACCGGGAAGCGGACGTAGACGCTGGGGTCGACCACCGTCTGGTACCCCTGCGCGACCTCGTGGTCCGACAGCCCGGTCCCGCAGCGCGGGCAGTAGGGCGCAACCCGGTAGTCCTGCACGAGCAGGCCCCTGTCGTACACCTGCTTGAGCGACCACCACACCGACTCGATGTAGCTCGGGTCCATCGTGCGGTAGGCGTCGTCGGTGTCGACCCAGTACGCCATCCGCCGGGTCAGGACTTCGAACTCACCGACGTGGCGCATGACCGAGCTGCGGCAGACGGCGTTGAACTGCGCGATGCCGTAGGTCTCGATGTCGCCCTTTCCGGAGAATCCGAGCTCCTTCTCGACGGCGAGCTCGACCGGCAGTCCGTGGCAGTCCCAGCCGGCCTTGCGGGGCACGTGCCTGCCCTGCATGGTCTTGAAGCGTGGGAACAGGTCCTTGAAGACCCGCGCCTCGACGTGGTGCGTGCCCGGCTTGCCGTTGGCCGTCGGCGGCCCCTCGTAGAAGACCCACGGCTCGCCGTCCCTGGTCTGCTCGAGGCTGCGCTCGAACACCCGGTCACGGTCCCAGCGGGCAAGCACCTCGTGCTCGAGCGCTGGCAGGTCGACCTGGGCGGGGAGCTTGCTCATGCCGGTCATGCGGGGTGCCTCCGTCAGTGGGTGCTCCGACGAAGGGACGAGGCTTACGCCCCGCGGTACCACCCTCCTTGGCAAGCCGTTGCCTGCCCGCTCTTGCCGTGCTCACGTCGCTCAGGGGGTGATTTTCAGCCTGGCCTGACCCCTGGGCTCACACCGTCCCCAGGTCGCTCGTGGCAGCGTCCGAACGTACTCTTCCCCCGTCGTAGCGACGGTCATACCCTCCACAGCCTAGTGGCGTCGGCTCCCGCAACTCCACCCATTGCTGTACGACGCCTTGGTGACCCAAGCCCTCGCTGTACGTCTGACGAGCCCTACACGGCGCGGCGCTTTGTGCCGCCATGACCGTGGCACGTATCCTCCCGATCCGTCTGAGTACGCACACGCGTGATGAGGGAGCTTTCATGGCCACCGAGCGCAAGCGCGGCCTGCGCGGGCTGCTGAACCGAAAGGACAAGGCGGCGTCGGCGCCGGCGAAGGCTGCGACGCCTCCGACGCCTCCACCTCCGACGTCCACCCCAGCCGGCTCCGCTGCCAAGCCGGCAGCGATCAAGCCAGCAATCAAGCCAGCAATCAGGCCAGCGACCAGGCAGGCCCCTGCACCGGTCGCGCGGCCCGCCAAGAAGGTCGTGCCGGCCAACAAGGCCGCAGTTCCCGTGAAGAAGGCGGCCCCGGTGAAGAAGGCGGCCCCCGTGAAGAAAGCGGCAGCACCCGCGAAGAAGGCGGCCCCGGTCAAAAAGGCCACGGCCCCGGTGAAGAAGGCGGCCCCGGTGAAGAAGGCGGCCCCGGTGAAGAAGGCGGCAGCACCCGTGAAGAAGGCGGCCCCGGTGAAGAAGGCCGCCCCCGTGAAGAAGGCCGCCCCGGTCAAAAAGGCCACAGCACCCGCGAAGAAGGCGGCCCCGGTGAAGAAGGCCGCGGCCGTGAGCAAAGCGGCTGCCAAGCCGGCCCGGGGCACGACCGGGGGCACGAGCCACGCCGGCCCACCCCTGCCCGCTCCCACCGTTGCTGCCCTGACAACGCCGACGAAGGCGACGAGAGCCCCGGCCAGGGCGCCCCTGAAGGCAACCGTGAGCGCCAACTCCCCCTTGACCGGCGACGACGCCTGGACCAAGAAGGAGCTCGCCGACATCCGCAAGGAGCTCGGCGTCCAGGCCAAGGATCTTCGTGGCGAGATTGACGAGGCCGAGCTGCAGAATGCCACCCTCAAGCGTGACGCGGGCTCCGAGGGGACCGGCGACGAGGCCGACGCGGGTACCAAAACCTTCGAGCGCGAGCACGAGATGTCCCTGGCCAACAACAGCCGGGACCTGCTTGTGCAGGTCGAGCGAGCGCTCGCGCGGCTCAACGCCGGCACCTATGGACGCTGCGAGAACTGCGGCAACCCGATCCCGAAGGCGCGGCTGCAGGCGCTGCCGGCGGCGACTCTGGACGTCGCGTGCAAACAGCGCGAGGAACGGCGCTGACCAAGCCCCGCATCCTGCTCGTCCTCGTCGCCCTGCTGGCCCTGCTCGCGGATATCGGCACGAAGTTGCTCGTGGTGGCCCGGCTCGAGGGCAAGGAGCCGATCGAGCTGCTCGGCGGCGCCGTAACGCTCGCCGTGTCCCGCAATAGCGGGGCGGCGTTCTCCTTTGCCGAGGGTGCGACGGTGGTTTTTACGCTGGTCGCGGTGGGTGTTTCGGTCTTCATCGTGAGGACCCTGCCGCGGCTGCGTAGCTCGGCTTGGGCCGTGACCCTCGGGCTGCTGCTCGGCGGGGCGGTCGGCAATCTCGTCGATCGGCTCACCCGCACCCCGGGCATCGGTCGTGGTGCGGTCGTGGACTTCATCTCGGTGCCCCACTTCGCCACGTTCAACGTCGCGGACAGCGTTATCACGGTCGGCGCGGTCCTCGCCGTACTTCTGTCGCTGAAGGGTGTCGAAGTCGACGGCACCCACCGGCGCGAAGGCACGGCAGAATAGGGGGGTGACCGACCACCGCTCCCTACCCGTACCGGAGGGCCTGGACGGACTGCGCCTCGACGCAGCCCTGTCGCGACTGTTCGGGCTTTCCCGCACCGCGGCGGTGACGGTCATCGAGGCCGGTGGGGTCAGCGTCGACGGCCGCGTCCGCGGCAAGTCCGACCGGGTGCTGGCCGGTGCCACCCTCGAGGTCGACCTGCCCACCGTCGAGCGGGTGCCCACCAGACCCCCGGAGGTGGTCGCTGGGCTCCGGGTCGTCCACGAGGACGACCACCTCCTCGTCGTCGACAAGCCGGTGGGTGTGGCTGCCCACCCGAGCCCCGGCTGGGAAGGCCCGACGGTCATCGGCGGGCTCGCCGCCGCCGGACACCGGATCAGCACCAGCGGAGCCGACGAACGTCAAGGTGTCGTCCACCGCCTCGATGTCGGTACCAGCGGCCTGATGGTCGTCGCAAAGAGCGAACGGGCCTACACCGTGCTCAAGGACGCCTTCCGCGAGCGCACCGTCGACAAGCGCTACCACGCCCTCGTGCAGGGACACCCCGACCCGCACACCGGCACGGTCGACGCGCCGATCGACCGGCACCCCACGAGCGCCTACAAGTTCGCCGTGGTTGCTGGCGGCCGTGACAGCGTCACGCATTACGAGACCATCGAGGCCTACCGGCACGCAACCCTGCTCGACATCCACCTCGAGACCGGCCGCACCCACCAAATCCGCGTCCACATGGCCGCCCTCAAGCACCCCTGTGTCGGTGACATCACCTACGGCGCAGACCCGACACTGGCCAAGAAGCTGGGACTCGAACGGCAGTGGCTGCACGCCGTACGCCTGTCCTTCGCGCACCCTGGCGACGGGTCCTGGGTGCAGTTCGAGAGCCCCTACGCGCCGGACCTGCAGGCCGCGCTGGACACGATCGCCGCGATGTCGTGAGCCTGCGCGACAACCTCCGAAGCTGGGACGACCGACTGCTGCCGCGCGCCGGTGATCGCCTCGGCGCGTCGGTCGCGCACTTCGAGGCACGCCGCGACCGGTGGCGCAGACGGCAGCAGCCGGGCTCCGAGGGTCTGCTCGACCGTCGCTACGCCAGCTCCAGCCCCCTGGCCATTTTGCGCGACGTGCCCCCGCTCGGGTTCGTGGTGATCGGCCTGGTCTTGCTCGCCACCGCGGGTACGGCGGTGTCGCTGGTGGTCGCCACGCACCGGCAGGCCCAGCAGCACACCGTCGTCGACCCCGGCGGGACCGGGGGTGCGATCCGGATAGGGAGTGACAAGGGACCCGGTGACAACACCCTCGGGCCAGCCGTGGGGGACATGGTCTCGACCTATCTGGCCGAGGTCGCCAAGAGCCTCGCGGTGGCCGACAACAGCTCCCCGGCTGCGACGAGGGTCGCGCTGGTGAGCTTCTCGACCTACCAGGACCCGGCACAGCTGCGTTCGATGATGTCGGCCTTCCGCGTGCTGCGGATCTACCTGCGTGCCAAGGTCGGCGGCAAGGGGGCAGCGCAGTTGCCGTTCGCCGTGACGGGTGACCTCGGAGCCACCCTGAGCGAGGCCTACGCGCAGGCCGCGCGCGGGCGCGCCGACCGGCGGTCGTCCTACCAGGGTTATGTCGACTCTCTACAGGTCGTCACCGGGGCGGACCAGGCATTACGAGACACCTACGCGGCGTTCGCGACCGCGGCCGGAGCTGAGGCCAGTGCCTACCAGAGCGGGTGCGCCTGCGTGTTCGCTGCGGTCGTGTCGGCGGCCCCTTCGACGCTTCCGGCTTTGCGCGCCAGGATCGGGGTGCGGGCCATCCAGGTGGCGCCCGAGGGCGCGCAGCTGCGGTCCCTGCGGGTGTCGCCGCTGCTGCCTGACGTCACCGGGGTCGTCCAGAAGCAGCAGGCCGCGGTCGACTCACCGTGATCGTCGGCCTCGCGAAGGAGCAGGATCTGCCCGCTGTCTTTGCCCTACGGCACGAGGTGTTCGTCGTCGGCCAGGGGGTGCCGCAGGAGCTCGAGCGTGACGACCTCGACGCGCTCAGCGACCACGCCGTGGCGTTCCTCGACGGCACGCTCGTCGGCACGGGGCGGTTGCTGCCGGACGCGACGATCGGCCGCATGGCCGTGGCGGAGTCGGCCCGCGGAGCGGGCATCGGGGCGGCCGTCCTGGTCCGGCTCGAGGGGCGGGCCCGCGAGCGCGGACTACCCGCCGTCGAGCTGCACGCGCAGCTGCACGCGCAGGGCTTCTACGCCAGGGCTGGCTACCTGCCCGTGGGCGAGGTCTACCTTGAGGCCGGGATCGAGCACCGCACCATGCGCAAGCAGCTGTGAGGGGCCGAGCAGCCCGGGAGAGCTGAGCGCGCTGGTGACCAGGTAGTGATCGTTTCAGCCGGCCTCCGCGGGTCGCTCGGTAGCGGCCCACTGCGACCACGAGCCGGGGTAGAGCCGACCCGCCGGCAGGCCAAGGTGCTCGGCGAGCAGCAGGGTGTGACAGGCCGCCACGCCCGAGCCGCACGAGGACACCCAACCGTCCTGCAGGACTGGCGCCAGCCTGGTCCGCAGCACGTGCAACGGCAGCAGCAGGTCGCGGGCGTCGCTGCTTTCCCGGGATGGCAGACTGACGGCGCCCGGGATATGTCCCGGCCGCGTGTCGAGCGGCTCGAGCTCTCCGCGAAAGCGTGGCCCGGGTCGCGCGTCCACCACCCTCATACCCGGTACGGCGACCTCGTCGATGGACGCCATGCGTGCTGTCGGCCAGGGGCTCTCGGTGAAGTCGGCCCGCGCCCGTAGGGGTGCGTCGGTCTCTCGGCGGCCACGCCAGGCGGTGATGCCGCCATCGAGCAGCGCCGCCTGATGGCCCGTGATGCGCAACAACCAGACCAGCCGGGCGGCCATCACGCCACCGTCATCGTCGTAGGCGACCACGAGATCGCCGTCGCCGATCCCCGCGGCGCGCATCCCCTCAGCGAAGAGCCTCGGGTCGGGCAGTGGGTGGCGGCCGTGCTCGGTGCTCGGCGGCGCGGCCAGCACCGAGGACAGGTCCACGAACACCGCACCGGGTAGGTGACCCTTCGCGTACGCGACGGCACCGGAGCGCCCGTCGAGGTAGCAGCGGACGTCGACAACCACCGCCTCCGAGTGGTCGCCCAGCCAGGACGCGTCGACGAACGGGGAGACCATCAAAGCGCCGCTCGTGGTCAGGCGCGCGGAGAGGCCGGGATCACGGGCTTCGATGCGGTCGCGACCGCCTCGCCCTTCTTCGGCTTCTTGGCCTCACGGCCCTGCTTGTCCTTGGACATGACCGTCCTTCCTGCTTAGGTGTCAGCCCTGAACGTACGCCCCCGCGCCCTCGTCCTCCACGACTTTTGAATCAGACGGCAGCCGCGACCACACCGTGGTGTCGACGCGGCTGCCCGCCTTCAGGTAGGCCGCTCGCAGCGTGCCCTCCATCACGTAGCCGCACCTCGCGGCGACTCGGCGGGACGCGGTCTTGTCAGCGCTGATACGCAGTTCGACCCGCTCAGCCCCCCAGCCGAAGGCCCAGCCGGTCAGCTCGCGCAGCACCCACGTCGCGACGCCCCGACCGCGCGCGATCGGGCTGACGCTGTAGCCGAGCTCGACGTCGCCGGTGGCCTTGGACAGATGCGGCGCGCAAGCGAAGCCGAGGACCGACCCGTCGTCGTCGAGGATGGCCCAGGCCGCGGAGGTGCCCTCCGCGCGGCCGGCGTCGAAGCGCGTGAGGTAGGCCTGAGCGTGGCCCTCCGGGACCGGCTCCGGGACGGGGGTGAAGGCCCGCACGGCAGGGTCGTCGAGGTAGGACTGGATGGCGACGACATGCTCCGTCGCGTAGGGCATGAGTCTCACGGGGCTGACCATAACGCGACGGACAGCGTGGCCCGCCTACGGTGTGGACCATGACCGACGTACTCCCGATCCCCGTCGTCGGCGCAGCAATGAGGGGCACCTACGTCGCGTTCATCGGGGCTGGCTTCGCCTTCTCCAGTTGGGCGTCCCGGATCCCGCAGGTCAAGAGCCACCTGTCGCTGGACGCAGGCACGCTGGGCGTCGTGCTTCTCGCGATCGCCGCCGGCTCGCTGCTCGCCCTGCCGCTGTCGGGACAGCTCGTGAGTCAGCTCGGATCCAGGCGGACGGTCACCGTGATGTCGCTGCTGCTGTCGGCAGCCCTGGGCACGGTGGCCGTGGGGTACCTGGTCGGCGTGTGGCTCGTCGTCGTGGGACTGTTCCTTCTCGGTTTGGCCAACGGCGCCTGGGACGTCGGCATGAACGTGCACGGCGCGGTGGTGGAACGGCACCTGGGCCGCTCGGTCATGCCGCGCTTCCACGCCGGCTTCAGCCTCGGCACGGTCGCCGGCGCGCTCGGTGGGGCCGGCATGGTCGCTCTGCAGGTACCCGTCACGCCGCACCTGGTCGGCGTCGCCGCCCTGGTGGCCGTCGTCGTGCCGTGGGGGGCGCGGGACTTCGTCCCCGACGTCGAGCAGGAGCACCTCGACACGCTCAACGAGAGCAGTGCCCTCGACGCCTGGCGCGAGCCGCGCACCCTGCTGATCGGGGTGTTCGTCCTCACCGCAGCTTTCGCTGAGGGGGCCGGCAACGACTGGATCAGCCTCGCTGCCATCGAGGGCTACGGCCTGTCAGCGGCAGTAGGCACGCTGGTGTTCGCGGCCTTCCTCGTGGCGATGACGGTCGGCCGGTGGTTCGGCCCGTCGGTGCTGGACCGCTTCGGACGGGTCCCCGTCGTCCGTGCCATGGCCCTGCTGAGCGTGGCGGGCCTGCTGGTGTTCGTCCTGTCACCCGTGGTGCCGCTGGCGTTTGTCGGAGCCGTCCTGTGGGGGCTAGGAGCGTCGCTCGGGTTTCCGGTCGGCATGAGCGCTGGCGCCGACGAGCCTGCGCTGGCCGCTGGTCGGGTCAGCGTCATCGCCTCGATCGGCTACTGCGCGTTCCTCGGGGGGCCACCCCTGATCGGCCTGCTCGCCAACAGCTTCACGGTCTTGCACGCACTGATCGCGGTCGCCGTCCTGCTCGCCTTGGGCGCCGCGCTGGCGCCCGCCGTCCACGAGCCGCGGACCTAGGTGATGCAGAACTCGTTGCCCTCAGGATCGCGCATGGTGACCCCGAAGTGGCCCTCGACCTCGTTCAGCTCACGCAGCACGACCCCACCAGCGGCGAGCAGCTGGGCAGCCTTCGCCCGGACGACGACCTGACGCTGCTCGACCGGCACGGACCGCCCGCCGCCGACCTGCACGTCAAGGTGCACCCGGTTCTTGACGGTTTTGGCCTCCGGAACCGGTTGGAACCAGATCGGCGGTCCCGCGCCCAGCGGGTCCCGGATCTGGTCCGCGCAGTCGCCGTCACCGAGCTCGCCCTCGGCAATGCCTACCGACAGGTACCACACGCGCCAGGTCGTGGCGCCGTCCGGAGCTGGCGCCGGCTCGTAGTCAAGGGCCAGGCACCAGAACGGCACCAGGCGCTCCGGCTCAGCGCAGTCAATCGAGATCTGCACAGGCACTCCCATGACCTGGGACGCTAGGTGCCATGTCGCTGCTTGTCCTGTTTCGGCACGCCAAGGCCGAGCCTGCCCGAGCCGATGATCACTCTCGGGTGCTTGCGCCGCGAGGGATCATGGACGCCTCAGCCGCCGGAGAGTGGCTGCGCGGCCGGCAGCTGGCGCCGGACCTGACGCTCGTCTCCACTGCCGAGCGGGCCCGTCAGACCTGGTCCTGCGTCGGGCTTTCGGGTGCGCTGTACGACGAACGGCTCTACCTCGCCACCGACGACGAGCTGCTCGACATCGTCCGGGAGACCCCGCAGGACGTCGGGACGCTGGTGCTGGTGGGCCACAACCCCGGCCTCGAGCGGCTGCTCTGGGCCCTCGACGACAGCCCGCGCGCGCGAGACCGGAGCAGCGGGGGCCTCCCTACCTGCGCTCTGGCGGTCCTGGCTGTCGAGGCGTGGGCCGACCTGACGGACGCCGTGCTGCAGGAGCTCGTCGTACCGAGGGGCTGACTGCCTGCAGGCGCGTCAGTCGAACCAGGGTGCGACCCAAGCATCGGGGTCACTGGTCAGCTGCGTGATGTGCGATGGGACCTTGCCGGTGGCGATGTCGGCGAGCGTCACATTGCCGAGCACCGCGCGTAGGGCGGCCCGGACCGCGACCCAGACCTGCATCAGGGGCTCCGCCGAGCCGTGGTAGGCGACAAGCTCGGGGCGTTCCCCGCGCACCAGCGCCATCGGCCCCTCGACGGCCCGGATGACGTCCGCGACCGAGATCTCCTCGGCCGGCCGGGACAGCCAGTAGCCGCCGTGGGCGCCCCTGCGGCTCTTGACGAGCCCTGACTGGCGCAGTTGGGACAAGATCGCTTCGAGGAACTTCGCGGGGATGTCCTGGGCGGTCGCGATCGACTCACTGGTCACGGGGAACTCCGAGGAGGACGCCAGCTGGATGGCGGCGCGCACGGCATAGTCGGCCTTGGCGGAGATGTGCACCCGGCAAGTCTGCCCTGCCGGTGCGTTGAGCTCCTTCTGTCGCAGCTGCGTGCCAGAATGAGGCCCTGCCGCACGCCCCGTAGAACAACCCGAGAACAACCCGAGAACAACGACAGCACAGCTCGGCCCGCCTTCCCCTCGGACCGCCCTGTCCCTCACCGGCGACCCCTGGAGACCCCTCGCATGTCATCCGCGTCGAGCGACTCGTTCGTGCACCTGCACGTGCACACCGAGTACTCCATGCTCGACGGCGCGGCCCGCCTCGACGACCTTTTCAAGCGCACCCAAGAGCTCGGGATGCCGGCCATCGCCATGACCGACCACGGCAACGTGTTCGGGGCGTATGACTTCTGGAAGAAGTCCAAGGCGTATGGGATCAAGCCGATCATCGGCAGCGAGATGTACATCGCTCCTGGGTCGCGTTTCGACAAGACCCGGCACCGCTGGGGCGCCGGCGGCGAGGACGATATTTCCGGTGGCGGCGCCTACACCCACATGACGATGCTCTCCACCAGCCAGAAGGGGATGCACGCGCTGTTCCGGCTGTCCTCGCTGGCCTCGCTGGAGGGCTACTACTACAAGCCCCGCGTCGACAAGGAGCTGCTCGCCGAGCACGCCGTCGACATGATCGGGACGACCGGCTGCCCGTCGGGGGAGATCCAGACCTACCTGCGCATGGGAGAGTACGAGAAGGCCAAGCGGTCCGCGGGGGAGTTCCGCGACATCTTCGGTGCGGACAACTTCTACTGCGAGCTGATGGACCATGGGCTCGAGATCGAGCGCCGACCGCAGCAAGACCTGATCCGGCTCGCGAAGCAGATGGGCATCGCGTTCGTCGCCACGAACGACCTGCACTACGTCGACGAGGCCGACGCCAAAGCTCACGAGGTCCTGCTGTGCGTGCAGTCCGGCAAGACGATGGCCGACCCCAACCGCTTCAAGTTCGACGCCCACGACTTCTACGTGAAGTCGCCGGCGCAGATGCGGCACCTGTGGCGCGAGTTCCCCGAGGCGTGCGACAACACGCTGTTGATCGCCGAGCGTTGTGAGACCACCTTCAACGAGGGTGCCGACCTGATGCCCCGCGTCGAGGTGCCCGAGGGCTGGACGGAGCAGACCTGGCTGCGGCACCTCGTCCACGAGGGCCTGCGGGAGCGCTTCAGCGGGCAGGTGCCCGAAGCTCACACCGTGCAAGCCGACTATGAGGTCGACGTCATCTGCAACATGGGCTTCCCCGGCTACTTCCTGGTCACTGCCGACCTGTGCCGGTATGCCAAACAGAGCGGGATCCGAGTCGGGCCAGGGCGTGGGTCGGCAGCCGGCTCGCTCGTCGCCTACGCGCTGAAGATCACCGAGCTCGACCCGGTCAAGCACAAGCTGCTGTTTGAGCGGTTCCTCAACCCTGACCGCATCTCGATGCCCGACATCGACCTCGACTTCGACGAGCGCCGGCGCGGCGACATGATCCGCTACGCCACCGAGAAGTACGGCGAGGAGCGCGTCTCCCAGATCATCACCTACGGCACGATCAAGGCCAAGCAGGCCGTCAAGGACGCCTCCCGCGTGCTCGGCTACCCGTTCGCGACCGGTGACAAGATCACCAAGGCGATGCCGGCTCCCGTCATGGGCAAGGACGTGCCGTTGTCGGGCATCTTCGACCCCAGCCACAAGCGGTATGGCGAGGCGGGCGAGTTCCGCGCCCTGTACGAGTCCGACCCGGACGCGAAGGCCGTCGTCGATACCGCCCTCGGCCTCGAGGGCCTCAAGCGGCAGTGGGGCGTACACGCCGCAGGCGTGATCCTGTGCCGCGAGCCGCTGCTCGACGTCATCCCGATCCACCGCCGCGAGGCCGACGGTGCGATCATCACCCAGTTCGACATGGGGGCCTGCGAGACGCTCGGCCTGCTCAAGATGGACTTCCTGGGGCTGCGCAACCTCACCGTTCTCGACGACTGCCTCGCGCACATCGCGGTCAACCGCAACAAGACGGTCGTGCTCGAGGACCTTGACGAGATGGTCCCTGACGGCCCGACGTACGAGCTGCTGTCCCGGGGCGACACGCTGGGGGTGTTCCAGCTCGACGGCGGACCGATGCGCGCCCTGCTGCGTTCCATGCAGCCGGACTCCTTCGAGAGCATCTCGGCCGTGCTGGCGCTGTACCGGCCGGGTCCGATGGGAGCCAACGCCCACAACGACTACGCCGACCGCAAGACCGGGCGCAAGCCGGTCGTCGCGATCCACCCCGAGCTCGAGCAGCCGCTCCAGGACATCCTCGGCGACACCTACGGGTTGATCGTTTACCAAGAACAGGTCATGGCGATCGCCCAGCGCCTGGCCGGCTACACACTCGGCGCCGCGGACCTGCTGCGCCGCGCGATGAGCAAGAAGAAGAAGGAGATCCTGGACAAGGAGTACATCCCGTTCTCCGACGGGATGAAGGCCAACGGCTACTCCGAGCACGCGATCAAGACGCTGTGGGAGATTCTGGTCCCCTTCTCCGACTACGCCTTCAACCGAGCCCACACCGCCGGTTACGGACTGGTGTCGTTCTGGACGGCCTACCTCAAGGCCAACTACCCCTCGGAGTACATGGCAGCACTGCTCACCTCGGTCAGGGACGACAAGGACAAGAGCGCCCTCTACCTCGCGGAGTGCCGCCGGATGGGCATCAAGGTGCTCCCACCCGACGTCAACGACTCCGACTCCGACTTCACCCCACGGGGCACCGACATCCGGTTCGGCCTGTCAGCGATCCGCAACGTCGGTACCAACGTGGTGGCCTCGATCGTCGCGACCCGCACCGCCAAGGGCCGCTTCGGTGACTTCTCCGACTACCTCAAGAAAGTCGAGGCGGTCGGGGTCAACAAGAAGACGGTGGAGTCGCTCATCAAGGCGGGTGCCTTCGACTCCCTCGGCCACACCCGCAGGGGGCTTCACCACGTGCATGCCGAGGCGATCGACGCCTGCCTCGACACGAAGAAGGCCGAGGCGATCGGGCAGTACGACCTGTTCAGCGGAGCTGAGGGTGTCGAGGGCGGTGGCATCGGCGACGGCGGTGCCGGGGACAGCGGCGGTGGCGTCTTCGACGTCAAGATTCCGGTGGGGGAGTGGGAGAAGGCCGTCCTGCTCGCCTACGAGCGCGAGATGCTCGGGCTGTACGTCTCGGACCATCCGCTGTTCGGTGTCGAGCACGTCATCGCCAGCGCCGTGGACTGCCCTGTGTCCGGGCTGGTCGACCTCGCTGACGGGGCCTCCGTCGTCGTCGGTGGGATCTTGTCGTCGGTCGCCCGCAAGGTCACCAAGCAGGGCAACGCATGGGCGGCGGTGCAGCTCGAGGACCTCGAGGGCGCCGTCGAGGTGATGTTCTTTCCGGCGACCTACCAGTCCGCTGCGGTGCACCTCGTCGAGGACGCGGTGGTCCTGATCCGCGGACGGGTCGACAAGCGGGACGACACCCCGAAGCTGATCGCCTCCGACATCACCGTCCCCGACCTGTCCGTGGGTCCCCGCGGGCCGGTGACGGTGTCGATGCCGACGCCTAAGTGCACCCCGCCGGTCGTCGAGCGGCTCAAGGAGGTCCTGCGCTCCCACCCGGGCACGACCGAGGTGCACCTCCAGCTCGTCAACGGTGGCAAGACGACCGTCGTGCGCCTTGACGATCGGCTGCGGGTGACGGCCACAGCGTCGTTCTTCGCCGACCTCAAGGCTCTGCTCGGCCCTGGTTGCCTCCCGCTCGGGTCCTGATTCGGGGCGGCAAGCGCGCAGTCGGTCGCGGGGTTCGTCAGGCCGTGTTGGTCCAGTCGAAGTCGTACAGGATCCAGTTGGAGTCGTGGTAGGTCAGGGACAAGCCTTCGGCTTCTGCGGTGAACGAGCCGACGCCACACTCGCCAGTGGTCCAGATGAATCCGTCGGGGAGCACGATGTGTGCTTCGTGCTGCTCGCCGGTGACGGGGTTGGTGAAGTAACGGCCGTTGGCCTTGCCGATGCCCTCCATGGTCAACGACACATTGAGGCCGTCGCCAGCCAGCGCAATGGCGGTCTTGACGAGGCCGGCTACCTCGAAGGTGCCCCCCAGCAGCTCCCAGGGCATCCCGCCGAGCTGTCCGGTGTAGATCTGGGAAAGCGCGCCGACCTGCTCGTCGGTGGTCTCCGGCGCGACGACGAACACGGCCTTTCCGCCGCCCTCGTGTATCGCCTTGGGCCAGTCGAAGATGGCGACCGCGGTGACCCCACTGAGGTCGACGTCGCCGCAGTGCCCGGAGGTGATGACGTTGCCGACCACCGCTCGGCAGCTGCCGTCGGAGGAGGTGGGGAAGCCTCCGAAGTTGCAGCTGCACCCTGGGGCGCAGTTGCAGAACTCATACCCTTTTCCGGTCAGGCGCCAATCGGCGCGTCGGCTGGTCTCGGTGGCAGTGCTCATGTGTTCCTCCTACATAGGCGTGGTGACCATGGGGGCGGTGACGAGGTGCTGCAGCAGTGAGGGAGCAGCAATCAGGGCGATGCCCACACCCGCCGCGGTGAGGGCGGTGAGGCGGGCGGCGAGGGCACCCCAGGGAGCGAGCTTTTCGACGGTGATGACGGCCGCGAGGACCAGTGCCCAGCCCAGCTGCATTCCGCCGAGCACGATCAGGACCGCCATCAGCGCCCAGCAGCAGCCCAGGCAGTACAGCCCGTGCGTGGCGCCCGCGGCGAAGGCGTCCCTGTTCTGGGACAGCCCGCGGGTGCGGGACAGGAAGAACGACAGCGGTGAGCGGCAGTGCCGCAGACACACGTCCTTCCACGGAGTCAGCTGGTACGCCGCTGCCGTGAGCAGAGCCGCGCCGGCTAGTCGCGCGAGCCACGGGCTGCCCCTCATCAGTGGCTCGGACACCACTCGTGACATCGCGTAGGCGGGCACCGCCGAGACCGCCCAGACCAGCAGGTAGCCGGCTAGGAACACCGGGACTGACGCCACCACCCCTCGCCGGGCGGCCATCACGTACAACGCGACAACGGGGGCCACCGCCGGCAGCATCATGGCCACCATCATGACCAGCCACGAACTGGTGAAAGTCGCGAACGTCATGCTCATCGAGCCGGACACCTGGGTGGTGTACACCCAGGCGATCGCTGCCAGCAGCAGTGTCGGCAGTACGACCCGGGTCAGCGCACGCCGACCACCCTCAGCCAGCCATAGGGAGTAGGCAGCACCCGACTCCGGCCGCTGAACGGCTGCGATGGTGGTCACCGACATGGACCCCCCGGTCCGTGAACTGGCGGCGCTGTGGAACCCAGGCGCGCTGCCTACACCTCGGTATACACCCGAGACGCCGCACTGTCAGCGACCAGGTCGACTCCGGTACTCAGGCGCTGGTGAATCCGGGAAGCAGCTCCATGGCCAGCTGCTCGAGGAACAGGCCGATGTCGGTGACGATCCCGATGGCCTGCGAGGAGCCCCGGTCGGCGAGCTTGGTGACGGTGGCCGGGTTGATGTCGACGCAGACCAGCGGGATGGAAGCGGGCAGAATGTTGCCGGTGGCAATCGAGTGCAGCGTGGTGGCCACCATGATCGCGAAGCCGACGCCGTGCAACTGGGCGCGCATCGCGCGCTGGCCTTCGATGACGTCGGTGTAGACGTCCGGGAGGGGACCGTCGTCACGGACGGAGCCGACAAGAACGAAGTCGTGGCCACCGGTCACGAGGCCATGCATGATGCCGGCGGTCAGGACGCCCTGCGCGATGGCCTCCGCGATCGAGCCGCAGCGGCGAATCGTGTTGATGGCCCGGATGTGGTGCTCATGACCGTGTTCGACGCCGCGGCCGTGGGCCAGGTCGACGCCGAGGGAGGTGCCGTACAGCGCCGACTCGATGTCGTGCGTGGCGAGGGCATTGCCCGCGAACAGCACGTTGACGTACCCGGCAGCGACCAGGGCGGTGAAGGCAGGGGCCGCGCCGGTGTGGACGATGCCCGGGCCGCCGACCCACAGGATGCGACCGCCGTCGCCTTGGACCTCCCGCATGCGCGCGGCGATCTGACGCACCAGCAGGGCCTGTGGCTTCTCCGAGGACACGGCGGAGGACATGAACTCGAAAGAGTCCGCGGAGGTGCTGTGCTCACGAGCGGGAAGCACGACCTTGACGCCGGAGGCGCCACAGACGACGGCCTCGCCAGCAAGGATGTCGGACACGGGCACGGTACGGACGCGGCTGCCGAAGACGACCAGGCCGCAGTCCATCTCGGGATGCTCGACGGGTACCCATTGGTTTCCCAGACGCACGACGGTCTCGAGGTTGGTGGTGGAGTAGAAGTCGTCGGGAAAGACCCCGTCCCGCTCACACGCGCGGGTTACGGCCTCGCCCGGGTCGACCTGGTTGACGCCATGGGCCTGCAGGCGCATCAGCAGACGCTGAAGAGACTCGTTGTCCTCGGCAGAGATCGTGATCTTCGCTTGGGACTCGTCGTCGTGGGCTCGCCCGACGTCGAGCCGGTCGATGCGGTAGTCGCCGCCGTACCCGAGCACGTCGTCAAGGACGCGAGCGAGCAGCCCGGTGTCCATGAGGTGCCCGCTGACCTCGACCGTCTCGCTGACCGACACGCCTGCTCCTATCTTCGGGGGCTAGACGACCGCTCCGTCCTGTGGCCCACTGTCGCCAGGAGCATCGCGCATCCAGGCGACGAGCAGACCGGCGCCCCCTCCGGTGAGCAGCAGGCCGAGCACCGTGCTGATTCCGGAGTCGTCGAGACCGATCTGGAACGGGGCGAACAGCACCAGCAGCCCAAGCAGCAGCGTCAGCAGGGCGAGCGCCGTTCGTGGCCGCAGGCGGGGAACCTTCGGGGCGGGCGGAGGCTCGAAGTGGCCCTCGTCGCTGAGCGCTTCCGGCTCCACCCAGGACGGCAGCGGCTCGACGGCGCCCGTGGCGTCAGCGGGGGGGTCGCTGCGGCGCCGGCGGGGCGCGCCGTCGGTGTAAGGCCGCTGCGAGTCCCCGTGGGTCGCGCCCCTGGGCGGCGCGGCGCCGGGCGGGTCGAGGTCCTCGGCCACCGGCCAGCGGGGCACCCGGTCGTCGGGGTCGAGGGTGAAGCCCTCGACGATCTGCCGGAACAGCTCATCGTCGGACAGCGGCGGGGGCCCGGTGTCGGCTCGGTCCGCAAGGTCGGGGGCCTGCGAGACGGGCGGCGCGGGCAGGGCGCCTACCGGGTCGGGAGGCCCCGGCAGCTCCGGCGGAGGAAGGACGCGAGTCGCGCAGTTGCGGGGGACCGGGCGTACCAGGCCGTGGGCGGTCGCCCCCGGCTCCTGCTCGGCGAGCAGGGCCGTCAGGTCCGCGACCTCACTGGTGACGACCCCGCGGGCAAGGTCGGCGCGGGAGGGGTCGACCCACAGCCGGTCCAGCGGCCGCTTGGGCAAGACGGTGGCCCGGGTGTAGGCGTCGGTGTCGCGGGCCGGCTCCACGAAGGCAGCCACGCCCTCGGCGGCGAGGCTGTCGAGCAGCGCCTCGGACAGGCGTGGGTCAAGGTCGACCAGGGCTGCCCACTCGGCGGAGGGCAGTCCGTTGTCACGACGGCCAGCGCCGTCCGGGGGCAGGGCAGCAGTCATCGACGCTCAGCCGGTGGGCGCAGGTGCGTGGTTGCGGACGAAGGCGAGGGATCCGTCGAAGAGGGCGGGGGCGTCGTTGTCGAGGGTGGCTACGTGGTAGCTCTCGTGCAGCACCCGCTCCTCGGCGTGGACGCACCCCTCGAGCAGCGCCCGGCCGGAGACGGGCTCGACGACGTGGTCCTCGGCCGACCGGTAGACCAGGACGGGGCAGGTGATGCGGCCCAGGTCGCGCTTGACGACGGGCCAGGCCTGCTGCAAGGAGTACGCCGCCTTGAGCGGGATCCTCGGGTAGGCGAGCTCGGTGACGCCGGGCTTCTTGATATCGCTGGCGATGCCCGGCAACGTCGGGAGCACCCGCGAGAGCAGCGGCAGCAGCTTGGCGTCCCGTCGTTCGGTGGCGAGCGAGGCGTTGACCACAACGATCCCGGCCACCTGGGAGGCCCGCTCCTCGGCCAGGCGCAGGGCGAGGGTGCCGCCCATCGACAGGCCCATGGCGAAGACGGTGTCGCAGCGGCTGCGCAGGTCGTCGAAGGTCTTCTCGACCGTGGCGTACCAGTCGCTGAAGCGGGTGGTGTTCATGTCGGCGACGGTCGTGCCGTGGCCGGGCAGTCGAGGGGCGACGACGGTCAGCCCTGCCGCTGCCAAGTGCTCGGCCCACGGGCGCATGCTCTGCGTCGTACCGGTAAAGCCGTGGCAGAGCAGGACTCCCACGCGGCCGCCGGGCAGGTCGATCGGCTCAGCGCCGGACAGGACGGGCAAAACAGGCACGAGAGTCCTTCACAGGTGGCGAGAACGGGTTCGGCAGATGTGTGAATGGTCGCACGCGCGCTCGAGCTGCGGAAAGGGTCGTTGCCGCCGAAGGTCTCGCACCCTAGGGTCAGGGCACTCGACGCTAGGGAATCAGGGGTGCTGCGTGTTCTACTGGGTCGTCAAGGCCATCTTGACGCCCATCCTCAGGACCCTGTTCCGCCCCTGGGTCGAGGGTGCGGAGCACATCCCTGTCGAGGGCGGGGCGATCCTGGCCAGCAACCACCTGTCGTTCAGCGACTCCATCTTCTTGCCGCTGAAGGTGCCGCGCCGGGTTACGTTCCTGGCCAAGGCGGACTACTTCACCGGCACGGGCATCAAGGGAAAGCTCAGCAAGGCCTTTTTCTCGGGTGTGGGCCAAGTGCCGATCGACCGCTCGGGCGGGGCCGCCTCGGAGGCCGCCCTAGGCACGGCGAAGCGGATCCTGGCCGACGGCAACCTGCTCGGGCTCTACCCGGAGGGCACCCGCAGTCCTGACGGGCGCCTCTACCGCGGCAAGACCGGCGTCGCCCGGATGGCCCTCGAGGCCGGCGTGCCGGTGATCCCTGTCGCCATGGTCAACACCGACGTCGTACAGCCCACCGGCAAGAAGATCCCGAACCTGGGCAGGGTCGGCATCCGGGTCGGCGCCCCGCTGGACTTCAGCCGGTACGCCGGCATGGAGGGCGACCGCTTCGTGCTCCGCTCCATCACCGACGAAATCATGTACGAGCTGATGCTGCTGTCCGGGCAGGAGTACGTCGACACCTATGCCACCAAGGCGAAGGCCGACATCGAGCAGGCCCGTACCGCGGCCTCCGAGGCCATGGTCAGTGACGCGCCCCGCCCGCAGCGCCGCGCGAGCTGACCTCAGGCTCGACGCCGCGCTGTGGCGCGCCGTGTCGCTGTTCCGCTGCGCTGCCTTGCTCTACGCGGTGGTCGCTGTGCTCGCGTCCTTCCGCAACTACCGCGACCGGGACTTTGCCCTGCTGGTGTTGTTGGCGATGGCGGCCTGGACCGCCGTCATGGTCCTGCGGACCCCGCCGTCGAAGGCTCTGCTCACGGTGGACCTGCTCGTCACGCTGGCCGCCCAGCAGTCGAGCCTGCTCATCTTGACTCGGCACCAGATCGACACCGGCCACCCCACCATCACGGTCTGCTGGGCAGCGGTCCCGGTAGCAGCCTGGGCGGTCCGCTCGGGCTGGGTCGCGGGCGGCGTGGCCGGCCTGGTCGTGGCTGCCGGGGCGGTCGTGGAACGCCAGGGGGCCTCGCAGGCGACCATCAACAGCGCTGTCCTGCTGGTCCTGTTGGGCACCGTCGTCGGCTATCTCGTGACGCTCAGCCGCCGCGCCGAGAGGGCCTACGCCGAAGCGGTGCGGCTGCAGGCTGAGACAGCTGAGCGCGAGCGGCTGGCCCGTGAGGTCCACGACGGCGTCCTGCAGGCCCTTGCCCTGGTGGCCAGGCGTTCGCCCGATCCGGAGCTGGTGCAGCTCGTCGCGGGTCAGGAGCAGGCGCTGCGCCGGCTGGTCGGTGGGGCAGCCGTCCTGCCTACGGGCGAATCGGATCTGCGGGGGCTGCTGCCGGCGCGCCCGGGGGTGGAGGTCGCCGCCCCGGCTGAGCCGGTGACCTTGCCGGCCAAGGTCGCGCAGGAGCTCGCAGCCGCGGTCGCCGCGGCCGTCGACAATGCCCTCCAGCACGGCGGTACGACAGCCTGGCTGCTCGTGGAGGACGAGCCCGACCGGGTGACCGTGAGCGTCCGCGACGACGGTCCTGGGATCCCCGCGGGGCGGTTGGAGCAGGCGGCACGCGGGGGCCGGCTCGGCGTGGCCTCCTCGATCCGCGGCCGCGTCGAGGACCTCGGTGGCACGGTGACGTGGGTCAGCACCCCCGGGCAGGGAACGGAGGTCGAGATCTGTGTCAGCAAAGGAGCCGGCAGCAGGTGAGCGGCCGCCTGGGCTGAGGCTGGTGGTGGCTGACGACCACCCGATCTGGCGGGACGCCGTGGAGCGGGACCTCGCCGCTGCGGGCCTCGAGGTCGTCGGCACGGCGGGCGACGGACAGAAGGCAGTCCGGGTGTGCACGGCGGTCCGGCCGGACGTACTGGTGTGCGACCTGCAGATGCCCGGGCTGTCGGGCGTGGGGGTGACAGCTGCCGTCGTACCACTCGGGATCAAGGTCTTGGTCCTGTCCGCCAGTGGGGAGCAGGTTGACGTGCTCGAGGCTGTCAAGGCAGGGGCGACCGGCTACCTGCTCAAGAGCGCCAGTGCTCAGGACCTCGTCGACGCGGTCCGGCGTACGGCGGTGGGAGAGGCGGTCTTCACCCCGGGCCTTGCTGGGCTGGTGCTGGGGGAGTACCGCCGGACCGCGACGCAGAAGGGCGCGCCGACGCTCACCATCAGGGAGACCGAGGTGCTGAGGCTGGTCGCGAAGGGGCTCACCGCCAAGCAGGTCGCGCAGCGGCTGGTCGTGAGCCACCGGACCGTGGAGAACCACGTCCAGAACACCCTGACGAAGCTTCAGCTGCACAACCGCTCGCAGCTGGTGCGCTACGCCCTGGAGCAGGGCCTGGAAGGCTGACAGCAGACGATCAGGTCGGTGGCAGGTAGCCGGCAAAGACCGCCGCTCCGTTGCGCTCACAGAACTCGCGGACGACGCCGGCGTGCTCCGCAGAGGTGACCAGGTCGCCCGCCTGGTAAGCGGTACGAGACAATCGGGCTCGCGCGAACATCTCCGTCGAGACGTCGCCGATGTGCTGGTAGACCGCGACGGCCTCGCTGGCGAACTCCACCGCGTCGAGGTACTTGCCGGCGTCGGCGGCGACGAACGACTGCGCCCCGAGGTGCGCGCCGACGACCCACGGCGTCTTGGGTTCCAGGGCGGCGAGCCGCGCCTCCATCAGCTGGACCCGCCCGCCTCCGAGGAACTCCCCGAGCACCACGGCGCTGTAGACCCATTCGCGGACCGAGCCACGCATCGTCGTGGCCGATTGCTCCATCAGCTCGTCGAACAACTGGGCCGCCTCGTCGACCCGGCCCTCGAGGTAGCGGCAGCAGCCCAGGTGGGCCAGCGCACTGCGGACCAGGGACGGGAAGCCGGAGCGGCGAGCTTGGTCCACGACGTCGTCCAACTCTGGTGGAACCGGCTCGGCCCGCAGGGCCCGAACGATCGCCGCCAACGCCAGCAGGTGCGCCTCCCACTGCCGGGCTTCGGTTCCCGCGGTCCTGAGAAACGCGTCGGTGTGCTCGAGCAGCCGCTCCCACTGCCCGTCGTACCAGGCCATCAGGGCCACCTCGGAGTCGTCGGCTCGGGTGGTCAGCGACAGCCCCCAGCCGCGGGTTGCGCGGGCGCTCTCCTCGATCAGCTCGTAGGAGCGGCGCAGCTGGCCCTCCTCCTGCATGGTGGCCGCGAGGTTGTTCGCGGCACGCTGCAGGGCCCGCAGGTTGTACTGGCGGCACAGTTGCACCGACTCCTCCTGCTGCACGATCCCGAGGGGGTCGCCGAGGCTGTAGCGGGAGGTGCCGGCGGTGACGAGCGCGTTGGCCTCGACCTCCAGCAGACCGAGGGGACGGGCAATGGCCATCGCCCGGTCGCTGAGGGCGACAGCGTGGGCGAAATGCTGGCTCAGCATCTGCAGCCGGCCGAGCTCGGCCAGCGCACTGGCGGACTGCTCGCTGGCCGGCTCTTCGGCGAGCAGGTCGACGGCCCGTCCGAGGTGCT
>JAYUBO010000274.1:0-18649 GCA_043740815.1 Frankiales bacterium | reverse complement strand
TCTGCGGTCGTTCTCGGCAGGGGCGCCAGCGGCGCCGCCGACAAGTGCGCCGCCTACGGCGCGACAAAGGTCTACGTCTGCGAGGCCGAAGAGCTCGAGGGCTTCCTTGTCGCACCCAAGGCGGCGGTCCTCGCGCAGCTCGTCACCGACAAGGCTCCCGTCGCCGTCCTCGTCCCGGCCAACGCCGAGGGCAAAGAGGTCGCGGCCCGGGTCGCTATCAAGATCGGTGGCGGTCTGATCACCGACGCTGTCGGCGTCACGGCCGACCTGGTCGCGGAGCAGCCGATCTTCGGTGGCTCCGTCGTCGTGAAGTCCCGCATCGGTACCGGCGTGCCCGTCATCGCTGTCCGCGCCAACTCCACCGCCCCGTCGGAAGCCGCCGCCGCCGGCACCGTCGAGCAGGTCACGGCCACCTTCAGCGAGACCGACAAGGCCGCCGCGGTCACAGAGCGGGTCGTCGAGGCCAAAGGCGGTCGCCCCGACCTCGGTGAGGCCTCCATCGTGGTCTCCGGCGGTCGCGGTGTCGGCTCTCCGGAGAACTTCTCGATCATCGAGGCGCTCGCGGACTCCCTCGGAGCGGCCGTGGGAGCCTCCCGTGCCGCGACCGACGCCGGTTGGTACCCCCACCAGAACCAGGTCGGTCAGACCGGCCGCACCGTGTCACCTCAGCTCTACATCGCGGCTGGCATCTCCGGGGCGATCCAGCACCGCGCGGGCATGCAGACATCGAAGACGATCGTGGCCATCAACAAGGACCCCGAGGCGCCGATCTTCGAGCTTGCCGACTTCGGTCTGGTCGGTGACCTCAACACCGTTGTCCCCGACCTCACGGCGCAGATCACCGCCCGCAAGGGCTGACCGTCCCCCCCGCACGCTGAAAGCCGGTCCCCTCGACCATGAGGGAGGCCGGCTTTCGGCGTACCGGGCGGTGACGGGACTAGAAGCTGTAGCTGACGCCGGTGAGCTGCTCCGAGACGTCCCAGAGCCGGACCGCGTCCGGGAGGCTGCTGGCCTGCTTCGAGCGCCCGACCCGGACCGGGTTGCCGCGCAGCTCGAGCAGGTGTGGTCCGACATAGTCGTTGCCCTTCACCTCGGGGGCGGTGGCGGCGTAGAGCGACGGCCAGGACCCCTGTGCGTCGCTTTGCGCGATGACTTTGTTGCCGATCTTCATCAGAGCCTCGACAACCGGCTGACCCAGGCCCATCTGCAGCTCTGTGGCGGCGTAGCCGGGGTGTGCTGCGGCTGCCAGCAGCTGCCCACCGGCCCGGCGGTCGAGCTCGGCCGTGAACAGCAAGTTGGCCAGCTTGCTCTGGCCGTAGGCCTGCCAGCGGTGGTAGCCGCCTGTCCCCATCAGGTCCTCGAAGTCCATCCGGCCGAACTTGTGGGCGCCGCTCGAGACGGTGACGACCCGGGCCGCCTGCCCCTTCACCAGCAGCGGCAGCAACCGGCCGGTGAGAGCGAAGTGGCCGAGGTGGTTGGTGCCGAACTGTTTCTCGAAGCCGTCGGAAGTGAGGCCCTGCGGGACGGCCATGACGCCGGCGTTGTTGACGAGCAGGTCAAGGGAGGGGGCTCGTTCGGCGACATCGGCTGCGGCGGTCTCGATCGAGCCCAGCGACGCGAGGTCGAGGGCGACCAGCTCCACCCCCGCGTTCGGCACGGCCAGCCGGACCCGGCCGAGGGCGTCTTGCGCCTTCACCGGGTTGCGGCAGGCCATCAGCACGCGGGCCCCCTTGCGGGCCAGCTCGAGGCTGGTGTGAAAGCCCAGGCCGGAGTTGGCTCCCGTCACCAGGGCCGTGCGGCCGGTCTGGTCGGGCAGGTCAGCGGGAGTCCAGCGAGGCATGGCCGAAGCCTTGCACGCGCGCTCCTAGACTCCCGCCATGGCCTGGGACCGTGGGAGCCCGAAGCGGCAGGCGGCCGCGCAGGAACGTGCCCTGAAGATGCAGCTGGTCGACGCGGTCGGGCCCTTCTCGCCGTTCTGGCGGGACCGCTTCACCGCCCTGGGCTGTACGGAGGCGCAGGTAGCGACCGTCGCGGCGCTGTCGACCGTGCCGGCCGTAGGCGAACGCGATGTGTGCCCTGACGGCGACCCCTTCGGAGCGGCCGCTCTCGTCCTGCAGGCAGGTGAGGCCGAATGGGCGCTGCACACCGACGGGCCCGCTCTGCGCAGGGCCCTGGTCGGCCGGCTGGTGCGCCCCGGGTCCTACCGGGCGGTCGTGGAGGCTGACACCCGACCGACGTCGTTCGTCTTCGCCGGCCTGGGGATGCGCTTCCCGATCGCGAGCACGCGCGGCGACCTCGACGTCGTCGTCCGCGCCGGCGCACGGCTGTGGACGGTCCTGGGGCTGACGCGCTCTGACGTCATGATCGCCGCCACCGTCCTTGCCCTGCGGTCCGCGACGGCCGGGACGACCTCGACGAGGCCGGAGCCCGACTGACGACCGTCACGACCGTGCTCCTGGTCGGTGCGCCCACGAGTGCCGAGCGGGCCGCCGTCGCGGAGGCGCTCGAACGCGTCGGCCTCCAGCCGGTCGTGCTCGCCGTACATGCTCCTGACGGGCACCGGCTGCTGTGGGGGGAGTGCCGGGGCGGGGAAGGGCTGCACACCTACCCCGACCTGGAGCTGGTGCAGCTGGTCGACCCGGAGACCGGTGAGGCCGGGGACGGCCAGGGACCGGACGAGGTGGTGCTCAGCCAGCTCGGCATGCGCGGCAGCGCCCTGCTGCGCTGGCGCACTGCCGACCTGGCCGATGCGATCAACACCGCGACCTGCCCCGGTTGCCAGCGCACGGTTCCTCGCGCCCTCGGACTGCACCGACGGGCCCTCGTGCCCGAGCTCTCGTTGCGCTCGGGCATCCGGGGCGTCGACCTGCGTGCGGTCTGCGCCGCGCTGGTCGGCCGTGGCGACGTTGCCGACTGGCGGGTCGTGGTGGGCCCTAGCGAGCGACGCTCGACCGTTGGTGTCGTCGTGCACGTCGTCGCGCGCAGTGACGTCGACCCGAGCGACGTGGCGGTCGGGGTTGCTCTCGACGTACGGGTGGCGGCCGGGCTACTGCCGACCCAGGTCGTCGTCGAGGACGCCGGGAGCCTGCCCGACGAGGACCGGCTCTCACGACGTCTGCACTGCCGGCTCTGAGCAGTCCGTCAGGGGGCCATGACCGGTGAGGATGGCCAGCCCGAGATAGGATCGCCGTCGTGGCGTACCTCGATCATGCGGCCTCCACGCCGATGCTCCCCGAGGCGGTGGCTGCGGTGGCCGCGGTGATGGCCCAGCCGGGCAACGCGTCTTCCCTGCACACGGCCGGCCGACAGGCCCGTCGTACCGTCGAGGAGTCCCGCGAGGCACTGGCCGCAGCGCTGGGAGCGCGGCCGTCGGAAGTGCTGTTCACCGGCGGCGGGACCGAGAGCGACAACCTCGCGGTCAAGGGGATCTTCTGGTCTCGCCGGGCTGCCGACCCCGCGCGCCGCCGGGTCCTGGCCTCCGCCGTCGAGCACCACGCCGTGCTCGACGCGGTCGAGTGGTTGGTCGCGCACGAGGGGGCGGAGGTGACCTGGCTGGAGGCCGACGCACTCGGGCGGGTCCACCCCGAGGTCCTGGAGGCCGCGCTCGGCGACGACGTCGCGCTGGTGACGGTGATGTGGGCCAACAACGAGGTCGGCACGGTGCAGCCCGTCGTCGCCCTCGCCGAGGTCGCGCACCGGTTCGGGGTGCCGTTCCACACCGACGCCATCCAGGCCGTCGGGCAGCTTCCCGTCGACTTCGCGTCCTCCGGCGTCGACGCGCTGACCCTCACCGGGCACAAGCTCGGTGGTCCCCTCGGTGTCGGTGCGCTGCTGCTCGGTCGGGACATCGCCTGCACCCCGTTGCTGCACGGCGGCGGCCAGGAGCGCGATGTGCGTTCCGGCACCTTCGACACCCCGGCCCTGGCCGGCCTTGCCGCTGCCGCGACGCTGGCCGTCGAGCGCCAGCCCGTCGTGGCCCGCAACCTGGCCGCCCTGCGGGACGAGCTGGTACGCCGGGTCCTGGTCGCTGTTCCCGACGCGGTCTACAACGGCGATCCCGTCGACCGCCTACCCGGCAACGCCCACTTCTGCTTCCCCGGTTGCGAGGGCGACTCCCTGCTGCTGCTGCTCGACGCGCGCGGCGTCGAGGTCTCCACCGGCTCGGCGTGCTCGTCCGGGGTGGCTCGCCCGTCGCACGTGCTCGTCGCGATGGGCAAGGACCCGGAGGCCGCCCGCAGCTCGCTGCGGTTCTCCCTTGGTCACAGCTCCACGGTCGACGACGTCGACGCCTTGCTGGACGCCCTGCCGTCCGTCGTGGAGCGGGCCCGGCGGGTGCCGGTCCGGTGAGGCTGCTCGCCGCCCTGTCCGGCGGCGTCGACAGCGCCGTGGCCGCCGCCCTCGCGGTCGACGCCGGGCACGACGTCACGGGCGTTCACCTGGCCCTGTCGTCCTCTCCTGCCGCCTTGCGCTCGGGCTCGCGCGGGTGCTGCTCGCGGGAGGACGCCCGCGACGCCGGCCGGGTCGCTGACGTGCTCGGCATCGCCTTCTACGTCTGGGACCTGGCCGAGCAGTTCCGCGCTGACGTCATCGAGGACTTCCTTGCCGAGTACGCCGCCGGCCGGACCCCCAACCCCTGCCTGCGCTGCAACGAGAAGATCAAGTTCACGGCAGTCCTCGACCGGGCGCTGGCCCTCGGCTTCGACGGGGTCGTGACCGGCCACCACGCCGCACTGTCCGGCGGCGTCCTGTCCCGGTCGGTCGACCACGCCAAGGACCAGAGCTACGTCCTGGCCGTCCTGACCCCCGAGCAGCTCGCCTCGACCGTGCTGCCCCTCGGAGGCCTGCGCAAGGACGAGGTCAGGGCGCTCGCCCGCGAGCGGGGGCTCGGAGTTGCCGACAAAGCCGACTCACACGACATCTGCTTCATCGCCGACGGGGACACCGCCGGGTTTCTGCGGTCCGCCCTGGGGTCAGCCCCGGGCCCTGTCGTCGACGCCCTCACCGGCGCGGTCGTCGGGACCCACGACGGGGCCTACGGGTTCACCGTCGGCCAGCGCCGTGGCCTCGCGCTGACCGTCCCAGCTGGCGACGGCCGGCCGCGTTACGTCCTGTCGGTCTCGCCGGTAGCCCGGACCGTCTCCGTGGGCCCTGCCGAGGCCCTCGACGTCCGCTCCCTCGTGACCGGCCGCCCGGTCTGGTCGTCCCCGCGGCCGCTCCCGCTGCGCTGCTGCGTGCAGCTGCGGGCACACGGCATGGTCCACGACTGCTTGGTGACCCCCGCTGCGGGCGGCGCCGGTCTCGCGGGCGGCTGGCACCTGGCTCTGGACACCCCGGCCCGCGGGGTTGCCCCCGGCCAGACCGCCGTGCTGTACGCCGGGCCCACTGTCCTCGGCTCGGCGACCCTGGTGTCCGCCCACCCCTGAGGCCCATGCCGGCAGCTGACCTCGACCCCCACCGCGGTTCGGACGCGCTGGCGTGGCCCGGTGCACGTGCCACCCGACAGGGCCACGGCGACCGCGGGCGGTGGGTCGACGTGCAGAGCGGGTGCTGGGCGCGGGCCGATACTGTGGACCCATGGCCGACGACGTGCAGCTGACCGATCTGGAGGTCATCCAGCAGTTCAGCCTCGCGATACGGGGGGCTACCGCATCCCGGGCCGACGTGATCGCGGCGCTGGAGGCTGACCTGGCCTGGTTGACCACCGACGGTCGAGCTCGCGCCGTGGGGTCCGCGTCCGCCCCACCGCCCCGCTCCCGCAAGGCGTGACCGGCACCGCTGCGCACGCGTCCCGCGACGAGGCCGGACCGGACAGCAACGGACCGGACAGCAACAGGTCCGATGCCAGCGGGCCCGACGTGACGCAGCCAGCTCGGTTGTGGCGCACGGGTACCGCTACCGGGGTCGGCTCGCTGCCCGGTGAGGACGTCGGTGAGGCCGCCCGGATGGTGCTGGACGAGTTGTCGATCCCGTACCTGCCGGAGCTCCCGGGCAGGGGTTGGCACGCCGACCTCGCCGGCCGTGGCGCGGTGTTCCTCGCCGACCTGCACGTGGACGTCCAGCCGACCGGCTGGCGGATCACACCGCGTGCGAGCCGGCAGGGACGGACGGCCAAGGATCTGCTGCGCCGCGACCTCGACGCCTTCCAGGAGGCTGTTGGTGACACGCCGCCGGCGGTCCTGAAGGTGCAGGCCACCGGGCCGTGGACGCTGGCCGCGATGCTGGAGCTGCACCGCGGCGCCAAGCTGCTGTCGGACTACGGCGCGGTGATCGACCTGGCCGCGAGCTTGGCGGAAGGCCTACGCCTGCACGTCGACGACGTACGACGGCGCTTTCCCGGTACGACGGTCGCGTTGCAGCTCGACGAGCCGGCGCTGCCGGGCGTCCTGCAGGCGCGGATCCCGACGGCGAGCGGCTTCGGGACGCTGCGGGCGCCGGACCCGCAGGTGGCCCGGGAGCGGCTCAGGACCGTGCTCGCCGCCGTGGAGCACCGCGAGCACACAGTCATCCACTGCTGCGCGCCGCGGCCGCCGGTGTCCCTGCTGGCCGAGGCGGGGGCGATCAGCGTGGACCTCGCGATGCTGGACGGACGCGACGACGACGCGCTGGGGGTGGCCCTCGAGCAGGGGACCGGCCTGCTGTTAGGGGTGCTCCCGACGAGCGGGCCACTGCTCACGGTGGCCGACGTCGTCAGAAATGTCGGACGGTTGCGCGATCGTGTGGGGTTCACGGACGTGACGATGACTCCGGCCTGCGGGCTGGCGGGTTCGTCGTGGGCGCACGCGAAGGTGACCACGAAGCGGTGCGTGGACGCAGCAGCGGCGGTGGAGGAGGACGAGGAGCAGTGAGCGACGTGGTCCCGGTCGAGGCCCGCGATCGGCATGGCGAGCTCTGCCAGACGGTCGAGGACCTGGCCTTTCGCTACTACGTCCTCAACCAGCCGAGCGCTGCTGACGCCGACTACGACGCGCTCGTCCACGAGCTGGCGGCCCTGGAGGCGCAGCACCCGTCCCTGATGACGCCGGACAGCCCGACGCAGAAGGTCAACGAGCGGTTCTCGACGGACTTCACGACGGTCGAGCACCTCGAGCGGCTGATGAGCCTCGACAACGTCTTCACGGCCGAGCAGCTGCAGGCGTGGGCGGCCCGGCAGGCCAAGGAGGTGACGGCGGCCCGTTACCTGTGTGAGCTGAAGATCGACGGGCTCGCGGTGGCGATCGTCTACCGGGAGGGCCGGCTGGTCAGGGGGGCGACGCGAGGTGACGGTCGCCAAGGGGAGGACATCACCTCCAACGTGCGCACCCTGCGGCAGGTCCCGGAGCGGCTCACCGGCGAGGACGTGCCGGCGCTCCTGGAGATCCGCGGGGAGGTCTTCATGGCCACGGCCGACTTTGCGGCGGTCAACGAGCGCCTCGTCGAGGAGGGCAAGTCACCCTTCGCCAACCCGCGCAACGCCGCGGCCGGCAGCCTGCGGCAGAAGGACCCGAGGGTCACCGCGAGCCGCCCCCTGTCACTGACGCTGCACGGGATCGGCGCGAGACAGGGTTGGGACCCGCCGTCGCAGTCGGAGGCCTACCGGCAGCTGGAGCGGTGGGGCCTGCCGATCGCGAGGCAGTTCGAGGTCTTCGACGACCTGGCCGGCGTGCTGGGCTACATCGCCAGGTGGGGCGAGCACCGGCACGACGTCGAGCACGACATCGACGGCGTCGTCGTCAAGGTCGACCAGATCGCGATGCAACGCCGGCTCGGGGCGACCAGCAAGGCGCCCCGGTGGGCGATCGCGCACAAGTACCCTCCGGAGGAGGCGACGACGCGGCTGCTCGGGATCGAGGTCAACACGGGCCGGACCGGTCGGGCCACGCCGTTCGCCGTGCTTGAGCCGGTGCACGTCGGAGGCGTGATGGTCGCGATGGCCACGCTGCACAACGCGACCGAAGTGGCGCGAAAGGACGTCCGCATCGGCGACCTGGTCTTCGTCCGGCGGGCAGGTGACGTGATCCCGGAGGTGCTCGGGCCGGTCCGCGACGAGGAGCACGACGCGCTGCCGGAGTGGGTGATGCCGACTGAGTGCCGGTCGTGCGGTACGCCGCTGAGGCCGGCCAAGGAGGGCGACGTCGACCTGCGCTGCCCGAACAGCCGGTCCTGTCCCAGCCAGCTGCGGGAGCGCATCTTCGCGATGTCGGGCCGCGGCGGCTTCGACATCGAAGGCCTGGGCTGGAAGGCGGCCGACGCCCTGCTCAGCGACCACGTCGTCGGAGACGAGGGCGATGTCTTCGGCCTCGACGTCGACACGCTCCTGCAGAGCCCGTTCTTCCAGAACAAAGATGGGTCGCTGAGCGCCAATGGCGTGAGCTTGCTCGCGAACCTCGACGTCGCCAAACGGCGTCCGCTCTGGCGGGTGATCGTCAGCCTGAGCATCCGGCACGTCGGCCCAACCGCCGCCAGGGAGCTGGCGAGGGCCTTCCGCGACCTTGACCGGATCGCCGGCGCTCCGGAGCAGGAGCTCGCCGCGGTCGACGGCGTCGGCCCGTCGATCGCGCAGGCCATCACGCAGTGGTTCGAGGTCGACTGGCACCGTGAGATTGTCCGCAAATGGGCCGTTGCCGGTGTCCGTATGCAGGACGAGGGAGCCGACGAGGGCCCTCGGCCGCTCGAAGGCGTCACCGTGGTCGTGACGGGCACCTTGGCGTCGTACAGCAGGGACGGTGCGAGCGAGGCGGTGCAGGAGCGGGGCGGCAAGGTCACCGGAAGCGTCTCGAAGAAGACCGACTTCGTGGTCGTCGGGGCGGAGCCGGGCCAGAGCAAGTACGACAAGGCCGTCAAGCTCGGGGTGCCGGTGCTCGACGACGCCGGGTTCGTCGTGCTGCTGGCAGACGGTCCGGACGCAGCCCGGGCGCTCGCGACGGTCCTCGGGGCCTGACCTCGGGCAGCACGGTGTGCTCTTGGCATGACTAGGCCAGACGGGTCACTCATGGACGGGGCAAATCTGCCGAAGAAAGTTCCATGACGCGCGCATCGCGCGCAGTTGGGGGGCGGCAGGCGCGTGGGCGGTGAGGCGGCACCGACAGACCCACGCAACGTGATGGCGGGTTTGCACGGGAGCATGTTCGAGGTTTACATCGCGGCTGTCGGGCTCACTGGCCTGCTGGTCGTGGCCGTCGTGGTCTATCGCGGGAACGTGGCGATCGGCGTCCCGACCTTGGGCGCCGCCGGCTTCCTGGCCTGTGGGCTGCTGCTGCTGAGCGAGTTCCGGCCACTGTTCACCGCTGGTGCACGCGACTCCAACGGCGTTGCCCTGTCGACGGCGTTCGTATTCGCGATCTTGCTGCGTTACGACCTGCCGCTGGCCCTGACCCTGCAGACCCTCGCGGTGGTCGTCAGCGACGGGATCAAGCGCAAGGCGGTCTGGCGAATCGGCTTCAACGCCGGGATGTACGCCTTGTCGTGGTCGGCCGCCTGGGCGGTCATGCGGCCGCTCGGTCACCACGCCAGCCTCACCCACCCGCTCAACCTTGACGGTGGCGACCTGCTCCCCGCGCTTGCCGGCGCGGCGGCCTACTTCGTGGTGAACGAGGTGCTGGTCGCCCGGGCCATCTCCCTGCAGGACGGGGAGGGGCTGTGGGACGCCTTACGGCCCGAGCTCGCGTACGAGCTGCTGACCAACGGTGCCCAGTTCGCCCTGGCCCCGCTGGTGGCGCTGTCCATCGAGGCTGGGCCTGCCTTCGTACCGCTGCTCGTGCCGTCCCTCATGGCCGTCTACGCCGTCGGCTCGACGGCTTTGAAGAACGAGCAACAGGCCCTGTGCGACTCCCTCACCGGGCTTGCCAACCGCAAGCGCCTGCGCGAGCGTGCCGACGCGGCGATCTCTGCGGGACCGGTCGGGCTGGTGCTGCTCGACCTCGACCGCTTCAAGGAGGTCAACGACACCCTGGGCCACCACGTGGGCGACCAGCTTCTGACCGTCGTCGCACACCGGCTCGAGTCCAGCCTGCGGCCCGGAGACACGGTGGCGCGGCTAGGTGGGGACGAGTTCGCCCTGCTGCTGCCCGGGGCCGACCGCGAGCAGGCCAGGTCGGCGGCGCAGCGCGCCCGGGCCGCGCTTGCCGAGCCCGTCCACCTCGGCGGCCTCCTGCTGGACGTCGCCGCCTCGGCCGGCGTGGCGGTGTCCCCGCACCACGGCAACGATCTCGACGAGCTGCTCCAGCACGCCGACGTCGCGATGTACCTGTCGAAGGAATCCGGCGAGGTCGAGGTCTACGAGGCCGCCCGCGACCAGAACTCCCCCAGTCGGCTGGCGTTGCTCGGTGAGTTGCGCCGGGCGATCGAGGCCGGCGAGCTCGAGCTGCACTACCAGCCCAAGGCAGAGCTCGCGACGAGTCGGGTCGTGGGCGTGGAGGCCCTGGTCCGCTGGAGACACCCTCAGCGTGGGCTCGTGCAACCGGACGAGTTCATCGCGCTGGCCGAGCGGAGCGGCCTGATCGTGCCGCTGACCAGCTGGGTGCTCGCTGAGGCCATGCGACAGCTGTCCGCCTGGCGGTCCCGAGGCTGGGACCTGTGCCTCGCGGTCAACATCACCGTCAAGGACCTGTGCACCGACCAGCTCGTGGACCGGGTCGTCGAGGGCCTGGCGGCGCACCACCTGCCGGCCTCGGCCCTGCAACTCGAGGTGACCGAAGGCTCACTGTTCACCGACTCGCCCAAGGCGCGGCAGACACTGCGGCGGCTGCAGTCGCTCGGTGTGACGCTGTCGCTCGACGACTTCGGTACCGGCTGGTCGTCGCTGGTGCAGCTGCGATCGCTGCCGGTGAGCGAGATCAAGGTGGACCGTTCGTTCGTGTCCGCGATGGACAGCGACCCGCGCGACCTCGCGATCGTGACGTCGGTGATCGACCTTGCCCGCGGGCTCGGTATGCGCGTTGTCGCCGAGGGCGTGGAAGACGCTGCGACCTGGGACCGGCTGTCGGCCATGGGCTGCGATCGCGCGCAAGGGTGGTGGCTCTCGCCCGCCCTGCCCGCGGGCGACCTCACCGGCTGGCTGGAGCAGCGCCTGTCGCCGGCCCACAGCCCGGCGCCTACGAGCAGCTCGAGCTAGGCCGGTACGGCGGCGGCGGCTGCAGTGACCGTCGCGGCGATGCCGGCCAGGTGAGCTAGGCGCAGCACCTCAGAGGCGCGGAAGCGGGGGCCACCCGGGCGGCCGACGAGGATGACCCGGTCGGGGGAGCCGACCGGGGCCGCAACGAGCTCGGTACCGAGGGCGTCCCAGCGAGCTGGCACCCACTGCTCGTTGGTGTCCATCCGTCGGGCCGTCGCGAGCGGTATCCATGGCAGCGTCACGCCGGCCAGCTCCGGGGAGCCTGGGCTCGCGGTGAGGACGCCGGAGCCGTCGTGGACGACCGCCCAGCCCGCGCGAAAGACGCCCGGGGCAAGGTCTACGAGCAGCTGGAGGGCATCGAAAGGGGCTGCTGCCAGCTCGTCCACGAGCTCCAGGTCGCGGTGCAGGTCGTCGGCGCCCAGGTAGGGCCGCAGCGACTCGACGATCACCCCGGGCACCGACTGGGCGGAGGTGATGAGAACGTCGGCGAGGCCACCGACAGGGAGCTGGACGAGCAGGTCGTCGACGGCACCGTCGGGGCCGCGCTCGACGACGTCGAGGCTGACGATGTCGCCGCCAGCCTCGCCAATCGCGGTCGCGACCGCACCGAGCATGCCGGGGCGGTCGGGGAGGACGACACGCAGCAGGTAGGCCATGGTCTGGATGGTGCGCTCCCTTGGTTGCCGCCGTGTTTCGCGGCGGTCACATCCAGAGGGCCCTGACGGTGTGGAGAGGGGTCGAGGGAGCGTTCCCTAGACTCAGGCAGGCGGCCCGCGCCCAGCAGCAGCGGCAAGGCCGGCGGTAGTACAACGAGCAGCACCGGAGGAGACGCATGCCTGAGATCACCCGTGAGGAGGTCGCGCACCTCGCGCGGCTGGCCCGCCTCGCGCTGGACGACCTCGAGCTCGACGCGCTCGCCGGCCAGCTCGACGTGATCCTCGGTGCCGTCGCCCAGATCTCGGAGGTCACCGACGCCTCCGACGTGCCGCCCACCTCTCATGCCGTACCGCTGGAGAACGTCACCCGGCCCGACGTCGTCATGCCCTCCCTCACCCTCCAGCAGGCGCTGTCCGGCGCGCCGGCTACCGAAGGGGGGCGCTTTCGCGTACCCCGGATCCTGGACGACGAGGCATGACGGACCTGACGCGACTGTCGGCGGTCCAGACACGCGAGGCGATCACCAGCGGCTCCGCGAGCGCCGTCGAGGTGACGCAGGCGCACCTGGACCGGATCGCCGCTGTCGATGGCTTGGTCCACGCCTTCCTGCACGTCGACGCCGAAGGCGCCCTCGCGCAGGCTGCTCGGGTCGACGCGGGTGAGCTCACCGGTCCGCTCGCCGGTGTGCCCCTGGCCCTTAAGGACGTGATCTGCCAGGAGGGGATCCCCACCACGGTCGGCTCGCGGATCCTCGAGGGCTGGCGGCCGCCCTACGACGCGACGGTCACGGCGCGCCTGAAGGCCGCGGGCATCGTGATCCTGGGCAAGACCAACATGGACGAGTTCGCGATGGGCTCCTCCACCGAGCACTCCGCCTACGGACCGACGCACAACCCGTGGGACCTCACCCGCATCCCCGGTGGCAGCGGCGGCGGCTCGTCGGCGGCCGTGGCGTCCTACCAGGCTCCGCTGGCGATCGGGACGGACACCGGTGGGTCGATCCGGCAGCCGGCCGGCGTCACCGGCACGGTCGGCGTGAAGCCGACCTACGGCGGGGTGTCCCGCTACGGGCTGGTGGCCTTCTCGAGCTCGTTGGACCAGGCCGGGCCCTGCGCGCGTACGGTCCTCGACGCGGCGTTGCTGCACGAGGTCATCGCCGGCTACGACCCGCGCGACAGCACGTCCATCAACGCCCCCGTCCCGCCGGTCGTCGCAGCCGCGCGCGAGGCATCGGTGAAGGGGCTGCGGATCGGGGTCGTCAGGGAGCTGCAGGGCGACGGTTACGAGCCTGGCGTCACGGCCCGCTTCGAGGAGGCCGTCGCGCTGCTTCGCGAGGCGGGAGCGGTCGTGAGCGAGGTCAGCTGCCCGCACTTCAACTACGCGCTGCCCGCCTACTACCTGATCGCGCCGGCCGAGGCGTCGTCGAACCTGGCCCGCTTCGACGCGGTCCGCTACGGCCTGCGCGTCGGCGACGACGGCGAGCGCTCGCTCGAGGAGGTCACCGCGCTGACGCGCGGCCAGGGCTTCGGCGCGGAGGTCAAGCGCCGCATCATCCTGGGGACCTATGCACTGTCCAGCGGCTACTACGACGCTTACTACGGTCAGGCGCAGAAGGTCAGGACGCTCATCAGCCGCGACTTCGCCGCCGCCTGGTCGCAGGTCGACGTCCTCGTGGCACCTACCTGCCCGACCGTCGCGTTCCCGCTCGGTGCGAAGCTCGAGGACCCGCTCGCGATGTACAAGCAGGACATCTGCAGCATCCCCGCCAACCTGTACGGCGGCCCGGCCGCCTCCTTCCCCGTCGGCCTGTCCGAGGGCCTGCCGGTCGGGCTGCAGGTCATGGCTCCGACGATGCGCGAGGATCTTCTCTACCAGGTCGGTGGTGCCCTCGAGGTCGCCCTGCCCCCCGCCGCACCGAGCCTGGATTGGGAGTCGAAGTGAGCGCGATCGCATATGCGGAGGCACTTGTCGAGTTCGAGCCGGTCATCGGGCTGGAGACCCACGTCGAGCTCGGCACCGCCTCGAAGATGTTCTGCGGCTGCGCGACCGAGTTCGGAGCCGAACCCAACACCCAGACCTGTCCGGTCTGTCTCGGACTGCCCGGTGCGCTTCCGGTGGTGAACGAGACGGCCATCGAGAGCACGATCCGGATCGGGCTCGCGCTGCACTGCGACATCGCGAGCTGGTGCCGCTTCGCGCGCAAGAACTACTTCTACCCGGACATGCCGAAGAACTTCCAGACCTCCCAGTACGACGAGCCACTGTGCACCGACGGCTACCTCGACGTGACCGTGGACGGCCAGGTCGTCCGCATCCCGATCGAGCGGGTGCACCTGGAGGAGGACACCGGCAAGTCCCTGCACGTCGGCGGCGCGACCGGTCGCATCCATGGCGCCTCGCACTCCCTGGTCGACTACAACCGGGCAGGCATCCCCCTGGTCGAGATCGTCACCAAGCCGGTGACCGGCACCGGCGCGATGCCGGCGGAGGTCGCGAAGGCCTACGTCACCGAGCTGCGTGACGTGCTGCGCGGGCTGGGGGTCAGTGACGTCAAGATGGAACAGGGGTCGATGCGCTGCGACGTCAACGTCTCGCTGAACAAGCCCGGTGCGGAATGGGGCACCCGGTCGGAGACCAAGAACGTCAACTCGCTGCGGTCGGTCGAACGCGCAGTCCGCTCCGAGGTCGAGCGGCAGGCCTTCCGGCTGCGCGCCGGTGAACGCATCGTCCAGGAGACCCGGCACTTCCACGAGGACACCGGCATGTCGACGTCGGGCCGATCCAAGGAGGAGGCGACCGACTACCGCTACTTCCCCGAGCCCGACCTCGTCCCGATCGCGCCCGACCCGGCGTGGGTCCAATCCCTGAAGGCCGCCCTCCCCGAGGCCCCCTCGGTACGACGACGCCAGCTCGTCGAGGAGCTCGGGCTGTCCGTGGCCGACAGCGAAGCCATGGTCAACGCCGGCGTCCTGGACGTCGTGCTCGCGACCGTTGCTGCCGGGGCGCCCGCGGCCGAGGCTCGCAACTGGTGGCTCGGCCACCTTGCGCAGTCGGCTAACACGGCGGGTGTCGACGCCGCGGACCTGCCGATCACCCCGGACCAGGTGGCCCGGGTCGTGGCCCTCGTGGCGGGCGGCACTCTGAACGCCGGCCTCGCCCGCCAGGTCGTCGGCGGCGTGCTGGCAGGCGAGGGGTCACCCGATGAGGTTGTCGCGGCGCGGGGCCTTGCCGTCGTCTCGGACGTCTCCGCCCTGACCGCCGCCGTTGCCGACGCGATCGCGGCCGACCCGGACGCCGCCGAGAAGGTCCGCTCCGGCAAGGTCGCGGCCGCCGGCGCCCTCGTCGGGCGGGTCATGAAGGCCACCCGCGGCCAGGCCGATGCGTCGGTGGTTCGGCTGCTCGTGCTGGAGCAGCTCGGAGTCAGTGGTCCCTGAGGTCCCTGAGGTCCCCAAGGTCGGGGTCGCCCTGGCTGGTGGCCTCGCGGAGGGTGACTTGGAGCTCGGCCACCTCGGCCCTGAGGGCCGCGACCTCGAGGGCGAGCTCGGTCAGGGTCGGGCCCACGCAGGGCGTGGCGGTGGGGGTCGGCATCGCGTCGGTGACGACCGGGACGGCCGTTGCTGCGACGGTGACCGGCTCGGTGTTCGGCGGGCTGAGCAGCGGGGCGTATCGGGACTCCTTGCGCCCCGGCTGGCGGTCCAGTCGGGCGACGAGCGGCTCCGGACGGTTGGCGAGGGTGAGCAGGACGTCTTCGAGCTGCTCGGTGTTGTCGAACGGGTGCATCCGCTCGGTGCGGACCCGGAGCTCGGCGGGTGTCTGCGGGCCGCGGAGCACCAGGACGGCAAGGACCGCGGCTTGCTCCGGAGTCAGTCCGAGGGCGGTGTCGAGCTGGTGCTGGTGCTTGTCGCTGCGCTCGCCGGGCCGGTGGACGGTCCGCAACAGCCCGGCTTCGCGCAGCGACCGGACGGCGACGCGGACGGTCGTCGTGTCGTAGGCCACGACGGGGTCCCTGCTGGTCGTCTGGTTGCAGGCGGCGATCAGGGCGTTGTCGGTCAGGGGGTACTGCTGCGGGGTGGTCAGCTGCTTCTCGACCAGGCAGCCGAGGACGCGTCCCTGCTCGGGGGTCAGCTCCATGGCAGCACCGTAGCGGGGCCGGGTCTTAGGTGGGCGGGCGTTCGGCCAGGTGCCAGCGGGTACCGCTGGGGTGCTTGCTGGCCGCCTCCCGAGGCATCGCCGTGGGCGGGGTCAGCAGTCGAGATCGATCTCGATGGTGACCTTCGTGACCTTGACCTCGCGCGCCTTCCCCAGATCTCCCAGGTCCGGGCAGAGCGTGGCGAGCAGTTCGTCGGCCTTGCACGTAGACAGGTCGCCGTGGTGGTGACCGGGATCGGGCTCGTCGACGTAGTCCGGGTCGAGGGCGTAACTCATGCCGCCGATGATCCGGCCGTCGGCGGTGACCGTGATGACCAGGTTGCGCTCCTCCTGCAAGACCGAGCGCAGCTGAGCGACGGCGTCGGGTGAGCCGGCGACCAGGGTGAAGCGCACGTCGTGTGCCTCGTGCGCGTCGAGCCGGAACGTCGAGCCGCCCGGGCTTGTCACGACGACCCGCCAGTCGGCCTTGGCCAGCACGGACGGCACGTCGATCAGGAGTCGGATGCCGACCGGGGTGCCGAATGGGTTATGCACCTGGAACGGGCGGTCGGTCAGAGCCGCCACCAGGGACGTGAGCCCACCGGACGCGACCGGCGCCACGTTGCGCTGCCCGATGTTGTTGTCGTGCGGTACGAGCCGCCACTCCGGGATGCTGTCGCCGGCCGTGAAGTGGTCAATGTTGCTGGCGTCGCCGACAGCCGAGGAGATCATCAGCATGCACTCGTGGCCGACCGCGAACGGTGTCCAGGAGAAGGGTCCGACCTTGACCTCACCGCCGGCCGGGATGTCCGGGGCGTTGAGCTGGGTCGTGGTCATGCTCGACCAGTCGTTGGGCCAGGTCAGGCCGGCGGCCGGGTTGGCGTGGAAGGCCCTGACCACGACGTTGGTGGCGGTCTGCGTGCCCCGGTTGCGGACTCGCACGTAGCCGTAGTTCGTCTGGCCCATCACCGGTTCCTGGTGCAGGGTGCCCCCGTCGGCGAACCGCCGGTTCCAGATCGACTGGTTGCTCCAGTGGTTCGGCTGGTACTGGTACTCGCCGTGCCGCCCGTCGTCGATGTAGACATCGACCGCGGGGGGCGCTCCTTCCTGGGTCGTGGGCACGGGAGCCCCGGGAGCCTGGAACAGCCCCTGCTTCTCGAACGACCAGCGGATCACCTTGCCGTAAGCGCCGCCGGACAGCCCCTCGGTCGTCCAGTCGCCGAGGTCTGCGGTCTGCAAGGCCGTGACGAAGCCCGACGCGTTCGCGGGGTTGGTCGCGGGCGTCAGGGTCGCGACCGCCCGCAGCATCAGGTAGGCCATCACGCGCGCGGCGTAGCGCCGCGTGCCAGGGTCGTTGGCGTCACCGCCAAGGGCTTGATAGATCCGGAAGTGCGTCGTCGCGAGGATCTGCTCGGAGTCGTAGCCGTGTCCGTCCTGGGTGCCGCCCCAGCCCCAGCCGGCGCCGATGCTCCGGTCGTGCCGCCGGCTGATGAAGCTGACCCAGGGGAAGGACTCGAAGCGGTCCGGTGCGGCCGTGTCCGGGTCGTTGAGGATGACCGCGAAACTGTCACCGGCGCTGTGCGAGAAGCCCAGGTTGGCCGCGTTGACGCTCTCATAGAGGATGCCGTGCCCGCACAGCTCGTGGAGCACGACGCGGTAGTCGTCGGCGATCCCGATCGGGTGGGCGGTGTCTCCCTGGTCGGCGAGCTCGAAGTCGACGTTGGCGATGCCACCGGTCCCGTTGCCGCTGCAGGAGGCGTTGCGCTCGATCCCGTCGAGGCTGCCGAAGCGTCCGCGGTGGTCCACCGGCACCGGGCGGCTCGTGCCGTTGAAGTAGGTGGCCAGCGGGAAGCCCAGGTCCTGGATCATCCGGAAGATCTTGTCGCAGTGGTAGTAGGCGTTGACCGCTGAGAAGTTGTCGCTGCGGGCGTCGAAGTCGAAGGCGTTCCCGGTCGGCTCGGTCGGTGGTGCGGCCGTCGCCGGCTCGAAGTCCGTGATCGCCACGTTGGTGCCGCTGAGGGCCTGGGTCCCGCCGGACGGCGCGTTCAGGTCGAGCAAGGTCACCGAGGACCGCAGCGGGTTGAGCGTCGCCGCGGTGGCAGCCGGTCCATTGGCGGCGACACCGGTCGTGGTGATCGGGTCGCGGTCGAAGACCAGTCCGGTGACGTCGTCGACGAACGGTTTGGCGTAGAGCACGGCGCCGGTGTCGGCATCTGTGACGACCAGCCACACCAGGCTGCGGCCACCGGCGACGACCTCGACGGTGGTCTCGATGGCCACCCTGTCCGTGCCGTGGGTGACGGCTCGCGGCACCTCCTCGAAGCTCAGCCCGGGGTGGCCCCCGGCCTGGTCGACGCGGACCTTCTCGTCGTACCGGAAGATGACGGTCCGGCGGCGCAGCACCTTCACGTGCTGCTCGCCGTCGGTCCGAAGGCCGATCGAGGTCACCAGCTTGTGGCCCTCGACGCTCATCGCCTTCTTCAGCTTCGGCTCGCTGGCACGGTGCAGGACGATGTCGTCGCGGGCTGTCGACCGGGCGCTGACGACCCGCAGTGGCTCGGTGCGCAGGTGTACGGCGACGCCGCAGCGCCAGATGGGGATGCCCTCGTAGGTCTGCTCGTAGGACACGGTCGTCGTGTCGAACAGCGTCCGCTCGAGCTCGAGCTGGAAGCCGTAGGGATCGGCCTCGTCGCCTGCGATCCCCTTCAGGGCCAGGCGGTGTCCCTGCTCACGCAGGTAGTCGGCGGCAGCGGACTGGGCGGTCGCAGCGGTCGC
>JAYUBO010000273.1:0-10092 GCA_043740815.1 Frankiales bacterium | reverse complement strand
AGCGGTTCCAGCGCACGTGCCGTCGTCGCGATCGTCGGGGACGGCCTCGACGCGCTGGTGGGCCCGCACGGCCAGACCCTCGAGGCGCTTCAGGAGCTGACCCGGCTTGCAGTAGTGCAGCAGACCGGTGTGCGGAGCCGGCTGATGCTCGACATCGGCGGCTACCGCGCGCAGCGCAAGGTCGAGCTGACCGAGGTCGGTACCCGTGCGGGCGAGCGCGCCCTGTCCGGGGACGCCCCGGTGAAGCTGGCCCCGATGACCCCGTTCGAACGCAAGATCGTGCACGACGCGATCGCCGCGATGGACGGTGTCGAGAGCGAGTCCGAGGGTGTTGAGCCCGAGCGCCGTGTCGTTGTGCTTCGGAGCAGCTGAGTGCCCGCGACTGCTGCTGCGTCCGCGACGCCGGCCGGGCGGGCGTGACGGCTCCAGCGCTCGAGATCCCTCCCGCGGCCGCGGAGGTTTTTGGCGCGGCCCTGCCGCAGCTGGAGGCGTACGCCGCGCTGCTGGCCGGCCCAGGGGTGGAGCGCGGACTGCTCGGGCCGCGTGAGACGCCTCGGCTGTGGGAGCGACACCTGCTCAACTGCGCCGGCCTGTCCTTGCTGGTCGAGGATGGTCAGGTCGTGCTCGATCTCGGCTCGGGTGCTGGCCTGCCCGGGCTCGTCCTCGCGATCCAGCGCCCGGAGGTCCAGGTCGTTCTGGTCGAGCCCCTCCAGCGCCGCGCGACGTTCCTGTCCGAGGCCGTCGAGTCCCTCGGCCTTCGCAACGCCCTGGTACGCCGGGCCCGGGCCGAGGAGCTCGCCGGCAAGCTTGAGGTGGACGTGGTGACCGCCCGGGCGGTCGCGCCCGTGGATCGGCTCGCCGGTTGGGCCCTGCCACTGCTCGGCAGCGGGGGCCGATTGCTCGCGCTCAAGGGCGAGCAGGCCGCGGTCGAGCTCGCCGCCGCCGGTCCCGTCCTGCACCGGCTCGGTGCCGCGGCCTCGTCCGTGGTCGAGGTCGGCGCGGTAGAGCTCGGCACGCACGCCCGGATCGTCGTCGTCGAGCGCGGTACGGCGACAGCCGCCACGGCGCGCTCCGGCGCCCGCCCGTCGCCCCGCCCCGGAGGGATCAGCGGCCCGAGCAAACGGAAGAACCGCCGATGACTGAGCCCACGCTCCCCACGTCCGTGTTCATGCCGGCCGCGGACCCGGCCGACCGGTTGCGCGAGTCGCTGCGCGACAGTGACGCGAGCACCCCGATCGGGGAGCAAGCGGCGGCCGCCATACGCGTGCGGTCTGGGTCAGAGGTGTTCCCCAAGCCGCAGGCGCGGCGGGTGATCACGGTGGCAAACCAGAAGGGCGGGGTCGGCAAGACGACCTCGACCGTCAACCTCGCCGTAGCGCTTGCGCTGCATGGGGCGACGGTGCTGGTCGTCGACCTCGACCCGCAGGGCAATGCCTCGACGGCTCTGGGAGTGCCGCACCACGCGGGTGTCGCGGACGTCTACCAGGTGCTGGTTGACTCGGTGCCGATCGCGGACGTCGTCCAGCCGGCCGACGGGGTGCCACGGCTGCGGGTGGTTCCGGCCACGATCGACCTGGCCGGCGCCGAGATCGAGCTGGTATCGCTGGTGGCCCGCGAGTCCCGCCTGCAGCGGGCGATCGACGCCTACTGCGCCGGGCCGGGCGCGGACGTCGACTACGTCCTGGTCGACTGTCCGCCCTCGCTCGGGCTGCTGACCGTCAACGCGATGGTGGCCACGACCGAGGTGCTGATCCCGATCCAGTGCGAGTACTACGCGCTGGAGGGTCTGGGCCAGCTGCTCCGGACGATCGACATGGTGAAGGCGCACCTGAACCCCAAGCTTGCGGTGTCCACGATCGTCCTCACGATGTACGACTCCCGCACTCGCCTGGCCGACCAGGTCGCCGACGAGGTCCGCGAGCACTTCGGCGACGTCGTCCTTGCCACGCTGATCCCCCGCTCTGTGCGCGTCTCCGAGGCCCCGGGCTATGGCCAGTCGGTCGTGACCTACGACCCCGGCTCGCGGGGCGCGATGGCCTACGTGGACGCGGCCCGCGAGATCGCCGTACGCGGGGCGGCTCCCGCTCCTGCTTCGATGCCGGTGGAGGCGACGTGACTGTGCCCGCACGCAAGGGCGGCCTCGGTCGTGGCCTTGGGGCGTTGATCCCGCAGGGCCCGGCGGACGTCCCCCCGGGGCTGACCGATGTCGCCGGCGCCCGTTTCGCCGAGCTGCCGATCGCGTCGATCATCCCGAACCACGCCCAGCCGCGGACCGTCTTCGACGAGGAGGCGCTCAACGAGCTCGAGAACTCGATCCGCGAGGTCGGGCTGCTCCAGCCGATCGTTGTGCGCCCGCTCGGGAGTGATGCCCAAGGCGCGGCGCGTTACGAGCTGATCATGGGCGAGCGCCGGTGGCGGGCGTCCCAGCGGGTGGGCCTGGCCATGATTCCCGCCATCGTCCGGGACACCCAGGACGACGCGATGCTGCGCGACGCCCTCTTGGAGAACCTGCACCGCTCGCAGCTCAACCCGCTGGAGGAGGCGGCTGCCTACCAGCAGCTGCTCGCCGACTTCGGTACGACGCACGAGGAGCTGGCGATCCGGATCGGCCGGTCGCGTCCGCAGATCTCCAACACGATCCGGTTGCTGGGGCTCCCCCCGGCGGTGCAGTCTCGGGTCGCGGCGGGGGTCCTCTCGGCTGGGCACGCCCGCGCGATCCTGGGGCTGAGCTCGCCTGAAGCCATGGACGCGATGGCCCTTCGGGTGGTGGCCGAGGGCATGTCGGTGCGCTCGACTGAGGAGGCCGTCGCGACGGCGATCGCGTCCTCCGAGGCGCCGCCGAAGAGGGGCGCGTCACAGAAGCGGCTGGTTCCCGAGATTGCCCGTGAGGTTGCCGAGCGGCTCAGCGACCGACTCGAGACCCGCGTCAGGGTCGACGTGGGCCGCGCCAAGGGCAAGATCACGATCGAGTTCGCGACGCTCGAGGACCTCCAGCGGATCGCCGGCCTCGTGCAGGGACCCGTTAGCCCCGCCTGAGCGTGCGGGCCAGAACGAGCCGCCGGCTCACTCGATCGGGCAGCGTGGGTCACGCCGACAGGGCCGATGATCTGTTCATGACGTTCCCGGCGCAGCCGCAGCTGCCGGTCGATGAGGCCACTGCGCTGCCGTAGATGGTCGATGCGCTGTTGCGACCCCCACTCGAAGGGTCGCCTCACCGCCTCGCGGTCGGGTTGACTGCCCAGGTGCTCGTTGCGGCCGAGCTGCTGCGCTACGAAACCGGCGACTATCTCGTTGCCGCCCTCGCCCTCTTGTACCGTCGGTGCCGCCAGCGCGTCGAGACCGTCCGCCAGCTCCTGGATTGCCTGGTCGCCGTCACTGCAACACGTTCGACGCCCTCATGTAGGGGGCGGCGGTATCTGCACCGTGTCCAAGGGAGCCAGCGTGCGCAGCAGTAACCGTCCTTACCTCTACCCGGTCGACGTACTGCGTGCCTTCGCCGCCTTGCTGGTGGTTCTCTACCACACGACGCAACTGGTCTCGGCACGCGTGGCCCACCCCGGTCATGACTTCTCCTTGGCGGATTGGCCCTACTCTCGCAACCCGCTGAAGACGCTGGTGTTTGAGGGGCATACCGGTGTGGCCCTCTTCATGGTTTTGAGTGGCTTTATTTTCACCAGCGGGACCTTGGGTCGCCAGATTCAGTATCGCTCCTTTTTGATCAACCGCTTGCTGCGTATCTACCCGCTTTATTTGGTGCTGGTGGTGCTGGCCCTGTCGCTCACTCCGCGGTCTTTCACCCTGTCCGCGCTCATCCAGACGGTCTTGCCCTTGTCCAGCTTTGGAGGCCCCCTCGTTGTTGGCGGCCCGTGGGGCACCATGTTCTGGGCGGTGGCCGTCGAGTTCCAGTTCTACCTGGTGTTCCCACTACTGCTTGCCTTGCTCAACCGTTTCGGGCCAAGCGTGCTGGTGCGAATGACCGCTGCCTTTGCCGTGCTGCGGGTCCTGGCGGTGGTGTGCACACCGGGCCTCAACATCAACAACATCTTCTACTACTCCATCATCGGCCGCATCGATCAGTTCCTGCTCGGCATGTTGATCGCGTGGGTCTACGTACGGCATCGCTCCTGGCTAGGGGTGCCTGTCCTGGTGCTTTCTTCCCTGTCAGCCCTCGCCATGCTGTGGGCGTTCAACCAGTTGCACGGCTATGCCCACCCCGCGGCATGGCGAGCGGTCTGGACCGATGTCGAGGGGACCGTCTGGGCGCTGTTCGTCGGCAGCTTCACCCATGTCTTCAGCCACCGTCGCGGGCTTGTCATCCGGACAGCTGCGGCAGTCGGTTCCACCAGCTTCTCCATCTACCTTCTGCATTTTGTGGTCGTGTATCGGATAGCGAGCACTGCGGGGTGGCCCCTTCGCTGGGGAGGCCCGGTGTCCTCCGCTTTCCTGACCGGTGTCCTGCTCGTCGTGCCAGTTGTGCTTGCCATATCGACCGTCACTTACCAGTCGATCGAACGACCGTTTCTCGCCCTTCGGCTCCGCTACCTGGAGCCTGCGGATAGCAACGCGCTCCACTGGCCGACTGAGCCGCCCGACCCCGTGCCACCATCCGCCGAGACGGCCCCAGCGAAGACCATGGCACTGGGCGCGCCCCACTAGCCACAAGGCATGGTGTGCTGGCGTGCTGTCTGGCGACCGCTACGCGAGGCCTGGGCTGGGGGTGGTGGCGTTGCCTGGCCGACGTGCGTTGCGAGGGGTGCGGGTGGGTCCGAAGGTGTCCAGAAGCTCGAGCTCGGCTTCGACCACGCCGGCCAGGCGGCGGACACCTTCGGCGATCCGCGCGGGCTCGGGGAAGCAATAGGACAGGCGTAGCTCACGGCTGCCCTGGCCGTCGCTGTAGAAGCCGACCCCGGGGACGTAGGCAACGCGGGCGGTGATCGCGCGCGGCTGCATGATCTTGGCGTCGAGACCGTCGGGCAGGGTGGTCCACACGTAGAAGCCGCCCGTGGGACGTGTCCAGGTGGTGCCGGCCGGCATCAGGGCCGCGAGCGAGCTGAGCATCGTGTCGCGGCGTTCCTGGTAGATCTGCTTGAAGACCTCGATCTGGCCTTGCCAGTCCTGGGTCTGCAGGTACTCCGTGACGACCAGCTGGTTCAGCGCCGGTGGACACAGGACAGAGGCTTCGGACGCCAGGACGAGCTTCTCGCGGACGGCGTGCGGCGCGAGGACCCAGCCGACCCGCAGGCCCGGGGCGAAGGTCTTGCTGAACGAGCCGAGATAGATCACGTGGTCGTTGCCGTCCGAGGAGCTGCCGCGTGCCCGGATCGCCGGCGTCGGCGGGCCCTCGAACCCCAGCAGCCCGTAGGGGTTGTCCTCGAGCACGAGCAGCCCGGCCGCCATGCAGATCGCCAGCACCTCGTCGCGGCGGGCGTCGGACAGCGACGTGCCAGCCGGGTTGTGGAAGTTGGGGATCGTGTAGAGGAACTTTACCCGGTTGCCGACCCACGCGAGCGCCGCACGCAACGCCTCCGGGACGAGCCCGTGCTCGTCCATCGCGACATGCACCACCTCAGCCTGGTAAGACGCGAACGTGCCGAGCGCACCGACATACGACGGCGCCTCTGCGAGGACCACGTCGCCCGGGTCGATGAAGATCCGCGTCACCAGGTCCAGCGCCTGCTGGCTCCCGACGGTCACAGTGACGTCGTCGGGGGAACCCAGAATGCCTTCGAGGGCCATGATCTGGCAGATCTGCTCGCGCAACACCGGGTCGCCCTGGCCGGAGCCGTACTGCAACGCCTGCGCCCCTCGCGTTGCCAGCAGGTCCGACATCAGCTTGCCGACCGCATCCAGCGGCAGCGCACTCGTGTAAGGCATCCCGCCGGCCAGGCTGACGACCTCGGGGCGGCTCGCCACCGCGAACAGCGCCCGGATCTCGCTGGCGGTCATGCCGGCCGTGCGTTGGGCATAGCGGCCGGTGAACGCGTCGAAGGTCCGCGGACCCTGCACCCCAGCCATGCCGCCACGGTAGCGGGGGGCGGCCCAGCCCGGCTCCCGGACGGCGCGGGTGGCTGCTTCCAAGGGCTTTTCGCCCGTTCGCCCGGCAACTAGTCTGGGCGCGTGGTGACCTCCCGGCGCTCCTCCCTTGGGCTGGCCGGCGTGGGCATGCTGCTGGGTGTAGTCCTGGGCTGGCTTGCCGGGCTGCTGCGCGCCCCGCGCCCGGGCGGGCTCTCGCGATGAGCCGCCGGGTCGTCAACATCACCCTCGACAACCTCGACGACCTGCCCGGGCGCTGCCGCAAGTGCGTGTTCTGGGAGCTCGACCCGGTCGCCCACGACCGTGCCGTCGAGGCCGGCGACACCGCCTTCGAGAAGGAGTCATGGGTCTCTGCGACCCTGCTGGAGTGGGGCTCGTGCGGCAAGATCGTCTACGTCGACGGGGTCCCCGCCGGTTACGTGATGTACGCCCCGCCCATGTACGTCCCGCGCTCGGTGGCCTTCCCTACCTCCCCCGTCTCGGCCGACGCGGTGCTGCTGATGACCGGCCACGTGCTCCCCGACTTCGCCGGCGGCGGCCTGGCCCGGATCCTCGTCCAGGGCGTCGCGAAGGACCTCACCCGGCGGGGCGTCAAAGCGATCGAGGCCTTCGGCGACCTGCAGCACAATGCCCCCGCCTGCGTCATGCCCGCGGAGTACCTCACCGCCGTCGGTTTCAAGACCGTCCGCCCGCACCACCGGTTTCCCCGGCTGCGCCTGGAGATCAAGAGTGCCGTGTCCTGGCGCGAGGATGTCGAGGTCGCCCTCGAGCGGCTGCTCGGCTCGATGTCCCCCGACCCGATGCTCCGCCCCGTCTAAGACCGGCTGGCCGGGGCGCCGTACCTCCTGCTCAGATTTGGGCGAGGTCAGGCAGCCTGAGCACGCCGGTGGGCGGATCCTGGTCGAGCGGCAGGTAGAGCCGCTGGATGGCGACGAGCAGAGCCTCGGCGACCGTGTCCCGGAAGGCCGGGTCCGCGAGCCGTGCTGCATCGCCCGGATGCGTCACGTGACCGAGCTCCAGCCGAACCGTGGGCATCTGGGTGAGCCGCAGCAGTTGCCAGGTCTTGTGGTGCACGTGACAGTCGAGCAGGTCGGTGCGCGCCACGATCTCACGCTGGACGAGGGAGGCGAAGCGCTCACCCACTGTCGACGTGGCCCCTGACCCGGTGCCGAAGTGGTAGGTCGCGACCCCTTGGCAGCGCGGGGAGTCGGCCTGGTCGGCGTGCAGGGAGACGACCAGGTCGGCGTGGGCGGCGTTGGCCAGCTCGGCCCGCTCGGCGTCGGTGGGGCAGCCGTCCGGCCCGCGGGTCACCAGCGTGCGTACGCCGACCGCCGTCAGGCGGCCCTCGAGCCGGGCGGCGAGGTCCTCGGCCAGCGCAGCCTCCTCGAGCCCATGCCCTACGGCACCACGGTCGCTGGCCCCATGGCCGGGGTCGAGCACGACGACCTTGCCGGCCAGGGCCGCACCCGAGCGGTGCAGCACCTCGGTCTCGCGGAGCGCGTGCGGCCGGCCCCCGACGACGAGGCGGCCGAGCTGCTTGAGGGCGCGCAGGGTCGACGGCCCGCAGACGCCGTCGCTGACCAGGCCGTACTCGCGCTGGAAGCCCTTGAGGGCGCGCTCGGTCTGCGGGCCGAAGACGCCGTCCGGCCGGCCGGTGTCGAAGCCGAGCTCGGTCAGCCGCTCCTGCAGAGCCGCGACGTCGTCACCGACGAAGTACTTACCGGCAAGCGAGAGCAGCCGGTCGCCGAGCGACAGGCGGGCGGCCTGCAAGGCGCTGTAGGTCTCGGCGCCGACAACGCCGTCGACGACCAGCCCGCGGTTCTGTTGGAACTCCCGCACCGCCCAGTCCGTGGGCTGGTCGAAGACCGGCTCCTCCGGAGCAGCGCGCAGCAGGCCAAGGGTGGTGAGGCTGGCCTGGATCTCGGCAACGGCCGGACCTCGGTCGCCACGGCGGAACAGCTGCACGGGGGCGTCCTCCACGGAGTCAAGGTGCCAGCGTAACGGGGTTCGGGCCGGTCTTCCCGCCGGCGGGCCAGCCACACGCAGAGGGCGTAGCCCACCAGCGGGGGCCTGGGTTGCCAAGCAGCGAAGACCGGATCCGTGTCGGACCCGGTCTCCGGTGAGCCTGCTCGGGGCTGCTACAAGTAGGGCTCGAGGTCGCGCAGGATGGCGGCCTTTGGCTTGGCGCCGACGATCGACTTGACGATCTTGCCGCCCTGGAACACTGCCATCGTGGGGATCGACATGATCGAGTAGTCGCGGGCGACGCCAGGGTTCTCGTCGATGTTGAGCTTCACGATGCTGATCTTGTCGGCGTGGTCGCCGGCGATCTCCTCGAGCACCGGCGCGACCATCTTGCACGGGCCGCACCACTCGGCCCAGAAGTCGACGAGGACCGGCTTGTCGCTCTGCAGCACGTCGACGGCGAACGACGCGTCGGTGACGATCTTGGTGTTGGCGCCCATGGTGGTTGCTCCTCGGGTCAGATGTCGCGGGTCTCGCGGGCTCAGGGGGGGTACCGACCAGAACCTAGCCGGTGCTTCTGCCATTCCAGAGCCCTCTGGACTGCTGCTCAGGTCACTCGTGGGCGGCGAGCCAGCGCTCCGCGTCCAGCGCGGCCGCACAGCCGCTGCCTGCAGCCGTGACGGCCTGCCGGTAGGTGTGGTCGACCAGGTCGCCCGCCGCGAAGACGCCGTCCAGGTTCGTCAGCGTCGAACGGCCTTCGACCACGACGTAGCCCTCGTCGTCCAGCTCGACCTGGCCCTTGATGAGCTCCGACCGCGGGTCGTGGCCGATCGCGATGAACAGCCCGGTTGCGGGCAACTCAGACGCCTCGCCCGTCTTGAGGTTGCGCAGGCTCAGCGACGCGAGCTTGGTCTCGCCGTTGGCGGACAGGACCTCGGTGTCCCAGATGACGTTGATCTTGTCGTTGGCGAAGGTCCGGTCCTGCATGATCTTGGAGGCCCGGAACGTGTTGCGGCGGTGCACGATCGTGACGGTCCTGGCGAAGCGGGTCAGGAACGTCGCCTCCTCCAGCGCGCTGTCGCCGCCACCGACGACCACGATGTCCTGGTCGCGGAAGAAGAACCCGTCGCACGTCGCGCACCAGGACACGCCTTTACCGGACAGTTCCTTTTCCCCAGGCACGCCGAGCTCGCGGTAGCCCGACCCCATCGCGAGTACGACCGTCTCCGCCAGATAGGTGTCGTCGCCGACGGTCACGACCTTCGGCGACACCGTCAGGTCCACCGCGGTCACGTCGTCGGTGACGAAGGACGTACCGAAGCGCTCTGCCTGCGACCGGAGCTTGTCCATCAGGTCTGGGCCCATGACGCCGTCGGGGAACCCGGGGAAGTTCTCCACGTCGGTGGTGTTCATCAGCGCGCCCCCGGCGGTGACGGCACCTTCGAAGGCGAGCGGCTTCAGGCCCGCGCGGGCGAGGTAGATCGCTGCGGTGTAGCCGCTTGGACCGGAGCCGATGACGATGGACTGGTGCACTTCGGTGCTCACTGCGTGCCTCTCGTAGGTGGTCACCTTCTCAACGCCATCGTAGGGAGAGTCCTTCCGCAGCGCGGGATGACAGGATCGTGACCATGTCCACGCCGGCGGGGTCTTCCCGCTGTGCCGCGCACCTGGGGCGCCCAGCGGTCGATCTGCGCCCGGTTTGCGCCCGGCCACGCTGCGGTGCGGACGTCCTCGGCGGGAGCTGCGCAGTCTGCCGTGGTGGCTCTGCTCCTGACCGGCGGCCCGCGGCCGGCCCGCTGGAGCTGCTCGTCCGCGCGGCCCTCGCGGCCAACGCGGTGGCCGTCGCCTGGGGCTACGTCACGGCGGAGTACGTCGGGACGGATCTGTTCACCTACCTTTCGCCGGCGGTCCTGGGTGCCCTGTGCGGTGCCGCCGCCCGGGCCGCCACGCGTCAGGTCGGGCGCTCGCCGATCGGCTCCCGGGTCCGGGCGGTTGCGGTGGGTTACGCCCTCGTCGGCGTGGCGCTGGCCTTCCTGCTCGAGGGGACGTACGCGCCCCTCTCCTTGGAGCTGGACGTACTCGTGGCCTATGTGA
>JAYUBO010000272.1:0-18661 GCA_043740815.1 Frankiales bacterium | reverse complement strand
CCGGGGGTCGAGCCCGGCGATCCGTGCCTTGACCGTCACGATGACGAAGCTGATGTCGAACATGACGTGGGCGATCAGGATCGTGGTCGCACCGAGCGGAAACCGCAGGTTGACGAACAGCGTGAGCAGGGACGAGCCCATCACCACCTCGGGCGTTGCCATCGGCAGGAAGATCAGCAGGTTGGTCGCGGAGCGCCCCCGGAAGCGGTGGCGGGCGAGGGCGAAAGCCGCCAGCGTCCCCAGGGTGGTGGAGAGCAGGGTCGCGAGCAACCCGATCTTGAGGCTCAGCCCCAGGGCAGTACACATCCCAGGCGCGGCACAGGGGTGCAACCACGCGTCGAAGGAGAAGTGCTGCCAGGTGTAGTTGAACCGCCCAGCCGGCCGGTTGAAGCTGAACAGCACAACCACCGCGTTCGGCAGCAGCATGTAGAAGAAGACCAAGCCGGCGATCAGCGCGATGAGGTTCTCGCGCACCCACTCCAGGGGACTCCGGCGGCGCCGGCCGGTCACGGGTGCGGGCTGCAGTCGCGCGTCAAGGACAGCGGTCACAGCAGCTCCTCCGTACCCGCGCGGCGGACGTAGGCGGCGACCAGCAGCACGATGGTGGCCATGAGCACGACCGACAGCGCCGCCGCCGTCGGGTAGTCAAGGACGCGCAGGAACTGCCCGGCGACCACCTGCCCGATCATGGTGGTGCGAGGGCTGCCGAGCAGTTGCGCGTTGATGTAGTCGCCGGCTGCCGGGATAAAGGTCAGCAGCGTGCCAGCGACGACGCCGGGCATCGACAGCGGAACGGTCACCTTGCGGAAGCCGGTCCACGGCGAGGCGTACAGGTCGCTGGCCGCCTCGTGCAGCCGACCGTCGATCCGCTCCAGGCTGGCATAGAGCGGCAGGGTCATGAACGGCAGAAAGTTGTAGGTCAGCCCTGTGACGACCGACAGCCGGGTGCCAAGGAGCTGGTCGTTGTCAATCAAGTGCAGACCACGCAGGAGCGACAGGACGTGCACCTGCCGCAGCCCCTGGGTCAGCGGTCCGTCCGAGGCCAAGATCGTCTGCCAGGCCAGGGTGCGGATGAGGAAGCTGGTGAAGAACGGTGCGATCACGAGTACCAGCAGCACGTTCTTCCAGCGCCCGGACTTGAAGGCGATCGCGTAAGACAGCGGGTAGGCGATGAGCAGGGCCAGCATCGTGGCGACACCTGCGTACAGCAGGGACCGAATGAGCTGCACGTGATAGGTGTCGAGCACGTCGACGTAGGTGCGCCAGTGAAACGTCAGGGCGTAACCCTGCTCGAGCGAGCCCGTCTGCAGCGACTGGGAGACCAGGGCCGCGATCGGCGCGAGGAAGAAGAGCAGCAGCCAGACCCCACCGGGCAGCAGCAGAAGGTAGGGCGTGGAGCGCTTGGCGCCTGCAGTACGTGACTCATCAGGACCCGAGGCGCTCTGGACCGGGTCCTGGACAAGGGTTGTCACGATGTCGGCTCGGTGTCGGGCAGTGGCAGCACCCGCTCCTCACCCGCGTGGGCGTCCTGCGAGGCGTCGAGACCGAACCCGTGGTCCGCGGTCCAGGTGACCGTGACCGGCTGGCCGGGTCGCAAGGGAGCGGAGCCGTCGTTCTGCTGCACGACCGTCAACTCCTGCCCCCAGGGCATCCGGACCAGGTAGTGCGTCGCCACCCCGGTGAAAGACGCGTCCGTGACGACGCCATCGAGGCAGTTGCCGGCGGCTCCCGCCGTCGTGACCCGCAGCTTCTCCGGGCGGACTCCGAGCCATAGGCGGCCCTGGGCGACCGCAGATCGCGATCGGGCGAGCACCACCCTGTGGCCCCGGACGTCGAGCAGCAGGTCCTCGCCCTCGACCCCCGTGACGGTTGCCTCAAGCAGGTTTGATTGCCCCAGGAAGTTGGCGGCAAACGTGGTGGCCGGTCGCTCGTAGAGCTCGGCCGGCGCTCCGAGCTGCTCGATCCGGCCGCCGTTCATGACCGCGATGGTGTCGGCCATCGTCATGGCCTCTTCCTGGTCGTGCGTGACGTGCACGAACGTGAGGCCCACCTCGGTCTGGATCCGCTTGAGCTCGATCTGCATCTGCCTGCGCAGCTTGAGGTCCAGGGCGCCGAGCGGCTCGTCCAGCAGCAGCACCTCCGGCTTGTTGACGATCGCGCGGGCCAGCGCGACGCGCTGCTGCTGGCCTCCTGAGAGTTGACCGGGCTTCCGCTTGGCCAGAGACGACAGCTGCACGAGCTCGAGCACCTCCTCGACGTCCTTGCGCACGGACGCGGAGCGCCGTCGCCGCAGGCCGAACGCGACGTTCTCGAAGACGTCCAGGTGAGGGAACAGCGCGTAGCTCTGGAAGACGGTGTTCACCGGTCGCCGATAAGGCCGGGTGCCCGTGATGTCCACGTTGCCGAGGAGCAGTTGTCCGCTCGTCGGCTGCTCCAGCCCGGCGACCATGCGCAGGGTCGTCGTCTTGCCGCACCCCGAGGGCCCGAGCAGCGCGAAGAACGACCCCTGCGGGACGGTGAGGTCCAGGTCGTCGACAGCCGTGAAGCCACCGAAGCGCTTGGTGACCCCGACCAGCTGCAGCCCTCCGTCCGGCGCTGTCGCCGGCGAGGGCGGCGCGATGGTGGGCATCGGCGCAGCAGCGGTTGCCATCGTTCTTAGGCTCCGATGAGGGCCTGGAAGGCCTTGTTGTAGCGGGTTTCCTCGGCCTCGGTCAGGCCCTTGAAGCCATGCGAGGTGGCCAGCACCTCGGGAGATGGGAAGATGAGCGGGTTCTTTGCAACCTTGGGGTCGGACGCCAGCAGAACCTCCCTCGATCCTTTCACCGGCGAGATGTAGTTGACGTGATCCTCGACGGTCGCCATCACCTTCGGGTCGTAGTAGTAGTTGATCACCTTCTCGGCGTTGGTCTTGTGCTTGGCCTGGTTGGGGATGACGAAGTTGTCCGACCAGAGCATGTGCCCGGTCGCGGGAAGCACGTAGCCGAGTGCCGGGTTGTCGGCCTTCAGCTGGACGATGTCACCGGTCCAGGCCAAGCAGGCCGCGGTGTCGCCTGAGGCCAGGGGCTTGCCGTACTCATTGCCGGTGAACCCGCGCAGTTGGCCGGAGTCCTTGGCCGACTTCAGCTCTGCCAGCGCAGCGTCGAAGTCGGCGTCGGTGAACGACGCCGGGTCCTTGCCCTGGGCGAGCATGACCATGCCGACGGAGTCGCGCATCTCGGTCAGCAGCGTGACCTTGCCCTTGAGGGTCTTGTCGGTCAGTAGCTGGTCGATGGACGTCACCTTCTTGCCACCGGTGGACTTGGGGTTGTAGGCGATCCCGGTAAAGCCGCTCTGCCACGGCAGGGAGTAGACCCGGCCCTTGTCAAAGGGCACGTTCATCAGGTCCGACTCGAGGTTGGCGGCGTTGGGGATGTTGCCCTTGTCAAGCTCCTGCACCCAGCCGAGCCGCATCAGTCGGGCGACCATCCAGTCGGTGCTGCACCACACGTCGCGCCCGGTGTCCTGGGCTGCTGACAACTGCGGCTTGACCTTGGCGAAGAACTCGTCGTTGTCGTTGTAGTCCTCGGTGTAGTTCACCTTGATTCCGGTGCTCTTGAAAAACGCGTCCAGCGTCGGGTGCCCCTTGGTCTTGTCGTCGATGTCGATGTACTCGGGCCAGTTCGACCAGTTCACCAGCAGTTCTGTGCTCGACAGGTCCTTGGCGGCGCGCGATGTGGCGGACGAGGACTTCTTGGCCGTGCCACTCGTGCCACAGGCAGTGAGCAGGCCGCCGACGGCGACGGCCCCAGCCCCCTGGAACAGAGTTCGCCGGGTGAGAGTGCCCCGCAGGAGCGGTGCGGAGACAAGCGGTTCGCGGTCCATGTGTGCCCTTCAGGTGCCGCCAAGGCGGTGTGGTGGCGGATGTGGGTCTGATCAGGTGTAGGTGCGCGAAAGGCCAGGGGTAGCACCGAGCATCACTGTGTCATTGGCCGGCTGGACGACCGGTAAATGCCCGGCCCTGTCATGTGTTCCCTCTCGCGACAAAACCCTCGTCACCGGCGATCCTGGCAGCCAATCTTCAGAATGACAAGGGATTCCGTGGCTGACAGACCGAAGTGCCGCGGATCTGAGATTTGGCGCAAACAGCTGGCCGGTTACGGCGATGCTGGTTGCCAGCGCCGCCAATCGAGGTCATGCTCCCGCAGTGGAACGCCGCAGCCTCATCGACCGTGCCCCTGCCGGACCCCTCGATGACATCTCCAAGATGATCATCGAGCAGCTCCAGGAGGACGGTCGCCGACCCTACGGGACGATCGGCAAGGCGGTGGGCCTTTCAGAGTCCGCGGTGCGGCAACGCGTGCAGCGCCTGCTAGACACCGGAGTCATGCAGATCGTGGCAGTGACCGACCCGCTGCAAGTCGGCTTTGCCCGCCAGGCGCTCATCGGCATCCGCGTCGACGGGGAGACACTCTCGGTCGCGGACGCCCTCGCCGAGATCGAAGAGGTCGACTACGTCGTCATGACCGCAGGCTCCTTTGACATCCTCGTCGAGGTCGTCTGCGAGGACGACAACCACCTGCTCGACCTCCTGTCCACCCGGATCCGCAGCATCCCCGGCGTGCGCTCGACCGAGAGCTTCGTCTACCTCCGACTTCGCAAGCAGACCTACGGGTGGGGCACCCGGTGACAGCGTCGTGACCGAGCGCACCAGGGTGCGGAGGCTTCCCGAGCTCGCGCACGACGACCGGTCGACCCTCGATGCCATCCTCGACGCGGCGCTCATGGCCCATGTCGCGATCGCCGACGGCACCGATCCTGTGGTGCTGCCCATGGCCTGCGCTCGCGACGGCGATCGGCTTCTCGTGCACGGCTCCACCGGTAGTCGCCTCATGCGCGCACTGACCGCCGGCTCGCCCGCGTGCACGACGATCACGCTGCTGGACGGCGCGGTCTACGCACGCAGCGCCTTCGCCTCCTCAATGCGCTACCGGAGCGCCGTCGTGTTCGGTCGCTACTCCCTGGCGGAAAACCAGCTGCGGGCCCTCGAAGTGCTCACTGAGCGCCTGCTCCCAGGCCGTTGGAGCGAGCTGCGCCGCCCGACCGGCAAGGAGCTGGCTGCCACCTCCGTCCTTGCCGTCCCACTGCTGGAGTGGTCGGTGAAGGTCAGCGACGGGTGGCCCGACGACGACCCCGCAGACCTCGACGACCCCGTGTGGGCCGGCGTTGTGCCCTGCCGCACGACGTGGGGACCAGCGTTGGACGCACCCGACCTCGCACCCGGCCGACCACCATCGACCGCCGTGCTCGACCGAATCACGCTCGACCAAACTCGGAGGACTTGATGCCCGCGCTGCTCCACCCGTTCGCCCGACCAGCACTCGAGGACTACATCAGCATCGTCCGAGGGGAGGGCGCCGTCGTCTGGGATGCGAACGGGAAGCGGTACGTCGACGGCCTCGCGTCGCTCTGGTACTGCAACGTCGGACATGGCCGCACCGAGGTCGCGAACGCTGTCGCTCGGCAGATGGCCCAGATCGAGACCTATCACTGCTTCGAGCGGTTCACCACACCGGCGGCCGACGAACTCGCCGAGCGTCTGGTGGCGCTGGCGCCCATCCCGGGAAGCCGGGTGTTCCTGACCAGCGGCGGCTCGGAGGCCGTCGACACCGCTCTCAAGCTGTCCCGGATCGCCCACGCCCAAGCCGGACAGCCGGAGAAGACGATCGCGATCAGCCGCACTCCCAGCTATCACGGTGTCTCCTACGGGGCGATGACGCTGACCGGCCTCCCGCTGAACCGCAAGGACTTCGGGCCAGGCGTCGGTGACGTCGTGCAGGTGGACAAGGACGACCTCGAGGCGGTTCGCGCCGTCTTCGAGGCTCACCCGGGACAGGTCGCGGCCGTGTTCGCCGAACCCGTCGTCGGAGCCGGTGGAGTGTGGCCGCCGGCTCCCGGCTACCTCCCCGGGCTGCGGGCGCTCTGCGACGAGCACGGCGCCCACCTCGTGCTCGACGAGGTCATCTGCGGCTTTGGGCGTCTGGGGACCCTGTTCGCCGGCAGCCACTTCGGAGTCGCCGCCGACATCACGACCTTCGCGAAGGGCGTCACCAGCGGCTACGTCCCGCTCGGTGGCGCCCTGCTGGCACCCAGCGTGCACGAGGCACTGTCTGCGGATCCGGCGTTCGTGCTGCGGCACGGCTACACCTACTCGGGGCACAGCACCGCGGCGGCCGCGGCCCTCGCGTGCCTGGACCTCACCGAGCAGGAGGGCCTGCTGGAGAGGGCAACGCACATCGGCGAGCGCCTCGAACCGCAGCTCAAGGCGCTGGAAGCTGAGGGCTTGGTCACGGACGTGCGCGGGATCGGAGCGCTCTGGGGGGTCTCCGTGCCGGACCCGGTCGGCACCCGCGACCGGATGCTCGACCTGGGCGTGATCGTGCGCCCGATTGCTCCGGTGTCCCTGGCGATGTGCCCACCGCTCGTCATCACCGACGACGACCTCGACGCGATCCCGGCGGCTCTGCGCACAGCGCTCACCGCGTGATCCTCTGGCACGAGCACATCGGTCCCGCCGTCCCACGGTCACCGCTTCCCGGCGACACCCAGGCAGACGTCTGCATCGTTGGCGCCGGCTACACGGGGCTATGGACCGCGCTCCACCTGCTCCGTCAGGACCCGACGCTACGCGTCGTGCTGGTCGAACGAGATGTCGCCGGCGCAGGGGCATCGGGGCGCAACGGCGGCTGGTGCTCCGCGCTGTTCCCGACCTCGTGGCATCGGATGGGCCGTGACGCTTCGCGGGAGTCCGTGGTCGCGATGCAGCGGTCGCTCGAGGACAGCGTCGACGAAGTCGGTCGCTCCGGCATCGCCTGCGACTACGCGAAGGGCGGCTCCGTAGCCCTGATCCGGTCGCCGGCACAGCTGGCTCGGGCCAAGGCAGAGCTGTCCGAGGCGCGCTCGTGGGGATTCGGCGCGGACACACTTGATCTGCTCGACGCACCTGGTGCGACAGCACGGCTGAGAGCCACCCGGGTGCTGGGAGCGGTCACGACAGAGCATTGCGCGGCCCTGCACCCAGCGAAGCTGGTCCGCGGGCTGGCGGCTGCCGTCGTCGAGAGCGGCGGCGTCCTGCACGAGCACACAGCGGCATGGGGCATCGAGCAGGGGCAGGTCGTCACCGAGCACGGCACGGTCACCGCGGACGTGGTGCTGCTCGCGGTCGAGGGCTACACCGCGCAGCTGCCAGGCCACCGGCGCGACCTGGCGCCGGTGTACTCCCTGATGCTCGCGACCGAACCACTTTCGGCCGCCATCTGGGAGCAGATTGGGCTCGACGACCGGGCTACCTTCAGCGACGAGCGGCACCTCACCATCTACGGCCAGCGCACAGCGGATGGCCGCCTGGCCTTCGGAGGCCGCGGTGCGCCGTACCACTTCGGGTCCCGTGTCAACCCCTCCTATGAAAATGTGCCCAAGGTGCACGCGGCGCTCCGGGACACGCTTGTGGACCTGTTCCCGGTGCTGCGCGACACGAAGGTCACGCACAGCTGGGGGGGCAACCTGGGGGTACCCCGCGATTGGTACCCCAGCGTCGGCTTCGACCGGGTGACGGGTACGGCGTGGGCGGGCGGCTACGTCGGCGACGGGGTCGCGACGGCCAACCTGGCTGGACGCACCCTGGCTGATCTGGTGCTGGGCCGGGACACCGCGATCACCCACCTGCCGTGGGTGCGGCGCCGCACGAAGCGATGGGAGCCGGAGCCGCTGCGCTGGCTGGGAGTCAACGCGGTGACGCAACTGATGAGGCGCGCCGACCGGACCGAGACCGCCACCGGTCGTCCGTCGCGGTCGGCGGCACTGTTCTGGAAGGCGCTGGGCCACTAGCCCGGCACGTCCAGCAGCTCACTTCGCGGCCGACCCGACGCACGGGCTACCCCGGCAGCTCGGCCAGCGCGACGGTCAGCCGCAGGACGACCTCCGGGTCGGCAAGCTGCTCGCCGTACAGCTCGCGGAGCTGGGTCATGCGATACCGCACGGTCTGGGCATGCACATGGAGGTCGGCCGCGACGTCCTCGCGACGGCCCTGGTGCAGCAACCAGGACCGGAGGGTCTCGGCGAGCCGCGCGGCTGTCGCAGGACGCAGCCCGTCAAGGGGCGACAGGACCTGCGCCCGCAGGTCGGCCAGCGCCTCAGCATCGGCCGTCAGCACGAGGGTCGCGAGGTGCTCTTCGGTGTCGAGGGGCTCGCCGCCGCTAGCAAAGGCGAGCGCTCGGACGGCCCTACGGAACGAGACAGCCGCGAGGGCCCAGGGCCGACGGGGACCGACGACCGCCGCACGGCCGCGCAGCGCCCGGATCAGCGTGCGCCGGGCGTCGGGGGTCAGCAGCACGTCGGTGTCCTCGAGGCCGACCAGGTCGCCAGGGACACGCAGCGTGCGGGCATCGAGCAGTGGGGTCGTGTCCCGGGTCCGCGCAGCGGGCAGCAGGACCACGGTCAAAGCCTCGGGCGGGGACCAGTCCGCGCGCTGCGCCCGGGTGAGCAGCGTCTCCAGGGACGCGTCGGTCAGCAGCGCCTCCCCCAGCCGCTCGCGGTACTGCTCACGCACCCGACCGGACGTCGCCAGCTCGTCGGTGTGGCCGGCGACGCTCGCTGCCGACAGTTCGTCGATGTAGGCGAAGACCAGCTCCGCGAACTGGGCCACCGAGCCTGCTTCGAGCCCGGACGTCACGGCGGTCGCGGACAGCTCGCGCCACGCCACCCGTGCCCCCACCCGGTACGCCGCGAGCAGCGCGTCCATCGTCCGTCCGCTGCGGGCCTCACCCCGACCGAGGGCGTAAGCGCCGTCCCGTGCCGGACGGATCGGCGAGCGGTCGCCGGACTGCGAAGCCAGCCGCAGAAAGCCGGCCAACGCCATCTGCACAGCGCCCTCGATGGTGGCCCCCATCTCACCGCCGAACGCATCGGCGTACTCCGGCACCTCCGCAGTGAGCGCGGCCACCGTGCGCTCCGCCACCGTCGGCAGCCGGGTGCGCAGGACCTCCATTACTTCCGGTGTCAGCGCCAGCCCTGTCATTTTGTCTTCTCCGAACAAGATACGGCCGCAATCTCACTCCCCATGGTGGAGACCCTAGCCCTGCAAGTGGGAACAGTGGCGATATGACCACAGCAGCCCCCGTACGACGCTTTCGGGACCGCGTCGCCCAGCTCGCCGAGCTGGTCGCCACGCCGCTCGTTCCCGCCGACTTCGTCGATCTGCTCGACCCGCTGCGCAACAGCGCCGACCTGCGGGCCCGGATCGTGGCGATCACCCCCGAGACCGCCGACGCCGCGACGATCGAGCTCAAGCCCGGCCGCGGTTGGCAGGGCCACACACCCGGCCAGTACGTCCGGATCGGCGTCGACATCGATGGCGTGCGCCAGTGGCGCGCCTACTCCGTCACCTCGCACTCGGCCGCGAGCCTGACCATCACCGTCAAGGCCATCCCGGATGGCGTCGTGAGCAACCACCTGGTGCGTCGGGCCACCACCGGCACCGTCGTGCAGCTCGACCAGGCCGCGGGCGAGTTTGTCCTCCCCGATGCTCAGCCCACGAAGGTGCTGTTCGTGACGGCCGGCAGCGGGATCACACCGGTCATGGGCATGCTCCGCAGCACCGTGCTTCAGGACGTCGTGTGGGTCCACTCCGCGCCGACGAGCGACGATGTCATCTTCGCCACGGAGCTCCGCACCTGGGCAGCGGAGGGTCGGGTCCGCTTGGTCGAGAAGCACACCGACACCGACGGGATGCTCTCGACCGACGAACTGCTGGCGCTGGTTCCCGACCTCGTCGAACGCGAGACGTGGGCGTGCGGCCCGACCGGCATGCTCGACGCTCTCGAGGGTTGGTGGCCTTCTGCGGGCACCCTGCACACCGAGCGCTTCCGGCCCTCCGTCCAGGTGACCGGTGAGGGTGGCACCGTCAGCTTCGCCCGCACCGGCACCGTGGTCGAGGCCGACGGCGCGACGCCCCTGCTCGACGCCGGCGAGGCTGCTGGGGTGCTCATGCCGTCCGGTTGCCGGATGGGGATCTGCTTCGGCTGCGTCCTGCCGTTGCGCGAGGGCGCCGTCCGCGACCTGCGTACCGGCGACATCACCACCGCCGCGGTGGGTGACGGCGTCCTCATCCAGACCTGCATCTCGGCCGCGGCCGGCCCGTGCGACCTCGACATCTGACCTACCTCGCACCACCCCATACTCAGACGACAACGACGTCCAGGAGACCTCCATGACTGCGATCCAGAACAAGCCCAACAACCCGATTGCCCACCTGAGCGCCGCCGACATCGACGACCTCGGCCGCTCGCTCGACGCGATCCGCGAGCAGATCATCGGCTCCCGCGGCGCCGACGACGCGGCGTACATCCGCAAGGTCATCGACGTGCAGCGCAGCCTCGAGCTAGGCAGCCGTGCGGTCCTTTTGTTCTCGCTGTTCCCGCCGGCCTGGCTCGCCGGCACCGTCGGCCTGTCGGTGGCCAAGATTTTGGAGAACATGGAGATCGGGCACAACGTCATGCACGGCCAGTGGGACTGGATGCGTGACCCGAAGATCCACTCGACGACCTGGGAGTGGGACAACGCCACCCCGTCGGACATGTGGAAGCACTCCCACAACGAGCTGCACCACACCTACACGAACGTGCTCGGCAAGGACAACGACCTCGGCTACGGGATCATGCGTGTCGACGAGGACCAGAAGTGGTCGAAGTTCTACCTGGGGCAGCCGTTCTACAACTTCCTCAACGCCTGCTTCTTCCAGTACGGCATCGCGGCCTACGACCTCGAGATCGGCCGGGTCATCAAGGGGCGCAAGGACAAGGACCTGTTCAAGCGCCAGGTCAAGGGCGTGTTCGGCAAGATCCGCAAGCAGGTCACCCGTGACTACCTCGTGCACCCGCTGCTGTCCGGCCCGTCGGCGCTCACGACGATCGGCGCCAACGCCACAGCCAACCTCGTCCGCAACCTCTGGACCCACTCGGTCATCATGTGCGGCCACTTCCCTGAGGGCGTCGAGACCTTTGAGAAAAAGAGCATCGAGGGTGAGACCCGTGGCGAGTGGTACCTGCGCCAGATGCTGGGTGCCGCCAACATCAGCGGCGGCCCTGCGATGCACCTGATGACGGGAAACCTGAGCTACCAGATCGAGCATCACCTGTTCCCCGACCTGCCCAGCAACCGGTACGCCGAGATCGCCCCGCAGGTACAGGCGCTGTTCGAGAAGTACGACCTCGCCTACATCAGCGGCTCGTTCCCCAAGCAGCTCACGTCCGCCTGGCACAAGGTGTTCCGGCTCGCCTTGCCCAACGACTTTCTGAAGAAGACGACGGCCACCGTCGTGGACCTGCCGACCGCTCTGGTCCACAAGGCAGCCTGAGCGGGTGGCGATGTCCCTGACCCAGCCGCCGCGCCTCGACGAGCCGTCCCTGCTCGAGACTGTCGTCAAGCCGCGCCTGCGTGGTTGGCTCCACGCGGGCGCCAGCCCGCTCGTACTAGCCGCCGGTGTCGTCCTGATCAGTCTGGCACCCGCGGGTTACGCCCGCTGGTCGGCGGTCGCCTACACCGCAACAGCCCTGCTGCTGTTCGTGACCAGCGCGATCTACCACCGGGGCACGTGGTCTCCGCGTACAGCCGCGCTGCTCAAGCGGTTCGACCACTCCAACGTCTACCTGCTCATCGCCGGCAGCTACACGCCGGTCGTGGTCGTCGGCCTCCCAGAACCGCAAAGCACGTTCCTGCTGTGGCTGATCTGGTCCGGCGCGGTCCTTGGCGTTTTCTTCCGCTGCGTCTGGACGTCCGCCCCGCGGGCGCTCTATACGACGCTCTACATCGTGCTGGGCTGGTGCCTGGCCCCCGTCCTCGGCACCCTCGGACATCAGGCCGGAGCAGCCGTGGTCGCCCTGGTGGTCACCGGAGGTGGCCTCTACACGCTGGGCGCGGTCGTCTACGCCACGAAGCGTCCCAACCCCTCACCGAGTTGGTTCGGCTTCCACGAGGTCTTCCATGCCCTCACCCTCGCAGCCTGGACTGTGCAGTACATCGCGATCGCCCTGCTCCTGCTGCGCCTGCGCTGACTCAGGCCGGGTAGACCGCGAGCGTCTGGGCATGCACGGCCGGCCGGCCGTCAGCGTCGGCCGCCTCCATCAGGTCGCGGTTGTGGTCCCACTTGACGAACGACAGCGGCATCCCCAGCCCAGTGACGTGCTCCGACTCCTTGACGCCGAGCAGGTGGTGGGCCAGCACCCAGGTCGTCGTCCCAGCGCCGAGGGCGACGGACTGTTCGACCTGCCCGTGCCCTACGTCGCCGCGTGGTACCAGCGGCGGGCCACCGCCATGCTCCATGCCGTCCGGCCCTGACGCGGCGCCAACACCGGGCCCGATGGGACATGCTGGGCAGGACCCCACCACACGAGGAGCAGCGCTCATGCAGCCAGACCAGATCGCATCCGCAAGGCTGGCCGAGGTGGAGAGGGTGTGGACGAGCGACCTGTCGGTGAGTGAGTTCGCGCTCCTCGACGCCGCCGGCTTCGAACCGCTGGAGTTCGTCATGGGCAGCTCGGTGTTCCACATCGGCTGGCAGGCCCAGAACCTGCGCCAGAGCACGGAGCTGCAGGTGCTCACGCAGGCGATGTACACCGCCCGGTTCAACGCGATGGGTCGGATGCTGTCCGAGGCTGCGCAGGTGCACGCCGACGGGGTGGTGGGCGTGCAGCTGTCCTTCCGGCAGCACGGCCTGTCGGCGGAGCACATCGAGTTCATCGCGGTCGGTACGTCGGTCCGCAGCAAGAAGGCGCCCGGCACGTTCCGCCGGCCAGATGGTGCCCCCTTCACCAGCCACCTCAACGTCCAGGACTTCTACACGCTGCTGTCCACCGGGCACGTCCCCGTGGAGTTCGTGATGGGCGTCTGCGTCTACCACGTGGCGGCGCAGGGCTTCCTGCAGTCCATGAAACAGATGGGCCAGAACGTCGAGATGCCGCAGTGGACACAGGGCTACTACGACGCCCGGGAGCTCGCCCTGAGCCGCATGCAGTCCGAGGCCGAGCGGGTCCAGGCCACCGGCGTGACCGGCGTCGAGTGGTTCGCTCAGGAGTGGATGTGGGGTGCCCACACCCTTGAGTTCTTCACCTCCGGCACGGCGGTACGCAAGGTCGGTGAGAGCACCCCCATCGTGCCCTCGCTGGTGCTCCCGCTGCGGTGAGCGACTTCGTCGACCCCACCGACCACCTCGCGGTGGAGCAGGTCCTCGTCGGTTGCCTGAGCGCCCTCGGACCGGCGGCAGTCCTCGCCCAGCTGTCGGCGGTCCTGCCCGTGCGGCTCGGCCACGCGGGCGGCCTGTTCCGGGCTGCCGTGCCGACCGTCGTCGGGGAAGGGGAGGAGCTGCTGAGCATCCCCTCCGAGGGTCGCCCGCGACTGCAGCACATCGTCGGCGGGGTGGTGCTGTCGAGCGACGACGTGCCACCCCGAGAGCTCCCCGGCACCCTGGCCGCCCTGCTGATGAGAGCCTTGGCCCGCAGCGGACAGTACGACGACGCAGCGGTCCTACTCACCGCCCTGCGCGACGCGGTTGCCGCCGGCCGCTGACCTCGAAACGATCCGGTCTGCTTAAACCGGGTACGGACTCAGCCGGTGCGACGCACCCTGATGGGGCCTTTGGCGGTCGAGGGGTCCACGACCCGCCCACCTTGGATGATCTCCACCTGGCCGCTGACGACCAGGCGCCGGGCAGCGGCACGAGCCGGCTCCATCAGCGCCCGCCACTGTTCGCCGCCGACGGCCTGGGCAGCTTCGGACGGGCAGATGGTCGCTCCTCGGGCGCGGGAGGCGAGCAGGTCCAGGACGGCAGCCTCCAGACGGGTGTCCTGCGGCGTCGTCCGCCGACGGCGGCACGCGTCCGAGCAGTAGCGGACCTGGTCCCAGTCGCGGGCCCACTTCTTGCGCCACGTGATCTCCCGGCCGCAGGCGGCGCAGGGCTTTGACGGTTCCACATCGTCAGGATGACGGACTCGCAGCCCCGTTGCCATCGCGGACGGGTCTCCCGCGCGAAAGCCGGCCGGTACGAGGTTGACTGGCCACGTTGCGGATATGTTGCGACCAGACCGACCCGAGGCAGGAGAGCCAGTGCTGGGACAGTTCGCAGGTGCCGTCGGCCCGATCCTGCGGCTCCCACTGACGGCGGCACACAGGCTCGAGCACCTCGTCGAGCAGCTGTCGACCGTGGCCACCCGGGCGCTGCTGCTCCTGGACACCGTCGAGACCATCCCAACACGCATCGACGCGGTGCTCGCCGATGCCGAGGTGCTGAGCGCCCGCCTCGAGGGCGTGCTCGCTACGGCCGACGCGCTCACCAAGCAGATCGCCGGCGTGATCAGGCGGACCGACGGGCTCACCCGCAAGGTCGACCGCATCGCGGTGGACGCGGCGGGGACCCTCGCGTCGGTCCAGCCAGCCGTCGCCGCGATCGGCGCGCTGCCCGCACAGACGCTCGCCCGCCTGGTGGAGGACCTCGGTGCCCTGCTCGCCGGAGCCAGGGGGCTCGATCCGGGCCTGGTGGGTGAGGCGACCGGTGCGGTCCGGGCCGTACCCACCCTGATGGCTACGGTAGAGACCGACCTGCGACCGGCACTCGCCCAGCTGGAGGGGCTCGTCCCCGTCGTGGCCCAGCTCGGGGTCCAGGTCGACCACCTGGACGGCACGGTGGCTGAGGTGGGCGCGCTGCTCGGCGGCATCCCAGGGGCGGCCCGGCTGCTCAAGCGCGGCGAACGCCCCAAGCCGACGTAGGGCATGCGGCACGTCGGTCGCCCAAGCTGGGGCCACTGCTACGGTCCGGGCGTGGGCGCGCAGGTCGAGGCGAAGACCGCGCCCACGCCCGGCAGGACCGGCACCGGACGGCTGCTGTGGCTCGTGGTCGCCGCCGCCGTCCTCTTGAGGGTCTTCCCCTGGACCCGCCCGCACTCCTTCCTGGGCGTCCTGGAGGTCGATGACGGCGTCTACTACGGCGCGGCCAAGGCGCTGCTCCACGGGCTGTTCCCCTACTCCGACTTCACGATCTTGCACCCGCCGGTCACGTCCCTGCTGCTGCTGCCGTTTGCAGCCGTCGGGGCGTTTTTTGGAGACCCCGTGGGCATGGCGTCGGCGCGGGTCTTCATCGTCGGCGTTGCGGTGGCCAACGTCCTGCTCGTTTACCGCCTCGCGCTGCGGCTCCCCTCCCGGACGCAGCGGCCCGCGCTGCTGGCAGCAGCCGTCTACGCCGTCATGCCGAACGCCGTCATCGCCGAGCACACCCTGCTGCTCGAGCCGCTGGTCAACCTGTTCTGCCTGCTGGCCGTCCTGTGCCTGCTCCGACAGACCCCCCGGTACGCCGTGCTAGCCGGCGTCCTGCTCTGCGCCGGCGCCGGCGTCAAGGTCTTCGCCGGCGCCTACATCGCCGGCGTCCTGATCTGGCTCATCCTGAGCGGGCGGCGGGCGTTCGTCTGGCCGCTGGTCGGGGGCCTGGCCCTCGGCACCGCCGTCCTGCTGCTGCCGTTCTTCGCGCTCGCGCCGTCCGCGTTCTGGCACGACCTGGTCGTCACGCAGCTGGCGCGCCCGGCGGACGGCACCCCAGGCGGGCTCGTCCGGGAGCTCGACACTGTCGTTCCCCATCTGGTGTCGCTGGCCCTGACGGCGGCGCTGCTGGCCGTCGTACTCGGCCTCGGGGTGCTCACGCAACGCACGTCCCCGCAGTCGGCAACCAGCCTGTGGGTCTTCGTCGGCGGGCTCGGAAGTTTGGCGTTCCTCACGTCGCCGTCGTACTTCGCCCACTACGGCGCGTTCCTGGTACCGCCGCTCGCGCTGCTGCTCAGCAGGCTCGTGGAGACCCCACGGTGGCCGGTCCAGCTCCGGGCAGGCGGCCTCGCGGTGGTGGTGGCCGCCTTCGCCGTCGTGTCCGTCGTGGAGGACTCCGGCTACTCAGGGCAGGGCGACCTGCGCGAGGCGGGCCGACTGCTGCCGCCCGGCAGCTGCGTGTTCTACGAAGCGATCAGCCTCGCGATCGCCGCCGATGTGCTCTCCGACCCGAGCGCCACCTGCCCGGCGTGGGTGGACGGTCGCGGGGTCGCCCTGACGTGGAACACCCACTGGCCGCACACCCGGAGCTTCTACCCGGCGGGCTTCCTCGCGGACACCCGATGGCAGGCCGAGACGGTTACGCAGCTGACGCACGCCGACTTCCTGCTCCTGAACCGCGACCCGGCACACACGGTCGAGTGGACCGTCGCCACGCAGGACTTTGCCCTGCGCAACTTCGCGCCCGTCTGGGTCGACCGGCCAGGCGACGTCCGCGCCCAGCTCTGGCGGCGTACCTCAGCCCGTCCGTAGCACCCCGGCCTGGTGAGGTCCTAGAAACTCCAGGGGACCCACGCTCAGGTGCGAGGACGTCCTGGAGCTGGCGCCTTCTTGGCCGGCGCCTTCTTGGCCGGCGCCTTCTTGGCCGGCGCCTTCTTGACCGGAGCCTTCTTGGCCGGAGCCTTCTTCGGTGGGAGGGGGGCAGCGGCCGGCGGCGCAGGTTCGGCGAGGAACTCCCGCAGGGTGTCGAGCACCAGCTCCGGGGCCTCTTCGATGACGAAGTGGCCCGCACCGGGAAGGGTCACCATCTCGCAGGTCGGCCCGAGGTCGCGTACGACGGACTCGCCCGTCGAGATCGGCAGCACCGGGTCCGCGGCCCCCCACAGGACGAGCATCTTCTCCGCGTGCACGCTCGGCGGCCTGTCGACCGTACGCCGGGCAAGCAGGGCCGCCATCCGCGGCCGGGTTGCGGCCCGGTAGTAGCCGAGCATCGCCGAGATCCGCGCCGGGTCGGTGTAGGCCGCGGTGTACTCCGCACGGACCTCCGGGTCGAGTTGTTCGGGGGAGGTCCACGCCAGCGAGAGCATCACGTCGACCACGCGCTTGCCGCCCAGCTTGAACAACAGCTCCGGCGCGACCGGGAGGGCGAAGAAGGCGATGTGCGGTGCCCGCAGCAGGTTGACCTGCCGGTACGGCGCGTTGGCCACGCAGAGCCGGCGTACCAGGTCGGGGCGATGGCCGGCGAGGCCGAGGGCGATCGAGCCGCCCCAGTCGTGACCGACGACATCGACCCGCTGGCCGGGAAGCTCCTGTTCGAGCAGAGCAGCGATCTGACGGACCACCGAACCCACGTCATACGGTCCGCTGTACGAGGAGCCGCCGAGGCCGGGAAGGTCGGGTGCGAGCACGCGTCGCCCGAGGGCCAGACCGGGGGCCACCGCCCGCCACACCGAGGACGTCTCGGGCACCCCGTGCAGCAGCAGGACGGGGACTCCGCTACCGGCGCCGTGCTCGCGCAGCAGGAAGCGGGTCTCGGCAACGGGCACGTTGCGCACGCTCATCGGTCGTTGGTCCCTATCCGTAGAAGGAGGTCTCGACCACCTGACGGGCCCGCCGGGTCAGCCGCCGGTAGTCGTCCAGGAAGTCCCCCTGTGCACCCGCAGGGTAGCCAAGCAGGCGGGCGACCCCGGCCAGCTCCCGGCCGCTGGACGGCAGGGACGGCGTGGCCTTGCCGCGTACGAGCACCAGGGTGTCGCGGACCTTGGAGGTCAGGGTCCACGCCTGCTCCAGCGTCTTGGCGTCCTCCACGGCGAGCAGCCCCGCCTGCGCTGCCGCCTGCAGTGCCGGCAGGGTCATCGGTGTGCGCAGCGCGGCCACCTGCGCCCCGTGCTGGAGCTGCAACAGCTGCACGGTCCACTCCACGTCGGCCAACCCCCCGATCCCCAACTTGGGCGCCAGGGTGCGGTCGGCGCCCTTCGGCAGGCGCTCGACCTCGACCCGGGCCTTGATGCGGCGCACCTCCGTGAGCTGGACGCCGGTGAGCCCGCCAGCGGGGTAACGCACCGGGTCGATCGCGGCCAGGAAGGCCGCCGCGATATCCGCGTCGCCCGCCAGCGGCGCCGCCCGCAGCAACGCCTGCGACTCCCACACGTGCGCCCACCGGGCGTAGTAAGCCTGGTAGGACGCCAGGCTGCGCGACAGCGCGCCCTGACGTCCCTCCGGGCGTAGGTCGGCGTCGACGAGCAGCGGCGGGTCAGGGGCAGGCAGCGCGAGCAGCCGACGCAGCTCGTTGGCGACATCGCGGGCCGCCGCGGCGGCCTGTGACTCGGTAGCCCCCTGGACCGGCTCGTGCACGAACAAGACGTCGGCGTCCGAGCCGTAGCCCTGCTCGGCACCGCCGAGACGACCCATCGCGATCACGGCCAGTCGCATCGGCAGCGGCCCTGCGAGTTCGACCTCGACCTTGCGGGTGGCGAGCTCCAGAGCGGCAGCGATGGTGGCCGCGGACACGTCCGACAGGGCCTGGCCGACGCGCGGCACGAGGCCCAGCAGGTCGGCACAGGCGATCCGCAGCAGCTCGTGGCGGCGCAGGCTGCGGATCGCCACAGCCGTGGGCTCCCAGTCGTCCCGGCGGCGGGCCACGGCCCGGAAGGCCTGTTCGAGCGTCTCCCGCGGACGGGGCACCAGGGCCGTGTCGTCGGCGAGCAGCCGGACGGCGTCAGGGGCCCGGACGAACAGGTCTGCGGCGTAGCGGGACGAGGCGAGCAACCGGGCCAGACGCTCGGCGGCGGTGCCCTCGTCCCGCAGCAGTCGCAGGTACCAGGGG
>JAYUBO010000271.1:0-7168 GCA_043740815.1 Frankiales bacterium | reverse complement strand
CGCTGGGGGCCCACGTCTGGTTGGTCGGGTCGATCTGGCTGGGGTGGATCAGCGTCTTGCCGTCGAAGCCCATCTGCTTACCCTGCACGCACTCTGCCCGAAAGCCTTCGGGGTCCTTCACATCGTTGTAGACACCGTCCAGGATCAGCTTGCCGGCGTCGCGGGCACCCAGCAGTGCCGTTGCCAGGTGCGGCAGCAGCGGGTGGCGACCGGGGACCATGGCAGCCCGAAGCTCCTTCACGAGGTCGTTGGTGCCCATCACCAGCACGGTGACCTGCGGGGTGTGGCAGATCTCGCGGATGGCGAACAGCGCCGCCGGGGTTTCCACCATCGCCCAGATCGGGGTGTCGCCGGTGATCGCCGTGATCTGCTGCAAGTGCTGTCCGCCACTGACCTTGGGGACGACGATCGCATGCGGCGCCGCGCCCGTCGCTGCCGTCAGATCGGCTGCGCCCCAGGGGGTGTCGAGGCCGTTGCACCGGATGGTGAGCGTCTTCCCGCCGTACTCACCGCTTTGGACGGCGGCGACGGCGTTGTCGCGCGCACCCTCCTTCGCATCGGGCGCGACGGCGTCCTCGAGGTCGAAGATGATCGCGTCCGCGGCGAGCGTCTTGGCCTTCTCGAGCGCCCGCACGTTGCTCGAAGGCATGTACAGCACCGACCGGAGCACACTGGTCATCGTCGGTCTCCTTGCGTCCTAGGAACTGCTCCGAGCGCCAGGCGTGAGGGCTAGGACGCAAGGGGTGGGGGTGAGGGGATCAGAGGTCGTAGGCGGCGGCGAGGTCGGCGTCACGGGCAGCGAGGCGCCCCGCGAGCTCCAGGACGACCTTGCATTGCTTGAAGGTGGCGTCGTCCTGCATCTTGCCGTCGAGCATGACGGCGCCGCGGCCGTCCTCCCCCATCGCTTCGACGACCCGTCGGGCCCAGGCGACCTCGGCTGGGTCGGGGGAAAAGACCCTCTTGGCGATGTCGACCTGAACCGGGTGCAGCGACCAGGCGCCGACGCAGCCGAGCAGGTAGGCGTTGCGGAACTGGTCCTCGCAGGCGAGCTCGTCCTTGATGTCCCCGAAGGGCCCGTAGTAGGGGAAGATCCCATTGGCGGCACAGGCGTCGACCATCCGGGCGACCGTGTAGTGCCACAGGTCCTGCTGGTACGTCGGGCGGGGCCGGTCGCCGTCGGGGTCCTCCCGGACGAGGTAACCGGGGTGGCCGCCACCGACGCGGGTCGTCTTCATCCGGCGGTTGGCGGCGAGATCTGCCGGGCCGAGTGAGATGCCCTGCATGCGAGGCGATGCGGCGCAGATCTCCTCGACGTTCGCCACGCCCTGGGCGGTCTCCAGGATCGCGTGCACCATCAGCGGCCGCGTGAGGCCGGCCCTCGCCTCGAGCTGCGCCAGCAGCCGGTCGACGTAGTGGATGTCCTCGGCTCCCTCGACCTTCGGGACCATGATCACGTCGATCTTGTCGCCGGCCTCGGTGACCAACGTCGTCAGGTCGTCCAGGACCCAGGGGCTTCCGAGATCGTTGACGCGGGTCCACAGCTGGCAGTCTCCGAGGTCGACGGTCTGCGCGACCTTCACCAGCCCGGCGCGCGCCGCCTCCTTGTTCGAGGCCGAGATGGCGTCTTCGAGGTTGCCCAGAAGCACGTCGACCTTGGTGGCGAGGCCGGGGACCTTCGCGACCATTTTCTCACTCGACGGGTCGAAGAAGTGGATCATCCGTGACGGAGACCACGGGATCTCGTGAACAGGTGCCGGGGCACCCACGGCGAGGGGGCGGAAGAAGTCCTTGGCGCTGCGCACGTTCAAAACGTTACCTACCTTTGCTCCGACAACTAGACTCGGTGCCATGACCACGGCGCAGCCGCTCACCGAGACCGAGCTGGGTGCCTGGCGTTCGTTCCTGCGCACGCATGCCCAGATCACCCGCAAGCTCGAGGCGGAGCTGCTTGCCGAGCAGGACCTGCCGCTCGCGTCGTACGACGTGCTGCTGCAGCTCGCGGAGGAACCGTCCCGCCGGCTGCGGATGACCGACCTCGCTGACCGGGTCCTGCTGTCACGGTCGGGCCTGACGAGGCTGGTCGACCGGCTGGAGCGTGAGGGGCTGGTGAGCCGCGCGGCCTGCCCCAACGATGCTCGTGGCACCCATGCGGTCCTGACCGAGGCGGGAGCTGCGCGGCTGCGCTCGGCCTCCCCGACCCACCTGCGGGGCGTTTCCGAGCACGTCACGTCGCGCCTTACCGAGACCGAGCTGGACCAGCTGCGGCACCTCATGGGCAAGCTGATGACCGAGCAGCCGCCGCTTCCCGAGGGTGGTTGCGGCGCCGCGGAGGGTGTGCGCTGACGTCCGGCCCGGGCCCGTCCGAGGCGGCCCGGACCGAGCAGGACCTGCGGCGCGAGGTGATCCGTCGGAGCCTGGGCATCGCTGTCGCGGTCGGGACCTACGGGCTGTCGTTCGGAGCCGCGGCGACGACGGCGGGTCTTTCCGTCACTCAGGCCTGCGCGCTGTCGCTGCTGGTGTTCACGGGCGCCTCGCAGTTCGCCTTGGTGGGGGTGCTCGGCGCGGGTGGGTCGGCCGTCGCCGGAGTCGCGACCGCGCTGCTGCTGGGCAGTCGCAACGCGATGTACGCCGTCGCCCTGTCGGGACTGATCCCGATGTCGCGGCGCAAGCGACTGCTGGCGGCGCAGGTGACGATCGACGAGAGCACGGCCGTCGCCACCACCTCACCGCTGCCTCTTGCCGGGCTGGGGTTCTGGACCGCCGGCCTGGGCGTCTACGTGTTCTGGAACCTGTCCACGCTGCTCGGTGCGGTGGGTGCCGCGACGGTCGACACGCGCGCCCTGGGCCTCGATGCCGCCGTGGGTGCCGCTTTTCTCGGGCTGCTGTGGCCGCGCCTGAAGGACGCCCCGCGGCTTGCGGTCGGCGGGGCCTTGGTAGCGGCCGCCGCCGTACCGTTTGTTCCTGCCGGGGTGCCGGTCCTGCTGGCCGGTCTGGCCCTCGTCCCCGTGCTGGTGCGCCGGTGATCTGGGCAGCGGTCCTCGCGACCGCCGCCGGCTGCTACCTGCTGAAGGCCACCGGATGGTTCGTTCCGGCCTCGGTGCTGGAGCGGCCACGGGTCCGGGCCGCGGCAGCCCTGCTGCCCGTCGCCCTGCTGTCCGCGCTGGTGGTGGTGCAGGTCTTCGGGAACGGTCGCTCGCTGGTGGTCGACGCCCGGGCCGCAGCGCTGGTGGCCGCTGCCGTGTGCCTGTGGTGTCGGCTGCCCTTCGTGGTCATGGTCCTGGTCGCCGCAGCGACGGCAGCACTGCTGCGGGCCCTGTAGCCCGGACGTCGGCTACAGCGAGGACAGTGCGGTCCGCAGGGCCGCACCTGCCTGCGACGACGGGTCGAGGTGCTCGAAGTGCCCGCCCGGGACGGTCTGCAACGTGCAGGTCGGGCCGGCCGCAGCCAGGTAGGCCTCACTCTGGGACAGCGGCACGATCTGGTCTCCGGCGCCGTGCACCAGGACCGTGCGGACTCCGGACGGGACCAGCCCCAACGGGTCGGCGATGGCATAGCGACCCGGCTCGCGAGCCGGCGGTCCACCCAGCAGGGCGTCGACGGCGCTTCCACCCAGGCCGAGCGCAGAGGCCTTGGCGAGGGCTGCGACGGGAGCCTGCGGTACAGCCAGCGCGGGTACGACGTGCGGCCCGGCTCCCGGTGCGCCGGGATTCAGCCGGGACCGCGACGCCAGCCACAGGGCGAGGTGACCGCCGGCGGAGTGCCCGACGACGGCGACGCGGGAGCGGTCGACCCTGTCGGCGTAGTGGCCGGTGAAGGTGAAGTCGTAGGCGGCCGCCGCGTCCGTGAGGGTGGCCGGCCAGGGCTTGGAGGACGGCGCGTAGTCGACGTTCCACACCAGATAGCCGCGGCCGGCGAGGTCGGCCGCGACGGCGTCCTCGAGGTGGAGGTCGTACGTGTCGCGCCAGTACCCCCCATGGACGAGGACGACAGTCCGGAGCGGGCCACCTGAGGTCTGTGTGGACGTCGGTGGCACCCACCACTCGCCGACCTGCCTGGCCGTGGTGCCGTAGGCCTCGACGAGACGGGTCGTGCCGGCCAGGACCTTCGGCCTCGGCGTGGGGGAGCCGGCATGGCGCACGGCTTCGTACAGTCCGCTCAGGCCGGCCGCGGCCAGCCCTACGACACCCAGGGCACCTCGGCGGGACACGGCCACCCCCGCAGGTTAGACGGCCAGGTGGGCAGGGGTCTGCCGCGCCGGCTCGACCTGCTCGACCGGCTCGACCAGGACGGCGTCGGCCCCGGTCAGGACGAGCCCGTCTGGCCGGAGAACGGCTCGGACAGCTTGGCGCTCTGGCCGTCGGCCAGTCCCTCGGGCTGCGCGGCCCGCCGTTTCTTGCGCTCCGCCCTGCGCTCGCGCTCCTCGCGCTTGAGCCGAGCCTGCTGGTCGTAGAGCATGGCGCCAGCGCCCTCGCTGGTGCGGGCGATGACCTCCTCGGTGAGGTCGCGCAGCTGGTCGCGCAGGAAGTCACGGGTCGCGACCTCCCCGAGGCTCAGCCGCAGCGAGGCGAGCTCACGCGTGAGGTACTCGACGTCGGCCTGCAGTCGCTGGTTCTGCCCCCGGTCCTCCTCCAGGGCCACCCGATCCCGGTCGGCCTGGCGGTTCTGGGCGAGCAGAATCAGCGGAGCGGCGTACGACGCCTGCAGGGACAAGATGAGGGTCAGCAGGGTGAAGTTCTGGGCGATGCCGTCGAACTGCAGGTTGACGGGGGCCAGGCTGTTCCACGCCAGCCAGACCACCGCGAAGACGGTGAGGTAGACCAGGAATCGGCTGGTACCGAGGAAGCGCGCGATCTGCTCGGAAAGGCGCCCGAACGCCTCTGGGTCGTAGTTGGGACGCGGCAGCCCGCTGCGTGGCTGGACCGGCTGGTCCAGACGCGGCCTGCGGACCTTGCTGTCAGCCATCTGAGTCAGTCATCTGCGCTAGCCCTGCCGGTCCGGCTGGCGGCGAGCCCTGCCCTCGCGCCAGTCCTCGGGCAGGACATGGTCCAGCACGTCGTCGACGGTCACCGCCCCCAGGAGCCGGTTGTCGGAGTCCACGACCGGCACGGCCACCAGGTTGTACGACGCCAGGTGCCGCGTCACGTCGGCCAGCGTCATATCGGGCGCCAGTGGGTCGATGTCGGTCTCGATGACCGCGGAGATCAGGGTCGACGGCGGCTCGCGGAGCAGCCGCTGGAAGTGGGCGGTACCGAGGAAGCGCCCCGTCGGGGTCTCGTACGGCGGTCGGACGACGTAGACCTGCGCGGCCAGCGAAGGGTGCAGGTCGGGGTGGCGGATCCGCGCGAGCGCCTCCGCCACCGTCGTACCGGGGCCGAGGATGACGGGCTCGCTGGTCATCAAGCCACCGGCGGTGTCGTCGCTGTAGCGCAGCAGCTGACGGACCGGCTCGGCCTCGTCAGGCTCCATCAGGTCCAGCAACCGGGCCGCGTCGGCGGGCTGCATCTCGCCGAGCAGGTCGGCGGCATCGTCGGGGGCCATCGCCTCCAGGACGTCGGCGGCCCGCTCGTCCTCGAGGCCAGCCATCAGCTGGACCTGCTCGTCCTCGGGCATCTCCTCGAGCACGTCGGCGAGCCGCTCGTCGTCGAGGGCGGCCGCGATCTCCCCGCGGCGCTTGTCCGACAGGTCATGCATGACGCCGGCGAGGTCTGCCGGCCGGAGCTTTTCGAAGACCGCAAGCAGGTTGGCGGCGCCCTGTTCGCCTTCGGGCAGGGAGAAGCCGGTGACCTCCGACCAGGCGACCTGCTGGATCTCGGCGCGGCGCCGGCCCCGCCCCTGACGGACGGCGACCTTGGTCAGGAACCACTCGGCCCGGTTGAGCTCCATACTGACGTCGACGACCGTGACCTCCGGGCCACCGTCGGGCAGGGTCACCCGGCGGTCGAGCAGCTCGGTCAGCACCAGCGTCTCGCCGGCGCGCTTGTCGAAGCGGCGCAGGCTGACGGTGCCTGTGGACAGGAAGACCGCGTCAGCCTCGATGGTGGTGACCCGCCCCATCGGGACGAAGATGCGCCGGCGGGCCTGGATCTCGACCAGCAGCCCGAGGACCCGCGGGGCGTCCTTGCCGATCCGCAGCGCGACGACGACGTCTCGTACCCGACCGACCTGGTCGCCGTTGGGGTCGAAGACGGTCAGGCCGGCGAGTCGGGCCACGAACACGCGGGTACTGGTGCTCACCGACCTGCCCTCCCGCCTGCGCGTGCGCCTGCCGCACCCGTGGGCGAGGCTACCGCCGCAAGGCCCGTGGACCGGGGTACGGCACGATGCGTGCTCAGCTCTTCGACAACACCGGCCCTTACCGCAGCAGCCCCGAGGAGAACCCGTGACCACGACAGTCGACCGCTACCGCCTCGATGGGAAGGTCGCCCTGGTGACCGGTGCCTCCTCGGGCCTGGGCGTCGCGATCGCCCAGTGCCTCGCGGAGGCCGGAGCCGACCTCGTCCTGGGTGCTCGGCGCACCGACCGGCTGCAGGAGACCAAAGAGCTCGTCGAGCGGCTCGGGTGCCGGGCGATCACCGTCACCACCGACGTCACCGACCCCGACCAGTGCACAGCCATGGTCGCTGCGGCCGTCGCGGAGTTCGGCAAGGTCAACGTGCTGGTCAACAACGCGGGCTTCGGTTGGGCCAAGCCGGCCACCCGGGAGACCCCGGATGAGTTCCGCAAGGTCATCGACATCAACCTGAACGGGCAGTACTGGATGGCGCAGGCCTTCGGTCGTGCCGTCACCGAAGGCGGCTCGATCGTCAACATCTCCAGCGTCCTCGCGTTGCGTCCTGGCAGCATCCCCCAGGCGGGCTACGCCGCGTCGAAGGCCGGCCTGATCGGGCTGACCCGCGACCTGGCCTCCCAGTGGACCAGCCGCAAGGGGGTGCGCGTGAACGCCATCGCGCCGGGTTATTTCCCGAGCGAGATGACCGATGAGCTGCCCGACACCGAGGGCGAGCTCGTCAAGATGATCACCCCTGCGGGCCGGCTCGGCGTGCCCTACGAGGTCGGCGACGCGTGCGTCTTCCTGGCCTCCGAGGCGTCGTCCTACATCACGGGCATCACCTTGCCGGTGGACGGCGGTCTGGTCATGCCATGACCCCGGTGACTCCGGTGACCCCGG
>JAYUBO010000270.1:0-4475 GCA_043740815.1 Frankiales bacterium | reverse complement strand
GGACGGCTTGACGCGGCCCTCGCGGTGGCTGGTGTGGTCGCTGGCGGTGTGCCGCTGTGGGAGCAGCCGGCTGCCGAGCTGGCGGCGGTCCTTGAGGTGGACCTGCACGGCGTCATCGCCCTCGCTCGCACCGCGATCCCCGTCCTGCTCGCCCAACCCGCCCCGCGGTCGGGACGCTTCCTCGCCGTTTCCTCTGCTGCCGCGACCCGTGGCCTACCGATGCTCGCCGGCTACTGCGCCGCCAAGGCCGGCGTCAACGGACTGATCCGCGGCCTCGCGGTCGAGCTGCGCGGCACAGGGGTGACCGCCTCCTGCGTCAGTCCAGGCTCGACCCGCACGTCGATCCTGGATGAGAGCGCGCGGCTCTACGGTCTTGCGTCCGCCGAGGACTTTGCCGTCCAGCAGGCACTCGAGCGACTGCTCGACCCGGCCGAGGTCGCGGCTGCCCTCGTCTGGCTGGCCGGCGAGGCCAGCTCCGGGATAACCGGTGCCGACGTGGCCGTCGACGGTGGGCTGGCCCTCTGAGGTCGCCCGAGCCGGTCCCTGTCGGCTGGCGGCTGGCGCTGGACCCGCGCACCCGCTGGCTCCAGCGCGGCCGGGTGCTCCTCACCCCGACCGGCCGACTGCTCCGGCTCGGCCCTCGGGGCCCGCACGCGGTGGAGGACCTGCTGCTGGGTCGAGACCCCGGCAGCGCCGGGCGGGTGCTGGGCCGGACGCTGCTGGACTCCGGCGCCGCCCACCCGCTCCCGCACTCCCACGAGGCCAGCGACGTGACCGTGGTCGTCCCGGTGCGGGACCGCAGCGTGGAGCTCGACCGTTGCCTGGCCTCGGTGGCCGGTGACGTCCTGGTCGTCGACGACGGTTCGCAGGACCCGCAGGCTGTCCAGGCTGTCTGCCGCAGGCACGGCGCCCGCTACGTCCACCGCCCGGGCGGCGGCCCTGCGGCGGCCCGCAACACCGCCCTGCCACTGCTGACCGCGCCGTTCGTGGCCTTCCTGGACAGCGACTGCGTTGCGCCTCCGGGCTGGCTCGAGCGGCTGCGCGGCCACCTGGAGGACCCGGCCGTCGGGGCGGTGGCCCCCCGCGTCGCTGGAGGTTGGCGCTCCCCTCTCGACCTCGGCCCGCGGCCCGCCCTCGTGCGGCCGGGCGCCGAGGTCGCCTACGTCCCCACCGCCGCACTGCTGGTGCGACGTACAGCGCTGACCCGCTTCGACGAGGCGCTTCGGTACGGCGAGGACGTCGACCTCGTGTGGCGGACGGTCGACGCCGGCTGGCAGGTCCGCTACGACCCGTCGGTCGTCGTCGAGCACACTGAGCCCTCGTCGCTGGCCGCCCGGCTGGTGCGCCGCTACCGCTACGGGACGGCCGCCTCGCCCCTGTCGCAGCGCCATCCGGAGCGGCTCGCGCACCTGGTGCTGGCCCCCCTCCCGACCGCGATGGTCTTCGCCCTGCTGACTCGCCGGCCGGGGGTGGCGGCAGCTGTCGGGGCCTGGACGGCGTACCGGCTCAACGGGCACCTGGGGGACGGGCCGACAGCTGTCCGAGTGGTCGCGGCGTCGGCCGGGGGGACCGCGATCGGGCTCGGCCGGGCGCTGGCACTGCTCGGTCCGTTCGGTTGGGTCGCCGCCCGTGACCGGCGGGTCGCGGCGCTGCTGGTGGCGCCACCGCTGCTCGAGTGGCTCCAGCGCCGACCCGAGGTCAGCGCCGTCAGGTACGTCGGGTCGACGCTGCTGGGCCAGGCGGCCTACGGCGCGGGCGTCCTGGCCGGCTGCGTGCGGACCCGGACGAGTGTGCCGCTTCGCCCGCGATGGGGGTGACCCAGGAAACGAACGTGGGACGGGTCAGCAGCAGAACGAACCGCTGCTTCACGTCGGGCTCAAGGTCAGCCGGTACGGCCGGTCTCGCGCCGCACGCGCAGGGCAGCGAGCAGCATCCCGGCCGCGAAGCAGGCCCCGGCGCCCTCGCCGGCCCGCAGCCGCAGGTCGAGCAGCGGCTCGAGGCCGAGCCGGGACAGGACGGCGGGGTGGGCGAGCTCGCGGCTGCGTTGCCCCGCGACCAGGTGTGCCGCCACCCCCGGCTCCACCTGTACGGCGGCCAGCGCGGCCACGCTGGTGAGCAGCCCGTCGAGGACGACGACAGCTCCGACCGAGGCGGCGCCGAGGACGACGCCGGTGAGCAGGCACACGTCGGGACCGCCCAGTGCGGCCAGGACGGCCCACGTGTCAGGGAGCGTCCCCACGCGCTCGAGGGCGCCGGCGACGACCTCCCGCTTGCGCTCGAGCATGGCGGTGTCGGCCCCTGAGCCGAGGCCGACGACGTCCGCTGCGGCGAGCCCGAGGAAGTGGGCAGACAGGGCTGCGGCGACGGTCGTGTTCCCGATCCCGACCTCGCCCAGGGCGACCAGCCCACTGGCGCCCTCGGCGGCTCCCAGGGCGCGGCCCCGGGCGACGAGGGCCAGGCAGGCCTCCCGCGACAGGGCGTTGGTGTGGAGCAGGTCACCCGTGGAGGAGCCACCGTCAACGACGACCGAGCGCAACCCGGAGGCCGTGGCGGCGACGGTCCCGAGGGCCTCGCCGGCCTGGGCCGCGGCGAGCACCTCGGCGGTGACGGACGACGGGAAGGCCGACACGCCGAGGGCGGTCACCGGGTGATCCCCGCCCGCCAGGACCAGGACCCCGTCGGTGAGGGATCCGCGGCCGAGCGCGACGGCTCGGTCGACGGCCCGGTCGAGGACGCCGAGGGACCCCGGGGGCGTGAGGAGCAGGTCGGCCTGGTCGCGGGCAGCGACCACGGAGGACGGGGCGGGCGCGCGCAGGTGCGACACCGGGGACGGTCCCTCCGACCAGCGGTCGGTGAGCACGATGTCCGCCAGCGGCGTGCGCTTGGACCAGCCGGCCCGCTCGAGCCCCGGCCCCGGGTTGCGCTCGTCGGGCCAGCCCAGGCATAGCCAGCCGAGCGTCACGACCCCGTCGGGCAGGCCGAGCAGGCCAGCGATCCCGGCGGGGGTGAACAGCGTGACCCAGCCCATCCCGAGACCCTCAGCGCGGGCGGCGAGCCAGAGGTTCTGCACCGCACAGGCACACGACCACACGTCGGAGTCGGGGAAGGTCGCCCGGCCCAGGACGCCGACGGCGGGCACCCGCCGGTCGCAGCAGACGACGACGCCCAGGGGGGCCTCCCGGATCCCCTCGAGCTGCAGGTCGAGCAGGCGTCGGGCCGCCTCGGGCTCGAGTTGTGCGGCCTGGGCGAGCCGCTCCTGGTCGGCCATCAGCGCGGCCTGCTCCCGCAGCCCCGCGTCCCGTACGACGATGAACCGCCAGGGCTGTGAGTGGCCCACCGAGGGGGCCTGGTGGCCCGCGGTGAGGATGCGCCCGAGGATGTCCTCTGGGATGGCGTCGGGGCGGTACCGCCGTACGTCGCGGCGGGCCGACACCACGTCGTACAGGCCGGAGCGGACCTCGAGCGGGAAGGCCCAGCCGTCCGGGGTCGACGCCCGGTCGGCCGCCGAGGTGTCGTCACCGATGAGCGGTACGGGGCGGGTCCAGGTCACACTCCACCGTAGTCAGCCCAGGCGGTGGCCGGCGCCGCTGCCGGGGGAACCAGGCCGCCGCGCGTGAGGTCGGCAGCCGTTCAGCCATTTGGCCCTATCGCAAAGGGCCTGCTCTAGGCCATTCTGATCAGACACGCCCGGGTACAGCCAGGGGCCAGGTAACCACGCTCTGTTGTAATTTCATGGCACACTGTGACGGCCAAGGTTCCGTAGCCGCGGGATCGGCCGACCCGCAGACGGGAGCTGAAGGTGACCGACCAGGGATCCTCGTTGCTGCGGATCCAAAGCTCGTCGCGGCTGGCTTTCGGTGCGACGACCGTGGCGCTGGTCGCGCTCGCCTCCGGGGGTACGGCCTTGCTGGTCAACCAGGGTTCCGCCAGCTTGGGCAGCCCGACCTCGTTGCCGGTTGGGTCGCTGTTGCCCGATGTGGGCGCGACGGACCCCACCCTTGTCGTCGTCGAGCGCGCTCCAGGAACTGCCTTGCCGCTCGACCCGAGCGAGCAAGCGCTGCGTGACGCCCTGAGGGTGCGTCCTCAGCCTGGTCGGCGCAGCCTGATCGCCCCGCTGGTCGCCTTGTTCCCCGAGCCCACTCCTACGGCGCCCGTTTTCGGGCCGGCGGTGCCGCCGGCCGACGTTCCGGTCGTCGTGGTGCCTGCGGTTCTCGGCGGCCCAGAGGCCCCCCCCAAGGTCGTGGTCCCGCCGGTCGTAGTCCCGCCGGTCGTGGTCCCGCCGGACGTGGTCCCGCCGGTCGTACTCCCGCCTGCCCACGGCTCGCACTCCCCGCGGCCGACCACCCCCCCGGTGGTCGTGCCGCCGGTACCGGTCGTGGATCCGCTGATCAGCGACCCGGGCGGCAATGGCAAGGGCGGCAAGGATGGCAAGGACAACAGGGGCGACAAGCACGACCAGTACGAGGGGGACAAGC
>JAYUBO010000269.1:0-17239 GCA_043740815.1 Frankiales bacterium | reverse complement strand
ATCGTCGAGGTCAACGTCGTCGACGAGGGCATCGGCATCGCCGAGAAGGACGTCGAGCGGGTCTTCGAGCGGTTCTACCGGGCCGACCCAGCCCGGTCCCGGGCCACCGGTGGCACCGGCCTGGGCTTAGCCATCGTCAAGCACGTCGCCAACAACCACGGTGGCACCGTCACCGTCCGCAGCACCGAGGGCTACGGCTCGACGTTCACCCTGCGGTTGCCTGCACCCACGCCTACGCACCTGCCCAACCCGGCTCCCACGATCGCTGCCAAGGAGATCCCATGACTCGAGTCCTGGTCGTCGAGGACGAGGACTCGATCTCGGAGCCCCTCGCCTACATGCTGCGCAAGGAGGGGTTTGAGGTCACCGTCGCCGAGACGGGACCTGCGGGCCTGGCGATGTTCGACCGCGAAGGTGCCGACCTGGTGCTGCTGGACCTGATGCTGCCGGGTCTGTCCGGGACCGAAGTCTGCCGCGAGCTGCGGACCCGGCCGGTCAACGGCAACGTCCCAGTGATCATGCTCACCGCTCGGGACAGCGAGGTGGACAAGGTCGTCGGCCTCGAGCTCGGCGCCGACGACTACGTCACCAAGCCCTTCAGCCACCGTGAGCTGGTGGCCCGGATCCGTGCCGTGCTGCGCCGACAGGGCGGCGCTCCCCTGGAGGAGGGCTCGGCCTTGGAAGCCGGACCGGTCCGGATGGACGTGGACAGACACCTGGTGACCGTCCAGGGCCAGCCCGTGCAGCTGCCGCTCAAGGAGTTCGACCTGCTGGAGCTGCTGCTGCGCAACGTCGGGCGAGTGCTCACGCGCAGCCAGCTCATCGACCGGGTCTGGGGCAGCGACTACGTCGGCGACACCAAGACGCTCGACGTCCACGTCAAACGGCTGCGCGCCAAGATCGAGCCCGACCCGGCCGTACCCCACTACCTGATGACCGTCCGCGGCCTCGGCTACAAGCTCGAGCGCTGACGCTTCCCGGTGCTCCGGCTGCCGTCAGGCAGCATCACCGCATGGACACAAGATGAAGAAACCGTCGATGGCCATTCATCTGCTGTCCACCTGGGACCGCCTTGCACTTCACCCGCCACAGGTAGACACGCCACAACGTCACGCGCCGTGACTGCAGCCCTCCCGGTCGGCTGCCCCCCACTTCTCTCGGCAGCAGCCGAGCAACCACGGAGGACCCCACGTGAAGCTCACGCGCACATGCCAGCTCGCCGGACTGTCGGTGGTCGGCGCTCTGACCCTCACCGCCTGTGGCAGCGGCAACAACACCAGCGCGAGCCCCAAGAGCACCGGCACGGCCGGTAGCACTGCTGGCTGCGCGACCGGCTCGCTGAGCGCCCAGGGCTCCACGTTCCAGGGCAACGCCGAACTGCAGTGGAGCAAGGACTTCGCCGCGAAGTGCTCCGGTGCCCAGGTCGCCTACCAGGGCACCGGCTCCGGCGCGGGCAAGACCGCCTTCGGCAACGGCACGGCCGACTTCGGCGGCACCGACTCGCTGCCCAAGGACCCGGAACAGGCCGCGGCAGACACCCGCTGTGGAGCCGGCAACAAGGGCATCGTCACCCCCGTCGTCGCGGGCGCGGTCGTCCTGACCTACAACCTGCCGGGCGTCGACAAGCTCATCCTGTCCGCCAAGGCCGTCGCCGGGATCTTCCAGGGCACCATCAAGCAGTGGGACGCTGCCGACATCAAGGCCGACAACGCGGGCGTGGCCCTGCCGAGCATCCCGATCGTCACGGTCCACCGCAGCGACAAGTCGGGGACGACGAAAATCTTCTCCTCCTGGGTGAAGGCAAACGCCGCGGCCGACTGGAAGCTTGGCGCGGACGAGACCCTGACCTGGCCAGGCGGCCAGTCCGCCAAGGGCTCCGACGGCGTGACCACGGCGGTGTCGCAGTCCAAGGGCGGCGTCACGTACACCGAGTTGTCGTTCGCCAAGCAGCGCAACGTGAAGTTCGCCGAGATCAAGAACGCGAGCGGTGCGGCCGTCACTGCGTCCGGCACGAGCGTCTCCTCCGCGCTCGGCAGCGCCAAGGTCGACACCAGCAAGGGCGACCTGCGGATCACGCCGGACTACGCCACCACGAGGGCCGACGCCTACCCGCTGAGCGCTCCGTCGTACGTGCTGACCTGCAACAAGGGCAACAAGAACGCCAACCTGATCAAGGCCTACCTGACCTACGTCCTCGGTGACGGCAAGGCCGTTCTCGACGGCCTGGGCTACGCGCCACTGCCGGACGCGATCAGCACCCAGGCGGTCGCCCAGGTCGCGACGCTCTCCTAGGCAAACCGGCACGAAGCAGAACAGAACACCACCGCGGCTGGGTAGGCGACGTGGCGTCGTCCGCCCAGCCGCGTCGCCGATCCAGTAGACAGGACGCCGTGGAGACCAACCCGCGCGGCACCGGCCCCGCTTCCGAGGGCGCGTCCCCCTCCGAAAAGGGCACGACCGGCTTGGCGATGTCCGGTCCTGGTCGCCGAGTCGGCGACCAGGTGTTCGCGGGCCTGACGAGCGGCGCGGGCCTCCTGGTACTCGTGATCATCGTGGCCATCGCGGTGTTCCTGGTGCGCAAGGCCATTCCAGCGGTCCGAGCCGACAGCACGAGCTTTTTCACCACCAAGCTCTGGCAGCCCGACAACGTCCCGCCGGTCTTCGGCATCGCGGCCCTCGTCTTCGGCACCCTGCTGTCCAGTGTGATCGCCCTGGTTGTCGCCGGCCCCGTCGCCATCGGCATCGCGCTCTACATCAGCGACTACGCCCCTCGCCGCCTGGCCACGTTCGTGGGCTACCTGGTCGACCTGCTGGCCGCCGTACCCAGCGTCGTCTACGGCTTGTGGGGGTTGCTGTTCCTCGTGCCGCACGCAGACAAGTTCCAGCAGTTCCTGGCCGACCACCTCGGCTTCATCCCGCTGTTCGACCTCGGCAAGAATGGCGTCGTCGGGCGCAGCGTCCTCATCGCCTCGCTGGTCCTGTCGATCATGATCTTGCCCATCGTGGCTGCGATCAGCCGCGAGGTCTTCCTGCAGGTGCCCGCCGCCAACCGCGAGGCCGCGCTGGCGCTAGGTGCGACCAAGCTCGAAATGATCCGCCTCGCCGTGCTGCCCTACAGCCGCTCGGGGGTGACGGGAGCGCTCATGCTGGGGCTGGGCCGGGCCCTCGGAGAGACCATCGCCGTCGCGCTGGTCCTCTCGCTGGCACCGACAACCAGCTTCCACATCATCGACGCCAACATCGGCGGCACGACAATCGCCGCAAACATCGCCGCGCAGTACCAGGCGGCCGAGCCGCTCGGACAGCAGGCGCTGATCGCCTCCGGCCTGGTGCTGTTCGTCATCACCTTCGCCGTCAACGGCCTCGCCCGTTACGTCGTCAGCCGTGGTGGCCGTCGGATGGCTTCCTCGTGAGCGCCCTGACGCTGGAGACCACGCCGCCTGCGCTCAGCAGTGGGGGCGAGCGGCTGACCCGCCCGTTCCGGTTGGGCCTGCTCGCCGGGACCGTCCTGGTCAGCCTGCTGCTGTTCGCCGTGACCGGCCTGCAGGGCCGGGCTGACTTCGTCGTCTTCGTGGTGATCGCCTACGCGATCGTCCAGACCATCGCGTCGTTCACGCTGGAGGGGCGCCGCTACGCTGCCGACCGGTTGCTCAGCCTGGGCGTCCACCTGTCCCTGCTCGCCGCTCTCCTCCCCCTCGTCGCCGTCCTGAGCTACACCGTGGTCAAGGGCGTCAAGAAGCTCGACGTCCCCTTCCTCACCCACAACCTCACCGGGATCGGCCCACTCGACACCAACGGCGGGGAGTACCACGCCATCATCGGCACCCTGGAGATGGTGATCATGGCCATCGTCATCGCCGTGCCACTCGGCCTGCTCGTGGCCATCTACGTCACCGAGTACGGCCGGGGCCGGCTGGCCGGCAGCGTCCGGTTCGTCATCGACGTCATGACCGGTATCCCGTCGATCGTGGCCGGCCTGTTCGTGTTCGCGTTCCTGGTGATCGGCCTGAAACAGGGCTACTCGGGCTTTGCCGCCGCGCTGTCGCTGACGATCCTCATGCTCCCTGTGGTCGTCCGGTCCTCGGAGGAGATGATCAAGCTCGTCCCGGACGAGCTCCGGGAAGCGTCGTACGCGTTGGGAATCCCCAGGTGGAAGACGATCGTGCGGATCGTGCTTCCCGCCGCCAGCGCCGGCATCACGACCGGGGTCATGCTCGCGGTCGCCCGCGTGACTGGGGAGACCGCACCGCTGCTGCTCACCGCCTTCGTCACGCCATCGACCAATATCAACCCCTTCCAGGGCAAGCAGACAGCGATCCCGACTTTCATCTTCGACCAGGCCGGTCAGGGGCAGAACATCACCTACGACCGCGCGTGGGCCGCCGCCCTCACACTGATCCTCATCGTGCTGGCCCTGTACGTCGGAGCCCGCCTGTTGACCCGCCGCAACAGCCTGGCAAGGAGGTAGACCATGGCCAAGCGCATCACGGCCGAAGGAGTGGGGGCCTTCTACGGCTCCCTGCAGGCCATCGAGGGCGTCACGCTCACGATCGAGCCCAAGAGCGTCACCGCGCTGATCGGCCCGTCGGGCTGCGGCAAGTCCACCTTCCTCCGCACGCTCAACCGCATGCACGAGGTCATCCCGGGCGCGACCGTCACCGGCAAGGTCCTTCTCGACAACGAGGACCTGTACGGCGAGGGGGTCGACGCCGTGGCCGTCCGGCGGACCATCGGGATGGTCTTCCAGCGGCCCAACCCGTTCCCCACGATGTCGATCTTCGACAACGTCGCGGCCGGCCTTCGCCTCAACGGCGTCAAGAACAAGCAACTTCTGGAGGAGGCCGTCGAACGGTCCCTGCGCGGCGCCAACCTGTGGAACGAGGTCAAGGACCGCCTCGGCAAGCCCGGAGCGGGCATGTCCGGCGGCCAGCAGCAGCGGCTGTGCATCGCCCGGGCGATCGCCGTCGAGCCGCAGGTCCTGCTCATGGACGAGCCGTGCTCCGCGCTCGACCCCATCTCCACCCTCGCCATCGAGGACCTCATGACCGACCTGAAGGACCGCTACACCATCGTCATCGTCACCCACAACATGCAGCAGGCGGCACGGGTGTCGGACTCGACGGGATTCTTCACCATCGACGGGCCGGGCCAACCCGGCCGTCTGGTCGAGATCGACGCGACGGAGAAGATCTTCAGCAACCCGACCGAGAAGCGCACCGAGGACTACATCACGGGACGGTTCGGCTGATGCTGCGTCCCCTACTGCGACATTCGATGAAGGGCCGCGACATCCGATGAGAGACAGCTACCACGAGCGCCTGGCCGAGGTCGGGGACGGCCTGATCGAGATGAGCCGCCTGGTCGGCTCCGCAGTCAGCAAGGCCACGACCGCTCTGCTGGACGCGGACCTCGTGGCCGCCGAGAGCGTGATCGCCGCCGACGAACAGGTCAACGCGCTCTACCGCCAGCTCGACGACGTCGCCGTACAGCTGCTGGCCCGTCAGCAGCCAGTCGCGACCGACCTTCGTGCCATCGTGACCGGCCTGCGGATGAGCTCCGACCTCGAGCGGGTCGGCGACTACGCCGTCCACATCGCCAAGGTCGCCAAGCGGAAGTACCCGGCCAGTGTCGTGCCCGTCGAGCTCCGCGCGATCATCCTCGAGATGGGGCAGGCTGCGACCCGGATCGCGGTCAAGGCCGGCACCGTCATCGCCACCCGCGACCTGACGCTCGCCGCCCAACTGCTGTCCGACGACGACACGATCGACGACCTGCACGCTGACCTGTTCGCCAGGCTGCTGTCGGAGAACTTCGAGCATGGCGTCGAGGCCGCGGTCGACCTGGCCCTGCTCGGCCGCTACTACGAACGCCTCGCCGACCACGCGGTCAGCGTCAGTCACGCCGTGACCTACCTGGTCACCGGCGAGCACTCCGACCCCGAGTCCTACGCCGCCGACGCCTGAGGCCCTGTCCATCAGCCGAGGTGGGCAGCGTCCAGCGCGGCCTGCAGCGACGTCCGGTAGCCGTCGGACGTGAAGGTCGCGCCGGACACCGTGTCGACCTTGGCGCTCTGCGCCGCCACGGTCTCCTTCTGCAGGATGGGTACGGCGTAGCTGTTGATCTCCTGGCTGCGGCCGCCGGACTGCGGGAAGTCGATGGCAACGGCCTTCACGATCCGGCCTGTCTGGACCGTGAGCTGCACCTGAACGAGGCCGTACGCCGTGTCGATCGAGGCGCCATTGACGATGACGGTGGGTGTCGCCTTTGCCCCGGCCCTGGCTGAGGGCGCGGCTGGGCGAGCAGGGGCAGGGCCTGTCGAGGGTCCGGGGACGATCCCTGCCTGAGCCAGCGGCATACCGGGCCGGCGGTGGGCCTCGGTGCTGTTCGTGCTCGACGGGTAGAGCATCGCGAGCCCGACCGTCAGGACCGAGGCGCCGAGGACGCTGGCATTGCGCAGCCCGCTCACGGGGCGCCTGCCGCGCCGGACATCGCCTGCAGGGAGGGCTTTTTCACCAGGTGAACCTCTCTTGATGGAGCTGCTCCGGGGGCAGCAGGGCCGCCGTGCACGCAGCGACGACGGCATCCATCCAGGAATCGGGCCCGCAGACGAACACGTCGGTGTGGAGCAGGTCCGGGACGAGTCGCTCCACCGCATACGCGTCCCGCCAGCTCCGGGCGGACTCCGGCAGCCAGGAGACGCGCCCCCGCATCCGGGGGCCGAGCAGGTAGTGGACGGTGATGCCGCGCCGGGTGGCGAGGGCCTCGAGCTCGGCGCGGAAGACCAGGTCTGGTTCCGAGCGTGCGCGGTAGACCAGGGTGGCATCGCCGGGGGCGTAAGAGAGGTCTTCCAGCAGGGCCTTCATCGGGGTGATCCCGATCCCGCAGGCGAGCATCGCGACCCGGTCGCCAACCCGGTGCTCCCCGGTCAACCGCCCGTAGGGCCCCTCGATGAGCACCCGCGTCCCCGGTTGCAGCGATCCGAGGCGGCCACTGCCATCGCCGAGGTCCTTCGCGGTGATCTGCACCGAGTCGTGCCGCGGCGCGGCCGACAACGAGTAGGGGTTGCCGCGCGACCAGCCTGGTCCGTCGAGGAAGCGCCAGATGAAGAACTGGCCAGCCTGCACAGGCAGCCGGTGCAGCCCGCGCCCACCCATCCGGACGGTCACGGCGTCAGGGCTCTCGCGGACGACGGAGGTGACCGTGATGCCGTGCCGCAGCGTGCGCCAGAGGGGCAGGCCGACGCGCCACACCAGCACCGCCCCAGCGGCAACGATGTAGCTGGACCACCAGTAGAGCCGGGCCAGTGGTGAGGAGGTGAAATCCGCGCCGGTCCAGATCTGGTGGGGCACCGACAGCCCAACGCCCAGGTACGCGTACAGGTGCAACAGATGCCACGACTCATACCTCAGCCGCCGCCGGGCCACCCGGATCGAGGTAACCGTCACGGCCACCAGGCACAGCGTGCCGAGCAGCGCCAGCAGCATCCCGCCGTACGACGTGACGAGGGTCCAGCTCTCGTGGAACACGTCGTTGTGGTCGGCGAGCGTGTAGCCCAGGGTGATGAGCGCGATGTGCGTCATCAGCAGCGTGAAGGACCAGAAGCCGACGAGACGGTGCCATCGGGCGAGCTCGTCCTGGCCGTAGCTTCGCTCGATCCACGGGACCCGTGCCATCAGCAAGACCTGCACCAGAAGCAGGTCTGCGGCGATCAGGCCGGTGAGCCGGCCGACAGACGTGAGTGCGGCCGCCGGACCCGCCGTGAGTCCCTGCAGTTCTCGTCCGGACAGCCACAGCGCCACGACGACCAGGGCGGTAGCCCAGCACGCGATGCCCACGGCGTGGCGCCACCACAGAGGTACCGGGGCGACGCGCAGGCGTTGGCTCCGGGCTGGCCGGACGGAGGTGGTCATCGGGTTATCTGCTCACCCGACGCGAACGGGCCAGGACGGCCGCGGCGATGACGAGCAGCGCGGCCTCGACGACCAGGCTCACCACTCCAATGGGCTCGGTCCAGTTGCCCCGGTCGTCGGTGTAGTTCGGCAGGCCCGGTCCACGGGAGAGCACGAAGCCGGCGAGCGGGCCGAGGGCCACGCCGATCGTCAGAGCCCATGCCTTGACGGTGTGCCGGCCGGCTCCGACCAGCAGGGTGATGGCCGTGACCAGGGCCACCGCCTCGAGCACGTAGTAGCCGATACCGACATAGGTCGGAGCCTTGTCGCCGGGGAAGCCGCCCTGGTCCTTCACGTGGATGTAGGCGACGCCGACAGCCAGTGCGGCGCCCAGGACACGCGGGACGACGTGGTGCTCGGGTCCCTTCCGGTAGGCGAGGGTGGGTCGGGTGGCCGTCATGGCGGTCATGGAGCTCTCCAGCATTCTCGGGGGGTGACAACGAAGATCCCCGCCGATTCTTGGGGCTTTCTTGGAGCGCTGCTTCTCAGGCCAGCGGGAGGACCAGCTCGAAGGTGGTGCCCGCGGCCGACGGCGCGAGCCGGAGCTGGCCGCCATGCCTGTTCGCGACGTCGTTGGTGAGGGCCAACCCCAGTCCATAGTGCGCCCGACCCGACCGCTGGCCGCCTGAGTGGAACCGCTGCAGCACCCGCTCCGCCGCCTCCGGCGCGATGCCCGGGCCGGTGTCGCTGACCGACACCACGGTGGTACGACGGGCGGCCGTGACCGTGATCTGCACGCGACCCCCCGCTGGGGTGTGGTCGATGGCGTTGTCGACCAGCGAAAGGACGGCCCGCCGCAGGGCCGCCGAGGAGCCGAGGACCTGGACCGTTCCCTCCGCCGGCCGGACGGTGAGTGCCACCCCCGCCTCCGTCGCGTGGGCTGCGCCGCTGAACCCGACGGCAGCGACCAGGGCGCCCAGGTCGACTAGCTCGTGTACGTCCTCTCGTCGGGGGTCGGCGGCGACGAGCAGGTCCTCGACGACCTCGCCGAGCCGTTGCACGTCAGCGACGACTCCCGCGGAGTCCTGGAGCACCTGTGGTTCGGCGGAGTTGCGGCGCAGCTCCCGGTCGAGCACTTGCACGCGCGTGCTCAGCAGCGTCAGGGGGGTGCGCAGCTCGTGGCTGGCGTCGGCCACGAAGGTCCGCTGAAGGCTCAGTGCCTGCCCCAGCGGTCGCACCGCCCGTCGGCCCAACAGCACCCCGAAGCCCGCCGCGACGACCAGCGACAGCACCGCCGCCGCCCCCATCACGTTGAACAGCCGCTCGCGCTCCTGGTGCTGGAGGTTGAGGTCGGCCACGACCTGCACGACACCGTCCACGCGCCGCTGCGTGACGATCCGGTAGGCGTCCCCGTCATCGGTGTCCGACGTGCGCACCCGCGGACTCCCGGTAGCCGCGGTGCGCAAGCCGGCCAGCTTCGTGGCCAGGTCCTTCGGAAGCCCGGGCGACGTGCGCAGTTCTGTCCCGCGGGCGATCACGATCCACGCCCCCGACGGCGGGTCCCCCACGTCGTCAGCCGTCGCCACCGTCCCGCGCAGGAGCGTGTCTGTGGCGCTCTCCTGCTGGCGCACGACGACGAGCGTGACCAGCGCGACGAGCAGCAGCATTGCGGCAGCCACGAAGCCGGCGGCCTGCAGGGCCACGCCGCGCGAGGCCCGGCGTACCAGGAGCTCGTCTCCGAGGGGCCGGCTCATGCGCTGCCCAGGCGGTAGCCGAGTCCACGGACCGTCCTGATCGCGCCGCGTCCCAGCTTCTTACGGCAGTAGTGCACGTAGGTGTCCACCACCGTCTCCGACTCGGCCTCGCTGAACACCCGCTCCAGCAGGTCGCGGCGACTGAACACCTGCGTCGGACGACCGGCGAGGACGGCGAGCAGCGCCGCCTCCCTCTCGGACAGCTCCACCTCGGGACCACCGGGGACGCTGACGGTGCGGGTGGCGATGTCGAGCCGTCGGTGCCCCAGGTCGAGCACGGGAGCCGCGTTCCGGTGCCTTCTCAACAGCGCACGCAGCCGGGCGAGCAGCTCGGGGATCTCGAAGGGCTTGGCGAGGTAGTCCTCCGCCCCGGCGTCCAGGCCGTCGACCCGGTCCTGCGTCAAGCCCCGCGCTGACAGCACCAGCATCGGTGTCAGGACCCCCTTTCGGCGGAGCCGGCTGATCAGGTCCAGGCCCTCGATCCCGGGCAGGCCCCGGTCGACGAGCACCGCGTCGAACCGGCGCGTCAGTCCGAGGTGTAGTCCCTTCTGCCCATCGAGGGCGATGGTCACCTCATACCCTTCGCCCTCGAGGACCCGCAGCAGCAGCGACGCCAGCTCGCGGTCATCCTCCACGAGCAGAACCGTCGGACCGTCTGGGGGCATGTGCGCCAGTCTGCCGCCCGAGGCTGACCGCTGCCTGTCCAAGGCGGGACGTCCACCGGGACGCAGTCTCGCGACTCTCCTGGGCGACGGGCTAGCTGCGGACGAGTCGAGCGATGGCCTCGGAGGCCTCCTTCAGCTTCTGCTCCTGCTCGGACCCCCCGGCCCTGGCGGCCTCGACGAGGCAGTGACCCATGTGGTCGTCGAGCAGCATCAGCGCGACCGACTGCAAGGCCTTGGTTGCCGCGGAGACCTGGGTGAGGATGTCGATGCAGTACTTGTCGTCCTCGACCATCTTGGCGATGCCCCGCACCTGGCCCTCGACGCGTCGCAGCCGCTTGAGGTGGTCGTCCTTACTATCGCTGTAGCCCGGCATCGGTCTGCCTTTCGCCATGGATGGACCCTACCCCCCTAGGGTAGGCCCGTGCGTCAAGATCCCGCGGCCGACCGCGCCTCGATCAACCGTGGAACTCCCAGTGCCACGGCTCTGGGCGGTTGCCGGACGGCTCGGCCCACGACGGGTGGAAAAAGCCGAAACTACCGGCGTTGACCCTCATCCAGGCAGAGGCAGCGGAGCCGGATTCCTGCATCCCACCGCAGAAGTCGACGGCCAGGCCCCACCCGTGCTCGCTCGTCCCCGGTATCGCGGCGAGCCCGGGCTTGCGCTGGTAGACCGACACCTGCTCGCTGTAGGAGCGGTAGGAGTCGGTAACGCACAGGGCGTTGCCGACGGTGGCCGCATGGAAGTGGCTGAGCCGGTTGAAGGCTGCCGCGGCATCGGACCGCAACCGTTCTCCGGGGGCGCTCCACAACGGGCAGAGCGAGCTGGGGTCGAGGTTGCCATTGGCCTGCCCCGCAGTGCTTCCGCCGATGCAGGCCGCACCGCTGGAGGCGGCGGAGACCCCCCGTCCCGACGGGACGACCTGTACCGCCCGGGCAAGAGCGGCCTGGGCAGCAGCCCGGTCGGCGGCGTCCCGGGCCCGGCGGGCAGCGCGCGCGACCGCGGCGGCGCGGGCCTGGGCTGCGGCCCTGGCGATCCCGGTGGCCTTGCGCTCACGCGCGCCCTGCAACGCTTGCTGCGCGGCGGCGAGCTGGTCAGAGGTGCGCTGTGCGAGGGCGTCGAGCTCATCCAGGCGGGCCGTCGAGCGGGCGACGAGCCGCCGCGCGTCCGACTCGAGCTGCTGGAGGGTGAGCTGACGGGCCTGCAGGTGCAGCGCAGCGATCTGCGCGCGACGGAGGACGGTCGTGTCGCTGCCGGCGACCTGCGCCAGCGAACCCCTGCTCTGGAGAGCATCGATGACCTGGTCCGGTCCCTGGGTGAACGCCAGCTGCAGTCCGCTCGGCATCGGGCTCATGTACATCCGACGAGCCATCGAGGCCACTTTCGCCCGCGTGTCGGCGACTGCGCTCTCGGACTCCTGCACGTGGCGCTGGGCGTTGCGGACCTGGAGCTGGACCACCCGCAGGCTCGCCTGGTCGGCCTCCCACTGGAGGGTTCCGACGGTCAGCGTCCGGGCCGAGGCGGCGACCAGACCCTGCAACGCGTCCACGCGGGCCTGGGCGACCGCAACCTCGTCAGCGTGGGCAGCACCGGGTACGACGACGCTCAGCGACGCGGCGGCCAGCCCCACGACGAGGCCGGCCGCGAGCCGTCGAAGGGCGGGGCGGCGCACGCTGTCAGCTGACCCGACCGAAGACCAGGACCCGGTTGGCGAGGCTCTGCTTCCGGACGACGTCACCGGTTTGCGTGGCGGCCCACATCTGGTTGCTGCCCGCGTAGATGCCCACGTGCCGGATGCCACCGCTCCGGATCGTGAAGACGAGGTCGCCAAGGGCCAGCTGTGCGCGGCTGACGTGCTGCACACCACGGGCATAGTACTGCAGAGCGGCCGAATGCGGCAGCGAGCGACCCAGCCGCGCGAAGACGTACAGCGTGAGGCCTGAGCAGTCGAAGCGGTAGGGACCAGCCGCGCCGTACTGGTAGGGGGCCTCGTAATGGCGGGCGGCTTCGGCCACGGCCCGCTGGCCGAGGGTGGTGGCCTGAGCAGGGGACGTCCCGATCAGCGCGACGCCGGGGGCCAGCAGGGTGAGGCTGGTGGCCACGGCGGCGAGACGGGCCCTGAAGGACGGACGGGAGGACAGGGTGGAACGGGACATGCGCAGGAGCCTCTCCGCACGCCTACGAGGTTAGCTGTCGGGTTCGGACGCGGACGCGTGCCCGGCCTGTAGGTGCAGGCTTCACCCCGAGGAGCCCTCACGGGCCCCGTCTTCGATGGATCCCCCGTCCCTGCCCAAGGTCGCGGTGCTGGGGGGTGCTCTGGTGTGGGCAGGGCTCGGCGAACCACCTCGGCACACCTACGTCATGTCGTAGGTGACGAGACGTTAACAACCTCGAGCCTCGCGAGGCAAGGACCTCCGGTTCGAGCTGCCCAGGGTACCCCTGGGGGGTAGAGTGTGTTCATGACCAGGAGGACGTTGCGGTGCGGGCGGGTGCGGCTGCTGCTGCTCTGTCTCGCGAGCGTCCTCGGGCTGCTGGCGATGCACAGCACGCCGGCCCTCGCGCAGGCTCATCAGGGTTCGCACGGGCAGGGGGCCATGAGCGCGTCGGGGAGCGCCCCCGCGATGTGGATGCCATCAACCCCTTCGCATCACCTTCCTGCCGCCCCCGCCCACCATGTCGTCCAGCCGTGCGTCGCCGACGTCGGCCGCACCGCCCACAGCGAACGGCTTGGCGTTGCACCCGTTCCCACCGGGGCACAGGACGCGTGTCTGGCACTGACCGGAACCGTTGTCCGGGCGGTACCGATCCCCCAGCGACCGCCACACCTCGGCGCCCCCAGCCTGAACGCTCTGTGCATCTGTAGGACGTGAGCCGACGCGAGCTTGTGCGCGTCCCTTCCCGCACGTCCCTGTCTCCGTCCCCGGAGTCCACTTTCAAGGAGAGCACTGCCATGACCCGAACCCTCACCAGCCGTCGCACCGTCTTCGTCGGGGTCGCGCTGCTCGGCGCGCTGACGCTCAGCGCCTGCGGCTCGACCAGCAACTCGACGACCAGCAACTCAACGACCAGCAACAAGCCCAGCGCTGACAGCGCCAGCACCAGCGGCAACACAGCCCACAACAGCGCCGACGTGGCGTTCTCGACCAACATGATCCCGCACCACGCGCAGGCCGTGGAGATGGCCGACATGGCCCTCACCCAGGCCACTAACGCCGACATCAAGACCCTTGCCACCGCGATCAAGGGCGCGCAGGCGCCGGAGATCGCGACGATGAGCGGCTGGCTCAAAGGCTGGGGCAAGCCCGTTCCCACCACTGGTCACGGCATTTCCGGCATGCACGGGGGCGGCTCGAATGGGATGGGCATGATGAGCGACGACGAGATGACCGCCCTGGGCAAGGCCACTGGCGCGGAGTTCGACCGGATGTGGGTCGACATGATGACGCGCCACCACCGGGGGGCCATCGAGATGGCCGGCACTGAGCTCAAGGACGGCCAGGACCCCGCCTCCAAGGCGCTGGCCACGATGATCATCGCGGCCCAGACCAAGGAGGTCGCCACGATGACCGCCCTCGCAAAGTCCCTGTAGCTCTCGCGGCCGTGTCAGCGCGAAGGTAGGCCAGCCTGGTACCCAGAACTAGGGTGAGCCATGACCACGCTGCCACCACACGTCCTGCGACCCGGGCCGCCTCGCTGCGGTCCGGGTCGCAGGCCTGCTCGACACCCCGGCAGAAGAGCCGTTCGATCGGCTGACGAGGCTTGCCGGGGAGCTACTGAGGGCTCCGTGGGCCTTCCCTGTCGACGTGGTCGGCAAGGGCGTCTCGGCCGCGAAGGACGCCCTCGCCGTCACCCACGCCCTGCGGATGCTGTCCATCGGGGGCACGCCCGTGATCGACCTGGTCGCTGGGGCCGACAACCTGCTGCACGGTGCGTTCCCCGACCTCGCCGCCACCGTGGTGGTGGCCCGTTTCGACCCGGCCGACGGCCGGGTGGTCCTCGCGAGTGGAGGCCACCCGTCGGCGCTGCTGCTGTCGGCGGCGGCGCCCGCTATCTCGAGCCGACCGGTAGGGCGGTCGGCTGGCCCAAGGCCGGCTCCGACGACATCGTCGAGGTCGTGCCCGCCCCGGTGACAGCCTCGTGCTTTACACCGACGGCCTGGTCGAGGCCCAGCGTGACATCGTGCTCGCCGACGCCAGCCGCGTCGACGACAGCATGGTCGTGGTGCTGCGCCGTACCCGCTAGGAGTGCCCCAGGGGGTTGCCTTTCGCGGCAGGCGTTGTTACCTTCTCGTGACCTACCAGACGGTAGGTGTGCCGAGACGGATCGCCGAGTCCTGCCCACGTCGACGCACACGTCGGCTCCACCCGGAGCCGGAGCACCGCAAACGGGCAGGAGCGGGGGACCCGAAGAACATGGGGCCCGCGAGGGCTCCTCGGGGTGAAGCCTCTTCGCAGAGGCCGGGCGACCACCGCGCCCGAACCCGACAGCTGACCTCGCAGGCGTGCGGAGAGGCCACCACCCATGCCCACCCTGACCCGTGCCATCGCCCGGCTGCTCCTGATCGCGTTTACCCTCGTTTCGGCGGCCGTCGTCACGACCCCGCCCGCAGAGGCGCTCACGATCGGCCAACTGGCGGTCCAGGAGGCGAGCCGACACCAGGGACAGCCCTACGTGTACGGCGCCGCGGGCCCCACCCGGTTCGACTGCTCGGGCCTGACGCTGTACGTCTGGGGCCGGTTCGGCAAGCGTCTGCCGCACAACGCCGCTCAGCAGTACTACTCCAGTGCCGTCCGCCACGTCGCGGCGTCCAGTCGTGCCCTCGGGGATCTGATCTTCATGCGGAACAGCTCCGGCCAGATCACCCACGTCGGGATCTACGCCGGCAGCAACCGCTGGTGGGTTGCTCCGCACAGCGGGGCCTACGTCAAGCTGCAGACGCTCTACTCCAGCAACTACGTGGTTGCCCGGGTCCGCTGATCACTGCCGCGGCCGGGTTCTGAGCTCGTCCGCCTCACCCCCCCCGAGGCCGACGCGTGCACGATCCCTTGCGTCAGCGCCCCCCCGCGCCCGCAAGGGATCGTGCACACCCGGTGGTTGCTGGGCTGCTACGCCTGCCGGGGCTGGCCTTTCGCCGGCTCAGCCAGGTCGGTCATCCCACCGGTCACTTCAGTGCCGCCAGGATCTCGGCAGCTGCCCGGTAGCCGGTCTCGACGGCGCCGTTGAGGTAGCCCTGGGAGTCCTGCGAGGTGTGCTCGCCGGCAAAGTGGCAGCTGCCGACCGCCTCCTTCTCAACGCCACTGAAGCCGGTGTACTGACCGACTTTCCAGTACGAGTAGGAGCCGAGCGACCAGGGGTAGGTCCTCCAGAAGTCCAACAAGACCCGGCCGTTCCACTTTGCGGTCAACCCAGGCAGGACGGGTTCGATCTGGCCCAGGAAGCGCTGCGCGTACTGCGCGGGCGTCGGGCTCCCGAAGTCGGCGCCGATCGCGCCGCCGGTGTAGTCCACGAGGACACCGTTGCTGCCGGCCTGGCCGCGGGTGACATCCCAGGTCGTCTGGTAGCCCCGGTCGGAGTAGGTGTCGCCGGTGTTGCCCAACAAGTTCCAGTGCCGGTCGGAGAACTGCAGCTGCAGCTTGGAGTTCGTGCCCATCGGCAGCTCCCGAATGGCCGTCGTCTTCAGGGCCGGGAAGCCCGCACGGGTCAGGTCCACCCTGGCCAGCAGGGAAAAAGGCAGCGCCAGCACGACGTGGTCCGCCACCTGGCTCGTGGTCTTCGTCCCGGCCCGGGACGTCACCGTCCAGGTGCCGTCGCTGTTGCGGGCGAGCGCGACCAGCTGCGTGCCCAGCCTGACCTGCCCGGGTAGGGCCGCGGCGAGCCCGGTGGCCAGCTGGTCGTTACCGCCGGCCACGTGATACTTCTCGTTGCTCGGCCCGAAGACCCGGAACTGGCCCTGCCCGGAGTAGCCGAGCAGGTACAGCATGTTCAGTGAGCTCTGCTGGGAGGTCTCGGCGCCGTACTCGATGTTGTAGGCCACATCAAGCAGCCGGCCCAGCCTGGAGGCGGCGCCACCGGGGACGTACGCCGCAATCCAGTCCGCGATCGACAGGTGGTCCAGTGCGTAGCCGCGGGCGGTGTAGCTGTTGTACAGCGTCGGGTAGCTCGCTGCCGACACGTCCGAGTGGATCTGCTGCCAGATCGTCTTGATGTCATCCGTGGCCTGGGCGTAGGTGTAGGGCGCCCCGTCGAACCAGTAGAAGGGCTCGGTCCCGGACGGCTCGGCCGCGAGCAGATTGTCCAGCGGCAGGCCGAGGGTCTGCGCGAGCTCCCGGACCGCGGTGTGGCCCTGGTCGATCAGCTCGCCGCCGTGCTCGGCGACCTGACCCTGGGCGAACAGACCCCTGCTCGACCAGCACCGGCCACCGACCCGGTCAGAAGCCTCCAGGATCGTGCTGATGATCCCCACCTGGCGCAGCTGGTAGGCGGCGCTCAGGCCGGCCAGGCCTGCGCCGACCACGACGACCCGGACGCTGCTCGCTATGCCGGCCGCCTGCGCCGAACGAGCCCGGCTCAGCCCGACGCCGCCAGCCGCGACCCCCAGGGCGACCGCCCCGCGGAGCACGTCGCGCCGGCTCGGACCGACGCCCGGCTGCTCGGCCGCCGCTTGGTCCTGGACCCGCCGAGTCAGGGCGCCGATCGCCTGTGCCAACGGAGTACGTGCCATGGCTCCCCCTCGAGGGCGGGAGACCCGCCCAGCCCGCCGCAGACGACGGTGGCCGAAGATTAGCGTTGAGGGAGGAGTTCCACCAGAGCCTTTTCGTCCCTTGAATTGCATTCGGCGACAGATTTCGCATCGCGGGCAAACATCACCTCAGGTCGTTGTCTGGTCTCCACCGGCCCGTGGGCGAGGTCTTCAAGGACGCAAAAAGCATCGCC
>JAYUBO010000268.1:0-10403 GCA_043740815.1 Frankiales bacterium | reverse complement strand
CCGACCCGGCGGCGATCACGACCTACCATAGCGAAACCAGATGCCGTACAGCGCCGTCACGGTCCCGAGCAACAGTCCCAGCATGACGAACAGCTGGTTCTCCAACCACTGGCTCACGAGGTAGCCCGCTCCGCCCCAGACGATGACGCCGGACATCAGCAGCCCGGAGGCTGCCCAGGCATCGTTGTGGGCCTTACGGTCTGCGGCTCGTTCGCGCTCGCGGTCAGGGACGTAGCCCGGTGCCATCTCAGCGCGATGTCCACGTACGGCAGAGGACTCCGGAGAGCCGCCCAGCGGGTCTGTGGACATCAACGGCAGCGTAGCGGAGCGTCCTACCGGATGTTTCGCCGGGGTTGTCAGCCCCGTGTCAGGCAGGCCACCTGCCCAGTAGCACCCCGGCTGTCGCCCTCAGAGCTCGAGGGTGGGCTGGTGTCCGCGTCGCAGGCCGAGCACCACCTGGGTGTTGGTCCACGCCAGCGCGCACCCGATGATCGTCAGGCCGACGACGGTGCTGTCGACCGACCGGGCACGGGTCGCCACCTGGTAGACGGCCACCCCCAGCAGGATTCGCAGGACGTAGGTCATGCCCAGCACCACGAAGGCCAGCCCCGAACGGCCCCCGGTCCCGTCTCCCGCCACCACGAACGGCAAGGTTCCAGCGGAGAAGAACACCAGCACCAGCACGGTGCCGAGCAGGGCCGAGAGCGGGCCGTGGTGTCCGACGACCGCCCACGACACGAGCACGGCCACGCCTCCGACGGCAGCGGTCACGAGCCCGGCACGTCGGTTGCGGGTGCGCAGCAGCGTCGTGACGGTGGGGGCCGCCTTAACGGTGGCGCGGCTCACGGCGTGGGCGGGCCGGTGCGGGTGCCGCGAAGCCGGGGGAGGTTGAGCGCCACCAGCCCGACGACGGCGATGGAGGCGGCCACCCCGAAGACGGTGGTGACCCCCGTGAGGGACATGGCGACACCGCTGAAGGCGAGCAGGGCGGTCCAGAAGTACATGATCAGAACGGCTCTGGTGTGGCTGTGGCCGATCTCGAGCAGTCGGTGGTGCAGGTGCATCTTGTCCGGCGAGAAGGGGCTGCGACCGGCCCTGGTCCGGCGTACGACGGCCAGGAGCAGGTCGATGAAAGGCACCGCGAGGACCGCCAGGGGCAGCAGCAGCGGGAGCAGGACCGGGAAGGCCGCCTTGGCCGGCAGGTTGGAGTAGTTGAACTGGCCCGTCAGGGACGTCACGGAGGCGCTCAGCATCAGTCCGACCAACATGGACCCGGAGTCGCCCATGAAGATCCGAGCGGGGTTGAAGTTGTGCGGCAGGAACCCCAGACAGATACCGGCAAGGACCACCGCTATCAGCGTGGGCGCGCTGATCCGCTCCTGCGCGATGCCCGAGGTGACTTTGCCGCTGGACAGGCTGTAGGAGAAAATGAACAGCGCGAGAGCGGCGATCGCGCCGACCCCTGCGAGCAGCCCGTCGAGGCCGTCGATGAAGTTGACCGCGTTGACCGTCAGCAGCACCAGCAGGACGGTGAGCGGCACGCCCTCCGGACCGAGCAGGACGGCACCCGAGCCGGGCAGGGTGATGGTGAGCAGTTGCAGGCCGAGCAGGACCATGATGCCGGCAGCCACGGTCTGGCCGGCCAATTTGGTGATCGCGTCGAGCTGAAAGCGGTCGTCGACGAAGCCCAGCAGCGTGATGACACCTCCCGCGATGACGACGGCCTGAACGTCGGAGTATTTGAAGACCGACGACAGGGCCGGCAGCGAGTGGGCGACCAAGAAGGCTGCACACATGCCGCCGTACATGGCCAGACCGCCGAGGCGAGGCGTCGGGATGGAGTGCACGTCGCGGTCGCGCGGCTCGGCCATCGCCCCGATCAAGATCGCGAATCGGCGCGCCAGAGGGGTGAGCAGCCAGGTCACCCCGGCGGCCACACACAGGACGAGCAGATACTCGCGCACGGCGGCGACGCTAGCGGCTCAGCCGCCCGTGCCTGCGCTGCCACGCGGGTACGCCGGATGCGCCGTGACCAGGGCTGCGACACCCTGCCGGATCTGTTCTGCTGAGCTGCCGTCCTCGTCCTTGACAGCTCGGCCGATCAGGGCCGCGATCTCCTTCATGTCGCCCTCGACCATCCCCTGCGTGGTGACGCTGGGCGTGCCGACGCGGATGCCCGAGGCGACCGACGGCGGCTGCGGGTCGTAGGGGATGGCGTTCTTGTTCAGCACGATGCCGGCGGCGGCGCAGCGCGCCTCGGCCTGCTGGCCCGTGACGTCGATGCCCTGCAGGTCCAGCAGGCTCAGGTGCGTGTCGGTGCCACCGGTGACCGGCCGCATGCCCTCGGCGGCCAGCGCGTCAGCAAGCGCGATGCTGTTGGCGATGACCTGCCTGGCATAGGCCTGGTACGCCGGGGTCGCGGCCTCCTTGAGCGCGACGGCCTTGGCGGCCACGGCGTGCATGAGGGGCCCGCCCTGCATCATCGGGAATACCGCCTTGTCCAGCTTCGCGGCGTGCTCCGCCTTGCACACGAGCATCCCTCCGCGGGGCCCACGCAGGACCTTGTGCGTGGTGAAGGTGACGACGTCGGCGTAGGGCACCGGGCTCGGGATCGCCTTGCCGGCCACGAGGCCGATGAAGTGCGCCGCGTCCACGAACAAGATCGCGCCGACCTCGTCGGCCACCTCGCGGAAGGCCGCGAAGTCGATCAGCCGCGGGATGGCCGAGCCCCCGGCGATGATCATCTTCGGCTTGTGCTCACGCGCCAGCGACCGCATCTGGTCGTAGTCGATGTCCTCTGAGTCCTTGGCGACCCCGTAGTGCACAGCGTTGAACCACTTGCCGCTGAAGGACACCTTCGTGCCGTGCGTGAGGTGCCCGCCGTGCGGCAACGACATGGCCAGCACCGTGTCGCCGGGGTTCAGGAACGCGCCGTACACAGCGAGGTTGGCGCTGGCGCCGGAGTGCGGCTGCAGGTTGGCGTGGTCGGCGGCGAACAGCTCCTTCGCGCGGGCGATCCCGATCTGCTCGGCGACGTCCACGACCTCACAGCCGCCGTAGTAACGCTTGCCCGGGTAACCCTCGGCGTACTTGTTGCTCAGCGTGCTCCCCAGCGCGGCCAGGACCGCCGGGCTGGTGAAGTTCTCGCTGGCGATCAGCTGCAAACCACTGCGCAGGCGGTCCAGCTCGTCCAGGACGACCCCGGCGATCTCCGGGTCGGTCTGCTGGAGGGCTTCGAAATCGGGACCCCAGAACGTCATGGCTTGCTCCTCGAGCAGGGGAGTTGCGGCGTACGGATCAGCCTACAAGGGCCGGTCCGGCACGGGCAGGCCGGCGAGCAGGTCCAGCGGGCGCTGCAGGGTTGCCTCGATGAGTGCCGCGCAGGTCCGAAAGCCCGACTCGGGACCTTGGTAGGGGTCGGTGATGTCGTCGTCGCGCGGCGTCTCGGGACGGATCAGCCCACGCTGGGCCGCGGCCGAGGCGACGAGGGCCTGCGCCCGGGCGACCCGTTCCGTGGGAAGGGTGGCCGGGTCCACGACCGATAGCAGCCGGTCGAATTCGCGCAGCGTGAAGGTCCGCTTGGCCGCCCGCGGCTGCAGCACCACTGCTGCGGCGCGGTGCTCACGGGTGGCCCCGAGGATCAGGTCCGCCGCGGCGACGTGCTCTGCCACGAGCTCGCGGGCCGCAAAGGTGCCCCCTTCGACGCCGAGGCCGGCCAGGGAGGACAGCGCGAAAGGCTCCATCGGGCTGCCCGTGTGCCCCCAGGTACCGGCCGACTCGACAACGAAGTCCGCCGCTCCCGCCCCGAGCCGCTCCTGGAGTCCAGCCCGCATCAGCAGCTCTCCCATCGGAGACCGGCAGATGTTGCCCGTGCACAAGTGCAGGATCCGAAAGGGCGTCACGCAGGTGCTACGAGTCCGGGCGGGTCACCGGGGTCTGGCGCATCGCCGGGGTCTGGCGCATCGCCGGGGTCGGGCTTGTCACCGAGGTCGGGCAGCACCGTCCGTAGCTGCTCGAGGGAGACGGCTCCGACCCGCAGGACGACGGGCAGGTCGCCCGTCAGGTCCAGGATGGTCGACGCGACCGGCTCGCCCGTTACGCCTCCGTCGAGGTAGACCTCGACCGCCGTACCGAGTTGGCGGGCCGCTTCGGCGGCGTCCGTCGGGGGGGGCAGGCCGGTGCGGTTGGCGCTGGAGACGGCCAGCGGGCCGGTCTGCTCCAGCACTGCGAGGGCCACCGGGTCCAGCGGCATCCGGAGCGCGACGGTCCCCTTGGTGTCGCCGAGGTCCCAGGCAAGGGTGGCGGCGTGGTGCAGGACGAGGGTCAGGGCGCCGGGCCAGAACGCCTCGGCGAGCTCGCGGGCGATCGACGGGACGTAGTCCAGGAGCCCGTCGAGCGTCCGCACGGCCGGCACCAGCACCGGCGTCGGCATGTCCCGGCCACGCCCCTTGGCCTCGAGCAGCGCCCCGACCGCAGTCGGGTTGAACGCGTCGGCCGCCAGGCCGTAGACCGTGTCGGTCGGCAGTACGACGAGCTGTCCGCGCCGAAGTGCGGCGACGGCGGCGTCGACCGCAGCCGCATTGCCCTGAGGGTCACGGCAGTCGTAGGTGGTGCTCATCGGGCACAGCCTCCGGAACGGGTCATGGCAGCAGTCTGGCGGTCACGTAGCGGTCACGTCCGGTGAGGTCCCGGTGGTCGGTGATCTCGGTCCAACCGCCGGCCCGCGCGAAGACCTCCGGCGCGGTGACGCCCTGCCGGTCGGAGTGCTCCACCACGACCTGACCACCGGGCTTGAGCAGCCGCCGGGCGGTCCGTTCGACGTCCCGGATCACGTCCAGGCCGTCCTGTCCGGCGAACAGCGCTAGCTCCGGGTCGTGGTCCACGACCTCGGGGTCCACGCTTGCCCGCTCGTGCGTCGCGACGTACGGCGGGTTGCTCGCCACCAGGTCCACCGCCGCGTCGAGCTCGGGCAGCGCGTCCAACGCCGACCCCTGGTGCAGGTGCACCTCGGGGTCGCCGGCCCGGACCCGGTGGGCAGCGTTGCGGCGGGCCCACGCAAGCGCGCCCGGGTCGAGCTCGACGGCATGGACGGTCGCGCCGGGGACCTCGTTGGCAAGGGCGAAGGCGATCGTGCCCGATCCCGCGCACAGGTCCACCAGCAACGGAGCAGGGACCCCAACCAGCGCGTCGATGGCCCACTGCACGACGCTCTCCGTCTCCGGCCGCGGCACGAACACACCGGGCCCGACCTCGAGCTCGATCCACCGAAAGCCGACCGAGCCGGTCAGGTGCTGTAGCGGTACGCGCGAGGCGCGGCGGGCCACGAGGTCGCCGTACAGCGTCTCGTCGATGCTCTCGAACCGGGCCAGGTCCGACGGCCGTGCGGCCCCCAGGATGTGTACGGCGAGAGCGCGGGCGTCGTGCTCGGGACTGTCGACGCCGGCGGCGCGCAACGTCTCGGTGGCCTGGCGTACCGCGTGCTGGAGCTTCAGGACTGCTCCCCCTTCAGGGCTGCCTCGTTGTCGGCGTCGACCAGGGACTGGATCACCGCGTCGAGGTCCCCGTCCAGGACCTGCATGAGGTTGTTGGCCTTGTAGCCGCTGCGGTGGTCGGCAATCCGGTTGTCGGGCCAGTTGTAGGTGCGGATCTTCTCCGACCGGTCCATCGTGCGGATCTGGCTGCCGCGGGTCGCGGAGTCCTTCGCCGCCTGCTGTTCCAGAGCGAGTGCGAGCAGCCGGGCGCGCAGGACGCGCATGCCGGCCTCGCGGTTCTGCAGCTGGCTCTTCTCGTTCTGCATGCTGACCGTCACCCCGGTCGGCAGGTGCGTGATGCGGACAGCGGAGTCGGTCGTGTTGACGCTCTGACCGCCGGGACCGCTGCTGCGGTAGACGTCGATGCGCAGGTCGTTCTGGTCGATGCTCACGTCCACCTCCTCCGCTTCAGGCAGCACCAGCACTCCGGCGGCAGAGGTGTGTATCCGGCCCTGGGACTCGGTCGCGGGCACCCGCTGGACGCGGTGCACGCCGCCCTCGTACTTCAGCCGGCCGTAGACCGGGTTCGCCGGGTCGCGCGACTTCACGGCGAGTTGGATGTCCTTGTAGCCGCCCATCTCGCCCTCGGTCTGGCTGACCAGCTCGACCTTCCAGCCGCGGCTCTCGGCGTAGCGGGTGTACATCCGCACCAGGTCACCGGCGAACAGCGCCGCCTCGTCGCCACCCTCCCCACCCTTGACCTCGAGGATCACGTCCTTGGAGTCGGCCGGGTCCTTCGGGATCAGCATCGTGACGATCTTGGCGTCCAGGGCCGCGAGCAACCCCTCGAGCTCGGCTGCCTCCTGCGCCATCTCGAGCTCCCGTGCGGCCTGCAGGTCCGCGCGCAGGGCGTCCCGCTGGCGGCTGGTCGCGACGATCGGGCCGATCTCGGCATATCGCCGGCCCAGGTCACGCGCCGTCGTCTGGTCGGCGTGGACCGACGGGTCGGCCAGCCGCGCCTCGAGGTCGGCGTGCTCGGCCAGCAGGTCGTCCAGCGGGTCAGCCATGGGTCGGGTCTTCCTGGTCGGGGGTCGTGCAGGCTCCTGGTCGGGGGTCGTGCAGGCTCCTGCTCCGGGCATGCGAACGGCGCCCGTCCCCCTGTGGGAGCCGGGCGCCGTGACGTCGCTACTTGGAGCGCTTGCCGAAGCGCTGCTCGAACCGGGCCACGCGGCCACCAGTGTCGAGGATCTTCTGCTTGCCCGTGTAGAACGGGTGGCACGCCGCGCAGACCTCGCAGCGGATCTCGCCGCCGGCGGTGCTGCGAGTCGTGAACGTGTTGCCGCAGGTGCACGAGACGTTGGTCTCGGTGTAGCTCGGGTGGATGCCAGTCTTCATGGTGGTGCCTCTCAGTTCGATGGCCGCCGGATCGTGCGGGTGCACGGGAACCGGTGCCGGAGTCGTTCAAGTGTGCCAGATGTGCGCACGAAGGCGATAACGCCCTCGTGGCCGCCGGGTGTTCCCGCCCGGGTGTTCCCGCCCGGGTGTTCGGACTCAGGCGGGCGGGCCGGAGCCTGCACTCGAACACCCCGTCATCCGGCCCAACCGGAGACCGAGACTAAGGGAATGCGGTACGCCGTACCGTGAGTGGCTTGCGCTCAGGACCACCCAGCCGAGCGAGGTGTTCCGGTGCAGGCGGGCGGGCACAGGCGTGGACTCGAACACCCCAGCGTGGTTCCCGCGGGTGTTCAGGCGCAGGCGGGTGGGCCGGAGCCTCTACTCGAACACCCCGCTGCCGGGCAGGGTGTTCGCATGCCTGCCGGTCCACGCATGCGGCGCAGGTCGGTACTGCGGGCGAGGCGGGCCAAGGGGGGTGAGCGAGCTAGTGGGCGTCCTGCTCGACCGTGGTCTTCTGGATCTGCATGAGGAACTCGACGTTGGTGCGGGTCGCCTTCATCTTGTCCAGCAGGAGCTCGAGGCTCGCTCCGGTGTCGAGGGCGTGCAGGACCCGGCGCAGTTGCAGGACGATGCGAAGCTCCTGCGGTGCGAGCAGCAGCTCCTCCTTGCGGGTACCGGAGGCGTCCACGTCAATCGCCGGGAAGATCCGCTTGTCCGCGAGCCGACGGTCGAGCTTGAGCTCGGCGTTGCCGGTGCCCTTGAACTCCTCGAAGATCACGGTGTCCATGGCGGAGCCGGTCTCGACGAGAGCGGTGGCAAAGATCGTCAACGAGCCGCCGTTCTCGATGTTGCGGGCGGCCCCCAGGAAGCGTTTGGGCGGGTAGAGCGCCGCGCTGTCGACGCCACCGGTGAGGATCCGGCCGCTTGCTGGGGCACCCAGGTTGTAGGCCCGTCCCAGGCGGGTGATCGAGTCGAGCAGCACGACCACGTCGTGGCCGAGCTCCACCAGCCGCTTGGCCCGCTCGATGCTCAGCTCGGCGACGGTGATGTGGTCTGTCGGCGGTCGGTCGAACGTCGAGGCGATGACCTCGCCCTTCACCGAGCGCTGCATGTCGGTGACCTCTTCTGGTCGCTCGTCGACCAGGACGACCATCAGGTGACATTCGGGGTTGTTGGTCGTGATCGCATTCGCGATGGCCTGCAGGACCATCGTCTTTCCCGCCTTGGGCGGGCTGACGATCAGGGCGCGCTGGCCCTTGCCGACGGGCATCACCAGGTCGATCACGCGGGTCGTGAGGACCTCGTTGGAGGTCTCCAAGCGGAGCCGGTCCTGCGGGTACAGCGGCGTGAGCTTGGTGAACTCGGGGCGCTTGGGGGCCTCCTCGAGGTCCTCGATGCCGTTGATGCTGTCCAGGCGAACCAGCGCGTTGAACTTGTCGCGACGCTCGCCCTCCCGCAGCTGGCGGACGGCACCGGTGACAGCGTCACCTCGCCGCAAGCCGTACTTGCGGATCTGCTGCATCGTCACGTAGACGTCGTTGGGCCCGGTGAGGTAGCCCGAGGTCCGGACGAATCCGTACGTGTCGAGAATGTCCAGGATGCCGCCGATCGGGATCAGCACGTCGTCGTCGCTGATCACCGGCTCGGTCTCGTTGCCGAAGCGGTCGGTCCGGGCGTTGCGGTTGCGGCCACGCCCACGCTCGCGGAACCGGCCGCGGCGGTTACCGAACTCGTCCTCGTCCTGGCCGGGCTGACCCTGCCCGCCCTGACCTTGGGTGGCGTTCCGGTCCTGCGGCTGGCGGTCCCGGTCCTGACGGTCGTACCGGTCCTGCTGGTCCTGCTGGTCCTGGCTCTGGCGGTCCTGCCGCTCCACCGCCCCGGTGTCCCCTTGGCGGGCGGCCTGCCGCTCGCGGGCGCCACGCTCGACGGCTGCATCGGGGTCCTCGCCGCGGGCGATGGCCGCAGCGCGTTCCTGCCGGCGGGCCTCGCGCTCCAGGAAGCGCTCCCGGCCACGGTCGACGCGCTGGGGCCGGCCGTCTCCGTCCTGGTCCTCCGAAGCGTCCTGGCCGTCCCGGTAGGACGATGCACCAGCACCCTCGGACGGGGACTCGGCAACCTCACCTCTGTTCTCGCCGTCATCAGCGCGGGCGACGGCCGCCCCGTCGGGCCGGCTGGACAGGGCGCCCGAGCTGGTGAGGGTGCTGCCAGCCTCAGGGGTGTTGGTGGGGACCGGCAGGGTGCCGTCGGTCCGGTCGGCGGTCGCGGCACCCCGGGAGGTGCGGCTGCGTCTGGTTTCGCCCCCGGTGGGAGCAGGTCCGGTCTCTGCCCCGGTGAGGGCAGGTCCGGCTGCAGCCTCATCAGGGACGATGCCGGGAGGGCTGCCGGCCTGGCGTTCCTGGATAGCGTCGATCAGCTGGCTCTTGCGCAGCTTCGCGGTGCCGGTGATGCCCAGGTCGCCCGCGAGGGCCTGCAGCTCCGGCAGGACCAGCGAGCTGAGCCCGCCGCCCGAGGTCGCCCGGCGTCGCGCCTTGGGCGCGGTCGTGGCTGCCTGCTCCTGCGCGGCGGAGTCGGCCGCGGCCGGTGAGCCGTCGTCGGACGAAGGCGCGGTCAGCAGGTCGGTGGTGTCGGTCAAGGGGGGTCCTCTAGATGGGCCGTCAGCCGCGATAACGGTCAGACGGACGGGGTGCCCGGCCGGAGCCGGTGAACCTCGGTCCGGTGGAGGGCCGAGGTGGAAGGGGGTCACCGTCGCGCTCGACGGGAACGGAGCCTGTTGGGTGGGTGCTCGACTGCGGACGGGCCCTACCGCGACGTCGGGGCCTCACGCGCCGACGGGGAGGAAGGGGGCCGGAGCAGTTCGTCGGCGTCCCTTGGAAAGGATCGGGGGCCGTCCGAGGCTGCTCAGCAGCAAGCACTCAGACCCGAAGGGGCAACGAATGCACTCTTACCTTAACCGCCGCGGCAGGAACCGGGCAACAAAAGCGACCCTTCGGGTCTCGACCGGACACCGTTCGTTGCCCACGTGGGTCAGAGCGGGACCACGACCGCACCGGCTGGATCGACGGCAAGGGTCTGGACCACCCAGCCCCGAGGGTGTCGGGCGGCCAGCCCGTCGACAGCGTCACGGGTGACCAGAGCAAGCACCGTCGGCCCAGCACCCGACACGACGGCAGCAATTCCCTCTGCGCGCAGCCCCGCGACGAGCGCCGCGGACCGGGGCATGGCGCAGGACCGGTAGTGCTGGTGCAGGAAGTCCTCGGTCGCGTCGAGCAGCAGCGCTGGCGACTGCGTCAGCGCCAGCGCCAGCAGAGCCGTCCGGGCAGAGTTGGCCGCCGCGTCGGCGTGCGGGACCACAGCGGGCAGCAGCCCGCGAACCCGCTTCGTCGAGGCCTTAGAGGACGGCACGAACGCCACGGGTACGACGTCTGGGTGGACGTCGACCCGATGGACCCGCACTCCGGCCGGACCGGTCCAGGCAAACGTCAGGCCTCCACGCAGACAGGCAGCCACGTTGTCCGGGTGCCCCTCGAGCTCGGTCGC
>JAYUBO010000267.1:0-3003 GCA_043740815.1 Frankiales bacterium | reverse complement strand
ATCCCGCTGTTGGCTCCGGTGACGAGCACGCTGTTCGGCATGCGGCCACGGTACGGTCTCGCTCCGTGGAGGTACTCGAGGTCGCCGTGATGCGCTTGGACCCTGAGGTGCCGCTGCCCGCGTACGCCCGGGCGGGCGATGCGGGCTGCGACCTGGTCACGACGGTCGACGTCGACATCGCTCCGGGGGAGCGCGTCGTGCTTCCGACCGGGATCGCGGTCGCCCTTCCCCGCGGTTACGCCGGGTTCGTGCACCCCCGCTCCGGCCTGGCAGTGCACCATGGCGTCGGGCTGGTCAATGCGCCCGGCACGATCGACGCGGGCTACCGGGGTGAGATCACGGTGATCGTCATCAACCACGACCCACGTGAGACGGTGCACCTGCGCCGCCTCGACCGGGTGGCCCAGCTCGTCGTGCAACGCGTCGAGCAGGTCGTGTGGGTCGAGACCGACGAGCTGACGAGCACAGAACGCGGTACCGGTGGGCACGGGTCCACCGGCGGCTTCGGGGTAAGCCCCGAGGTGGCCGAAGATCGAGTGAGCAGTCCCGGCGTTGGTGTCGGTCGAGCAGGAGGTCAGTAAGTGGCGTTCGGACGCAAGAAGGGTCACCCCCAGGTCGCCGGGGTTGCTGAGCACCCGGACGTCGACCCCGACTCCTTCGTCGATGACCTCGACAACGACGACCGTGCCCTCGAGGACGCGGAGCTGCTCGCCGAGATCGCCCGGTCGGAGCACGAGGAGCGGCTCGCGACGCGGACCCGCCCGCAGGGCCCCTGGGACGTCGCTGACGCGCCCGAGGTGCAGACACCACGGCTTGACCTCGGGGCCCTCCAGGTGGTCGTCCTGCCCGAGCTCGACGTGCGGCTGGAGGTCAGCCCGGAGGGAGAGGTCGTCGCGGCCACACTCGTCCATGGCGAGTCGGCGCTGCAGCTCAACGTCTTCGCCGCCCCCAAGACCGAGGGCATCTGGCAGGAGGTCCGCACCGAGATCCGCGACGCCCTGACGACCGGTGGTGGGCAGGCCGAGGAGGCCGACGGCAGGTTCGGCATCGAGCTGAGGGCGGCGGTCCCGACCGACGTACCCGGGCAGGGTGTGGTCCTTGCCCCCGCACGCTTCGTCGGCGTCGATGGCCCCCGCTGGTTCCTGCGCGGCCTGGTGACCGGGCCCGGAGCCACCGACGACCCGGCTGCAGCGCCGCTGCTGGACGCCATGCGGCAGGTCGTGGTGGTGCGCGGCACCGACCCGATGGCAGTTCGTGACCCGCTGCCGCTGACGCTGCCGGTCGAAGCCGTGCAGGCCGTCCAGGACGAGGCGTCGGCCCTGGCTGAGGAGCCGGGGCTGAAGATGCCGGAGCGCGGCCCGGAGATCACCGAGACCCGTTAGGCCTGCTTGCCCTTTCGGCCGGTCTACGCTGGGGTGGTGGGTACCGAGCCGGGCCGGATGAAGCGGGCCTTCCAGCGCTTCACCGCCGATGAGCAGGACGTCGACAGTGCCGAGCTACGCTCGGAGACCTCCTCGATCGGTGCCACCGACGTCAACCTGTGCTCGGTCGGGTCTCCGGTCTGCGTCGCCGGCACCCTGCGCGCGGTCGTCCTGCGTCCACTGGCCGGTGTCCCCACCTTGGAAGCCGAGCTGTACGACGGCACCGGCACCGTGACCCTCGTCTGGTTGGGCCGTCGCAGGATTCGCGGGATCGATCCGGGGCGCACCCTGGTTGCCCGTGGTCGGCTGACCCGTCGCGAGGGCCAGGCCACCTTGTTCAACCCGGCTTATGAGCTGCGGCCCACCGGTGGCTGACGCACCCGCGCCTGCCCCGAGGGAGCTCACCACTGCGACCCTGCTCGAGGTCTTCGGTGGCACGAAGGGCCTGATCGACAGCTCGGTCCCGTCGACCGTTTTCGTCCTCGCCAACTTCTTCGCCACCCGCAACCAGGCGATCGGTGCGGCCGTCGTGTCCGGGCTGCTGGTCGTCGTGCTGCGCACGGTGCGGGGGGAGTCGCTCAAGCAGGCGTTCAGCGGATTCTTCGGGCTGCTTCTCGCGGTCGTCATCGTGCGCAGCACAGGCAAGGGAAAGGGCTTCTTCCTGCCCGGGATACTCATCACGGCCGGGTCGGGCCTGGCCTTCGGGGTCTCGTTGCTGGTCCGGCGTCCGGCGGTCGCGCTGGCGCTCGCTGCCATCGACCCCCGCTATGCCGTCTGGCGACAGTACGAGCCGCTGCGCCGCGCCTGCACTCGGGCCACGGCCGTCTGGTGCGTCTCGTTCTTCCTCCGTGCCGGCGTCGCCACGGCAGTCGCCCTTTCCGTGGGGGACGCCGCCGCCGACAACCTCGTCATCCTGGTCGTGATCAACGCCGTGAAGTGGCCGCTGATCATCGGCTCGGCTCTCTACACGGTGGCGCTGGTCAAGGCGGCCGACGTACCGGCGGTAGCTCCGGAGCAGGCGGCCTAGTCGGGCTCGTCACCCTGCAAGCGGGTAAGGAGGGCGTCGAGCTGCTCCTCCACCTCGGTCGTCGCGACAAACAGCAGCTCGTCACCGGCCTCCAAGGCGCCGTCGCGGGAGGGGGTGAGGACCCGGCCCTCACGGATGATCGCGACCAGAGCGCTGTCGACCGGCCAGGTGACCGAGGCGAGGGTCTTGCCGACCAGGTGGGCGTCCGGGGCGAGGGTGAGCTCGACCAGGTTGGCCTGGCCCTGGCGGAAGGTCATGAGGCGTACGAGGTCCCCGACGCTTACGGCCTCTTCGACGACGGCGGCCAGCAGGCGGGGGCTCGACACGCTGACGTCGACGCCCCATGACTCGTTGAACAGCCACTCGTTCTTTGGGTGGTTCACCCGGGCTACCACGCGGTCGACGCCGAACTCGGTCTTGGCGAGCAGCGACACGACCAGGTTGACCTTGTCGTCGCCGGTTGCCGCAACGACGACGTCGCAGTCCTGGATGCCAGCGCTGACGAGGGTGTCGATCTCGCAGGCGTCAGCGAGCAGCCACTCCGCGGTGGGGACG
>JAYUBO010000266.1:0-4015 GCA_043740815.1 Frankiales bacterium | reverse complement strand
CATGGTCCTGGACTGTGTCCCGGTCATCCCGCCGGACCTGCGCCCGATGGTGCAGCTCGACGGTGGCCGGTTCGCGACCTCCGACCTGAACGACCTGTATCGCCGCGTCATCAACCGCAACAACCGGTTGAAGCGGCTGCTCGACCTCGGGGCGCCCGAGATCATCGTGAACAACGAAAAGCGCATGCTGCAGGAGGCCGTGGACGCTCTGTTCGACAATGGTCGCCGTGGTCGTCCGGTCACCGGACCGGGCAACCGGCCGCTGAAGTCCTTGTCCGACATGCTCAAGGGCAAGCAGGGGCGCTTCCGCCAGAACCTGCTCGGCAAGCGCGTCGACTACTCCGGCCGCTCGGTCATCGTCGTCGGCCCGCAGCTCAAGCTGCACCAGTGTGGTCTTCCCAAGCAGATGGCCCTGGAGCTGTTCAAGCCGTTTGTCATGAAGCGGCTCGTCGACCTCAACCATGCCCAGAACATCAAGTCCGCCAAGCGCATGGTGGAGCGGGCGCGTCCCGTCGTCTGGGACGTGCTCGAGGAGGTCATCACCGAGCACCCGGTGTTGCTGAACCGCGCGCCCACGCTGCACCGCCTCGGCATCCAGGCGTTCGAGCCGCAGCTGGTCGAGGGCAAGGCCATCCAGATCCACCCGCTGGTCTGCACGGCGTTCAACGCCGACTTCGACGGTGACCAGATGGCCGTCCACCTGCCGCTGTCCGCGGAGGCCCAGGCCGAGGCGCGCATCCTGATGCTGTCCTCCAACAACATCCTGAGCCCCGCCAACGGACGCCCGATCACGGCGCCCACGCAGGACATGGTCCTGGGCATCTACTACCTCACGATGCAAAAGGACGGTGTCGCGGGGGAGGGCCGGGTGTTCTCCTCGCTCGCTGAGGCTGTGATGGCCTACGACGCCAAGGAGCTCGACCTGCAGGCGAAGGTGACGCTGCGGCTGCGCGACGTGGTCCCGCCCGTGGGGACCGTCACCGAGGACGGTGACATCACCCGCGTCGAGACCACCCTCGGTCGGGCGTTGTTCAACGAGGCGCTCCCCGTCGACTACCCCTTCGTCGACCGTGAGATCGACAAGCGCGAGCTGGGCGGGATCGTCAACGACCTCGCCGAGCGCTACCCGAAGGTGCAGGTCGCCGCGTCGCTCGACGCCCTGAAGGAGACCGGTTTCCGCTGGGCCACCCGCTCCGGCGTCACCATCTCCATCGAGGATGTCGTCACGCCCTCGGAGAAGGCTGCCATCCTGGAGAAGCACGAGGGTGAGGCCGAGAAGGTCGAAAAGCAGTACGCCCGTGGCGTCATCACCGTCGAGGAGCGCCGTCAGGAGCTCATCGAGATCTGGACCAAAGCCACCCGCGAGGTCGCCGAGGCGATGGAGAAGAACTTCCCCAGGGACAACCCGGTCTGGATGATGGTCCACTCCGGTGCCCGCGGGAACATGATGCAGGTGCGCCAGATCGCCGGCATGCGTGGCCTCGTCGCCAACCCGAAGGGCGAGATCATCCCGCGCCCGATCAAGACCAACTTCCGTGAGGGCCTGACCGTCCTGGAGTACTTCATCTCGACGCACGGCGCCCGCAAGGGCCTTGCCGACACCGCGTTGCGGACGGCGGACTCCGGTTACCTGACCCGTCGGCTGGTCGATGTCTCACAGGACGTGATCATCCGGGACGAGGACTGTGGCACCGAGCGCGGCATCGTCATGGCCATCGCAACCCGCAACGCCGAGGGCGCCCTCGTTCGGGACACCCACGGTGAGACGAGCGTCTGGGCCCGAACCCTCGCGGCCGACGTCGAGAAGGACGGCAAGGTGGTCCTCGCGGCTGGTGCCGACCTGGGCGACGTCAACATCTCGACCCTCATCGAGGCGGGGGTCGAGGAGATCAAGGTTCGCTGTGTGCTGACCTGCGACTCCAAGGTCGGGACCTGCGCGGCGTGCTACGGCCGCTCGCTGGCCACCGGCAAGGCCGTCGACGTCGGCGAGGCGGTCGGCATCATCGCCGCCCAGTCGATCGGTGAGCCCGGAACCCAGCTCACCATGCGCACCTTCCACACCGGTGGTGTAGCCGGAGACGACATCACGCAGGGCCTGCCGCGCGTCGTCGAGCTGTTCGAGGCACGGACCCCCAAGGGCGTCGCCCCGATCAGCGAGGTCGAGGGCCGGATCCGCATCGACGACACGGACAAGACCCGCAAGGTCGTGGTCGTACCGGATGACGGCACCGAGGAGATCGCCTACCCGGTCTCCAAGCGCGCCCGCCTCAACTACGCCGACGGTGACCACATCAGCGTGGGTGAGCAGCTCCACGCCGGTGCCGTCAACCCGCACGAGGTGCTCCGCATCCTGGGCCCACGGGCAGTGCAGCTGCACCTGGTGGCCGAGGTCCAGGAGGTCTACCGCTCCCAGGGCGTGTCGATCCACGACAAGCACATCGAGGTGATCATCCGGCAGATGCTCAAGCGGGTGAACGTGCTCGAGGCCGGCTCCACGGAGTTCCTACCGGGTGCACTCGTGGAGCGGTCCGTCTTCGAGTCCGAGAACCGTCGTGTCGTTGCTGAGGGTGGCGAGCCGGCTGCTGGCCGTCCCGTGCTCATGGGCATCACGAAGGCCTCCCTGGCGACCGAGTCGTGGCTGTCCGCGGCCTCCTTCCAGGAGACGACCCGCGTCCTCACCGACGCCGCGATTCAGGCCAAGAGTGACTCGTTGCTCGGTCTGAAGGAGAACGTCATCATCGGCAAGCTCATCCCGGCTGGTACCGGCATCAATCGCTACCGCAACATCCGGGTCGAGCCGACCGAGGAGGCGCGTGCGCAGGTCTACTCGATGGCCGGCTACGACGACCCGGACTTCGCCTTCGGCGGGGGTCTCGGGAACGCCGTACCGCTCGATGACTACGACTACGGCCGGGGTCAGAGCCCCGAGTACCGCTCGTAGCCGGTACGCCGGTACGCCGGTACGCCAGTACGCCAGTACGCCAGCACAGATGACGAGGGCCGCTTCCCGGGGAGGCGGCCCTCGTCGCTTGTGATTCCCCGCTGTGCGTCGCCCGCTGGGTCGCCGGCCGTGCGTCGGCCGGCGTGCGTCCTGGTAGACGCCCCGTCTGCCGCGCCTGAACCCAAGGACGTAAGCAACCCAAGGCGTCCCGTGGCGACGTACCGGCCAAAGTATGTGGTCGCGCAAAGTAGGTGTGACAGGCGTGGCTTTGACCCCTGCCGAACAGGCGGGTACTGTTCTCCCTTGTGCCTGGGGCGACCCGGGCCGTCCCGCGTGACCTGAGCACGATCCAGGGTGCCGGCGGGGCCACTCCACCACGTGCAGGGTTCGAGCGCACGGGTCTGCGGGCTGGGCGACACGCCCGACCTCGTGGGGCGGCGAACGGTCAAGCCACACCCACCCCGTCCGTACGACACTTCCGTACCGCTAGTAAGACATGGAGACGCGTTGCCCACGATCCAGCAGCTGGTCCGCAAGGGCCGGCAGGACAAGGTCGAGAAGACCAAGACGCCGGCCCTTAAGGGGAGCCCGCAGCGTCGTGGAGTCTGCACGCGCGTCTACACGACCACGCCTAAGAAGCCGAACTCCGCGCTCCGCAAGGTCGCCCGTGTACGCCTGACCAGCGGCGTCGAAGTTACTGCCTACATCCCCGGCGTCGGCCACAACCTGCAGGAGCACTCCATCGTGCTCGTGCGCGGCGGTCGCGTGAAGGACCTTCCCGGCGTTCGATACAAGATCATCCGCGGCTCCCTTGACACCCAGGGTGTCAAGAACCGCAAGCAGGCCCGCAGCAAGTACGGCGCGAAGATGGAGAAGAAGTAATGCCACGCAAGGGCCCCGCCCCGAAGCGGCCGCTCGTCGTCGACCCGGTCTACGGCTCGCCGCTCGTCACCAGCCTGATCAACAAGGTGCTGCTCTCGGGCAAGCGCTCGGTCGCCGAGAAGATCGTCTACGGCGCGCTCGAGGGCTGCCGCGACAAGTCCGGCGCCGACCCCGTCATCACCTTGAAGCGGG
>JAYUBO010000265.1:0-3824 GCA_043740815.1 Frankiales bacterium | reverse complement strand
GCCACTACACCGGTGTTGATCGGCCCCCCCGTCGTACAGATTGGATAACGGTGAGGCCCGGTCTCGTCCTGCTCCTCGGGGTGCTCGGGCCCTGCCTGGCTGCGCCCTATCTGTTCGTCACCCTCGACGGACGCCGCTGACGTCCGCTACAGCGCCAACACGGCTCGCGCGAGCGCCGGCAGGTCGGGGCCGGTCACGTCGGGCGGGAGGAACGCCTCGGGGTAGGGCACGCCGGTGCGGTCGAGCCAGGCCGAGAACATGCCGGCCCGCTTCGCCCCCTCGGTGTCCCAGGGGTGGACGGCGACCATGCACATGGCCTCGAGCGGTACGCCGCACTGCTGCGCGGCGTAGGCGTAGGACTGTGGATGCGGCTTCCATCGGCCGGCGTCATCGACCGACAGCCGCTGCTCGACCAGCTCGGCTATCCCGGCCGCGTCGAACAGCTTCGCGGCCAGGGCCGCCGACCCGTTGGTGAGGGTGACCAGGCGCAGCCCCGCGTCGGCCAGCTGCCGCATGCCATCGGCGACGTCGGGGTGCAGCGAGAGTGCTTGGAAGCCCGCCAACACCGAGGCGACGATGTCGTCGATGGGCTGCGAGAGCTGCGGTTCGAGGGCCAGCACGGAGCGCATCGCGCCGGCCGCGACCTGCGGGAACGTCGCCGCTGTCCCGGCGGCAGCGAGCGCGAACCCGTCCCGCAAGGTGCCGGCGAACCAGGTCTCGAGCAGCGTCCCGGGGGCGCCTGCGGCGGTGAAGCGCTCACGCAGCGGCGTCATGTCCGACAACGTCTCGTTGACGTCGAAGACGACGACCTGCACCTGACCGGCCATTGGCCACCACCTTCCCCGGCGCCCGGTGCGGGCGCGCCCTGAAGCGCACGGTATTGCCTACCCCGTCTGTCACCGCCGGATTCGGGCCCCTGGTGGCCGTGTTGCGGTGTCGTCGCGCATCATGACGACGTCACGTCCGGAGGCTGTCGAAGGAGTTTCCCATGAGCGCCCCCCCAGAGGTTGCCGGTGTCGAAGTCCGCGCGGACTGGCGTGAGGGCTACGACCAGGTGCTCACGGCCGAGGCCCTCACCCTGCTGGCCCGGCTGCAACGCGAATTCGGTCCGCGGCGGACCGAGCTGTTGGCCCTGCGCGCCACCCGCGACGCGGAGCTGCAAGCTGGCGCCCTCCCGGGCTTCCTGGCCGAGACAGCCTCGGTGCGCGCGGCCGCTTGGCAGGTGGCGTCGGCGGCGCCCGGGCTCGTCGACCGTCGAGTCGAGATCACCGGCCCGACTGACCGCAAGATGGTCATCAACGCGCTGAACTCCGGTGCCCGGGTCTTCATGGCCGACTTCGAGGACAGCAACAGCCCGACCTTCGACAACCTGGTGGTCGGCCAGCGCAACCTGCGCGACGCCTACCTGCGACAGCTCGACTACACCTCGCCAGAGGGCAAGTCCTACGCCCTTGGTGAGCAGCTCGCCACCCTCGTCGTGCGGCCGCGGGGATGGCACCTGACCGAACGGCACCTATTCGTCGACGGCGAAGCGGTGTCCGGCTCGCTGTTCGACTTCTGCCTCTACATGACCACCAGCGCCAAGGTGGCCATCGAGAAGGGCTTCGGACCGTACTTCTACCTGCCCAAGCTGGAGAGCCACCGCGAAGCGCGGCTCTGGAACGACATCTTCGTGACGACCCAGGAGGCACTCGGCATCCCGCGCGGGACGATCCGCGCGACGGTGCTCGTCGAGACGATCACCGGCGCCTTCGAGATGGAGGAGATCCTTTACGAGCTGCGCGAACACTCCGCCGGATTGAACGCCGGCCGCTGGGACTACATCTTCTCGATGATCAAGAAGTTCCGGTCGCGGGGCGATGAGTTCCAGCTGCCCGATCGGGCCGACGTTAAGATGACCGTGCCGTTCATGCGGGCCTACACCGAGTTGCTGGTCAAGACCTGCCACGCGCGCGGTGCGCACGCCATCGGCGGCATGGCCGCGTTCATCCCCAACCGCCGTAACGCCGAGGTCAACGACGCAGCGCTCGCCGCGGTCAAGGCCGACAAGACGCGCGAGGCCGACGACGGGTTTGACGGTTCGTGGGTGGCCCACCCCGACCTGGTGCCGACCGCGATGGAGGTCTTCGACGCCAAGCTCGGCGACCGGCCCAACCAGCTGGACCGCCGCCGCGACGAGGTGACCACGACCGCAGCGGATTTGCTGAACGCCAAGGCGACCCCGGGACACATCACCGAGGCCGGTGTGCGCAACAACGTCAGTGTCGGGATGCAGTACCTCGAGTCATGGCTGCGCGGCTCCGGCGCCGTCGCGATCTTCAACCTGATGGAAGACGCGGCGACCGCCGAGATCAGCCGGTCGCAGATCTGGCAGTGGGTGCATAACGGTGTGTCGACCGAGGAGGGCACCGCGATCACTGCCGAGTGGGTCCGCCAGGTGGAGGTCGAGGAGCTCGAGAAGGTCCGCGAGGCGATCGGCGACGTCTCCTACGCCGCAGGACGCTACGACGAGGCGCGGGAGCTGTTCGACCAGGTCGCCTTAGCCGATGATTTCGTGGAGTTCCTGACCCTGCCGGCGTACGAGCGGATCGGCTGATATGACTGCTCTCGTCGAACACCTGACCACCCCCGTCGTCGAGCGCCTGTCGGCGCAGCTGCGGGCCGCCCTCGGCCCTGACCGGGTGCTGACCGACCCGACCCAGCTGCGCACCTACGAGTGCGATGGCCTGGCCAATTTCCGCGTCTCGCCCGGCGTCGTGGTGCTCGCCGAGAGCCGGCAGGACGTGGTCGAGACGGTCCGGCTCTGCGCCAAATTTGGCGTCCCGTACGTAGCACGGGGCTCGGGCACCGGCCTGTCCGGCGGCGCCCTGCCGGTCGCCGAGGGGGTGCTGATCGTGCTTTCCCGGCTGCGGCAGATCCTCAGCGTCGACCCGGACAACGCCCGCGCGGTGGTCGAGCCCGGCGTCATCAACCTCTGGGTGACTCGGGACGCTGCGCCGTACGGCCTGGCCTATGCGCCCGATCCCTCCTCCCAGCAGGTCTGCTCCATCGGCGGCAACGTCGCGGAGAACGCCGGCGGGGCGCACTGCTTGAAGTACGGCTTCACCGTCAACCATGTGATGGGCGCCGAGGTGGTGCTCTCCGACGGCTCGGTGGTGCATCTGGGGGGCAGCGCCCCGGAGCACCCGGGCTATGACCTGCTCGGTGCGTTCGTCGGCAGCGAGGGCACCCTCGGCGTGGCAACGGAGCTGACACTGCGGCTGGTGCGGGTCCCTGAGGCCGTGCAGACGATGCTGGTCGGCTTCCATAGCGTCGCCGATGCCGGCGGCGCGGTCAGCGACATCATCGCCGCCGGCGTCCTGCCGGCGGCGATCGAGATGATGGACGCCCTCGCCATCGAGGCGGCCGAGGCGGCCGTGAAATGTGGCTACCCCAACGGGGCCGTCGCCGTCCTCATCATCGAGCTAGACGGTCCCAAGGTCGAGGTCGAGGCGCAGTTCGTGCAGGTCGAGCAGCTCTGCCTGGCTAGGAACGCTTTTGAGACCCGGATCGCCCAGGACGCTGCCGAGCGAGCCCTGATGTGGAAGGGCCGCAAATCCGCCTTCGCCGCCGTCGGTCGGATCAGCCCCGCCTATTTCGTCCAGGACGGCGTGATCCCGCGGACGCAGCTGCCCCAGGTGCTCGACGAGATCGCCCGGATGGCAGATGAAGTCGGGCTGCGGGTGGCCAACGTCTTCCATGCCGGCGACGGCAACCTGCACCCGCTGGTGCTGTTCGACGACGCGGTGCCGGGCCAGGCCGACGACGCCGAGGAGCTGGCCGGC